>NVWM01000019.1 GCA_002733665.1 Lutibacter sp.
ATTGCAAAAGAGTATGTCTTGCCAACGCTAAAAACAGAACGTGAAAAAGGAAAAAAGGGCATAACAAAGTGTATAAATCATTGGGCGATAAGTGTTTAATCCAAAGTTAGTGCTTTTAAATTAAGATAGTAATAAACTGAAAAGAAGTGCTTATAAATGCCCAACGCCTCATACACAAACCGTTACCTGCAAACTAAAAAAAACCAACTGCATCAAAAAATATGAACAGCTCAATTGAAAATAATCTTCTTGAATATGTTAGAAAAATAGACAACGAAGGTGTTTTTAATAAGCATGATGAAAAATTAATCGCAGAAGATTTTTTTATGCGACTTTTTGAATTAATCTACGGCTGGAAAAGTCTTGTTAACTTAAACTACACGGAAAAGAATGCAGAAGGAATTGACTTGTATGACATCAAAAGAGGAATCGCAATCCAAGTTACAGCAATTCAAAGTAATGAAAGAAACAAGATTGAAAAAGACACTATTGGAAAAATAGTAAAATTTCACAAATCAAAAAAAATAAACCAAATAATCTGCTTCTTTATTAGAGATAATAAAGCACTAGAAAATATAAGTGAGATTGAACTTTCTGAAAAATATGGTAGAAAAATTTCAATAAAAACAACAAGACAAATAATTGGCGATTTTCAAAAAATAATTTCTCCTGAAAAAAGAAAAAGAATTGAAGAAATTGTCAAACAAGAATTATCTCCTGAATTTAATGGATTAAGTAATCTTTGTTCATTTATACCATTTGACAAAGTCATAACATCAACGGAATATATTACTCCAGAAAATGCCATTTACTTTTCCGAATTTGAAAAAAAGAAAATCAAGGAGATTGCCTCTCTTTTTAACAAAAATAAAACCAAAGAGTACGCTATACTAGGAAACCCTTGTAGCGGAAAATCAACCTTTACAAAAGCAATTGTTAGAAATTTAATTCCTTACTACAAAACATATATTTTAGACCTTTCAAATCCCGATTTAAATTACTCGAAAAGAGATTTAATGATGGAGATAAATCAACTTTCATTTTACCATTCAATTATAATTCTTGAAAATGTCCACGATAACGTAAACTTATTTAAAGAACTACGTCAAAAAATCGCCAGTTTTGAATGGATAAAAGGAATCTATATTTCAAGATATTATAACTCATTTAGAGAAGAAGACAAAAACTCAATTCTAAATGTCTTCAAAGACATATATCAATTTAGATATAATCCGGATTTTGAATTTGAAGAAAAAGTTTCAGGAATTATCGACAATAGAGTATATCATTTAAAAAAAGAATTTCCTGATTTTGCTTGGTACAAAGGAGATTTTAAAACCATCTTAAAAAACACAGATAGTAATCTATTAAAACTAAATATTGCAATTGAAACTTGGATTTCATCAAACAAAAAAGGTAAGAATCTTAAACTTGACAAAGTTAACAATGACAATATTTATTCCTACTTTTTTGATGCTCATAAGTTAAATGAATTCAATACGGCACTTCTATTTCTGTATTCTTATTTGTTTAGCCACGATATTTCATTTTTAAGAGTCAAAGGAAAAAATGAAGAGTTTGCAAAACTTAAAGAAAAGGGAATTATAATAAACTACACTACTAGTGATTATTACTATTTTCCACATAAAGATTATGCAAGTTTAATTCATCTAACCTTAACTAAAGAAAAAGATTTAGAAACAAAAGATTTAATAGGATTACTCATTAATTATCTTGACAATTACAAAACTGAAACAGAGTTAAATATTACTGAAATAGTAATAAAATTGTATGCATCAGGACAATTCGAAATTGTGAAAGCACTATTAAATGAAACTAAAATTCTTGAGCTAATTTCAATTAAATTCGATAGTAATATTCGAAATTATGAAGTATTTGAATTGCAAAAAATATTTTTCCATTCATTTGATATGCTGAACAACAAAAATCAATCAGCTTATTACTCTCTTTTTATAAAGTATTACTCAAAATACAAACTTGAACTTTATATATCAAAAGATTATTCTGTTTATAGCAATTTGCTTCAAATTGCTAATCAATTAAATATAGAGTTAGGAAATATTATTAGAACACTCCGAACAAACGAGCAGGCAAATACAAATGCCATTTCGGAATTAACAATGCGAATTAGCAAAAAGAAAGCAACTCCAGAAACCGTAAATAGAATTCTTAATTCTTTTCATTTTCCTGAATGGCTATCTATGATAGAAAAATTGCCTACTCTTTCAAGAATCACAAATTCATTATCTGAATTAAATACTTCGCCTTTATCAAAAAAATTATTGCTCGGAATTATTAGACATTTAAATATTGAAGAACTTGTCAAAAAAGGAAATAAATTAAAAACTGTTCAAATTGGAAAGTCAATCAGAGAGTTAGAAAAAATTGATATTGCTCTTGGTACAACGATTGCAAAAAAACTTCTTGACCAATTATCATTGAATCTTAATACATCTAATACAAATCTATCAGATTTCGCAAAAAGTTTATCAGATTTATCATCAATTGCTCCAGATTTAGTGAATTTAGAATTGAAAAAGAGTTTTGACAATGGAATATTTTACAAATTACTTGAAAATGAACAAAGCTTAAGTAATATTTCAGCTAGAATACTTGAATTAAACACTACCATTGTTTCTGACAAAGAAATTTTTTACGAAATAATAAATCGATTTTTAATTTCTTCTAGTTTCAACAAATTACTACAAAGCGAGCGAAATATAAACAGTTTACTAATATTCTATGAATTAGTAAAAAAGAATGAAATCGAGATTAAAGGAATTACACAAAATGAACTTTTAGCTATAACAAAAAAACAAATATTAAATATTGATTTTGACGTTGCAATATTATCGAATCCTAAAGTATTAAACATTCAAGAATTAAAGGAGAAAGTAAAAAATGAAATATCAGCTGAATTACTAAACAAGGTTTTAGATGGTTCAAAGTTTACTGTTATGGAATCTTTATTCCTTGTTTTAACAAGGGTTGACAAAGAAAAAACTATAAACGCATTGAATATGGCAGATTTAAATATCCTTTGTAATTCAATGTGTCACAAAGAACTTAATATAAGTCAATCAACCGAAGTTCTTAATAAAACAAAGAATAAAACATTTGTAAATGATAACTTGAATTCAAGTTTATTTTGCAGTAATCTTTTAGATAAATACTTAACAATACAACGAGCAGACGAATATCAATATGGAAGATTGAATTTTGGAGATTATTTAAAGGCTTTTGACTATTCTCTAAAAATTGATTTTAAAATAGCAATAAAGCATTTTGAAAATGATTTTCTTAAAAAATTAAAAATATCGAATAACAAAAATCTTACTATTTCATCTTTGTTCCAGTCTTTAAGAAGAATAGAAGAATTGACAGATAGTAAGTACAATAAAGAAATCAGAGCGTTTCTAAAACTTTACAAGCCAAAATTCTTAAATGGAATTAAAAACGAGAATTTAGCAAAAACAACATCAGGACTTGTTGAATTAAGTAAATGTGATTTAAAAGATTTCGCAGACGAATTACTTTATGACTCAAAGAATGTTATTTTATTAAAGATTAAACAATTGAATGGAGACAAAATTTTAAATGCAAAAATATTTCCTGACATTGAAAAGATAGCAATTGGAAAAGCAAAAATCCTATTGACGGAAATAAAAGCCAGCAGGTAACAAAGAACTGAGTTAAAAAACAAGTAAATTCTTCATTAAATTTTGACATTAATATTTTGACTTATTGAAATAAATTTTGCATTTCAATAAGTTCTTTATATTCTTTATTTAGGGATTCATTTATTTTAATACTGACACAAAAGTTTCATCATAAGGTCTTCCCAAAACCTCGCGAATTTTTAAATCGGTTTTTATTTGCTAAATTAGGTGCTTAAAAAACGCAACTAGCTTTATACAAACCGCTGGTAACAATTAAAGCGAAATCACAATGAAAAAAATCATTCTACTATTATTCGTTAGTTTAATAACGTTCTTTTCTAATGCTCAAAAGAAAAAAACCTATTATGAAGGTGGCGAGTTGCAAAGCGTTACTTCTTATAAAAACGGGAAACCTAATGGCACAGCCAAAGTTTATTATGAAAATGGGAAATTAGCAGGAATTGGTAAGTTTTCGAATGGAGAAATGACTGGAAAATATATAGAATATTTTCCAGATGGTAAGACGTATAGAATAAATCACTATCAAAATGGAAAACTAGATGGTATGTCAATAGCATATTATGAAAATGGAAAAACTGAAGAAACAGGAAGTTATAAAAACGGAAAAGAAATAGGATATTGGAATGCTTATGAAGAAACAGGAGAATTATGGAGAGTTCTTAGATACTCAGGGAAAGAAGAAACTTTAGATAAAGTCTATTTTGAGAATGGAAATATAAAGGAAAAGGGATATTATGACCAAAATGGTGAAGCAACAGGTCAATGGGAAGAATACTATGAAAATGGCAATTTGAAATCTATTTATCATTATCAAAATGGTTTAGTAATTCAAGAATATAGAGAATATAAGAAGTTTTATGAAAACGGTAAATTAGAGATTGAATCTAAATTAATAAATGCAACAGATTCTATTTATGAAGAAAAGAGTTACTACAAAAGCGGAAATCTATACTCAATAAGTGAACATTACAACGAAAGTTTATCGAGTAATTTTGTTAAACATTTTTATGATAATAGTAATGGTGCTATAAAACGTGAATTATATTATAAAAACAAAGGAAAAGAAATAGATGGGCCAATAAAAAATTATTATGAAACGGGAGAATTGCAATTTACTATATCAGATACATCAAACTCAAAAGAAGATTATCAGAAAAATTATGATAAAGAAGGGACTTTAAGAAGTGAAGGGAAAAGAGCTACTTGGGATTATAAATATACTGGAAAATGGAAGTATTATCACATAAATGGTCAGTTAGAATGGGAAGGGGAATATAGTAATGGAAAACCAGATGGCGAATGGATTGGATATCATAATAATGGGAAAATTTATATCACTAATCAATGGGAAAAAGGAAAATTATTAAATGTAATAGCCTGTTTTGACGGAAGTGGAAATCAATTAGAAAAAGGAACGCTGATTAACGGAAATGGAACTGTTAATGATTATGATATAAATGGAAATTTAATAAAAACGGAATCCTATCTAAATGGAGAGAAGCAAGAGTAACTGTTGCAATACATTATAATAATTATTGCTTAGTTCTAACTTGCTTGAAAATTCTAACATATTTCTATTCGGTTTGTATTTACATAATTTAGAAACTCCAAAATAGTTACCAAGTACCATCTTGTTGTTTTTTATTGGCAGCACATAATTCAATAATTATCGCTATTCTTTTTTGTCGTGTTGCTTCACGTTTGGCACTATGCAACCAATACAAATACCCTTTTCGGTAAGAAGGTGCAAAGTTTTTATAATTCTCAAATGCAATTGGATTGTTGGAAAATGCAATTTGTAATTCTAAAGGAATAACTTCATTGTCCACATCATTTAGAGCATCCCAAGAACCATTACTTTTTCCTATTTCAATTGATTTTATTCCAGAAGCATGTATGAGATTATCCAATGTTAATTGCTCTATATACGTTTTATTAAGTTTACTCCACACACTCTTATTTTTTCTAGGAGTAAAATGTTGTTTACGGCGTTGGTCATCAATTTTTTTAACTGTAGAGTCTATCCAACCATAACAAAGCGCCACTTTTACTGCTTCTTCCCAACGCATACTTGGTTCTTTACTTGCCACTTTATAGAAAACAAGATATACGCCAGTATAGGTGTCATGGTTTTCATGTAGCCATTCGCGCCATGCTGTATCATTTTTAAAGTAGAGTAGTGGCTTGTCCATTTAACCTTTACGTTTTATTGAATGAATACGAATAGGACTGTTTAATAGTTGATTCGTATTTTTTTGTACCTGAATTTTTAAGACAACATCCATTCCTTGTATTACTTTTCCAAAAGCAGCAAAACCTTGTCCGTCAGGATTCCGTTTGCCATTATAGTCAAGTTCTGGTTGATTTTCAATACAGATAAAAAAGTTTTGTGTAGCACTATTTGGTTTATCTCTAGCCATAGATAGTACGCCATTTAAATGTTTTACACCTGTTTGTTCAGTAGTTTCAAGTTCAATAGGAGGAAAGTCGTTTTTCTCGTCAATACTTCCACCTTGAATCACTTGAATTTTTATAGTTCTATCTTTTTCGTTTTCTGACGTACAAGTTCTAAAAAAAGAAGTGTTTTCATAAAAGTTAGTGTCGACATAGCGCAAAAAATTCGCAACAGTTTTAGGTGCTTTTTCAGGATATAATTCTACAATAATTTTACCTTCTGTTGTTTCAATTTCACATTGTATTGTTTTTTGACTACAACTGATAAGTAGCGTAGTCATTAGAAAAACAAGGATACTATTTTTTATTTTCATCTTTTGTAGTTTAGTATAAAGCGAATATACGACAATTAGATAGCTATTTTAAAGCATTTTACTGAGTTGATTTTTATTTGTAGATTTACAAAAGGAATAAAAGCCTAAATCAATTAAATTTAAAAACAATAAATCTTGAAACGCATAATCTTAGTTTGTATTTTGTTTTGTACTAACCAAATACTTTTTTCTCAAAATGTTCCTGAGCCAACTCAAACACTACAAGCGGCTTCTGTAAAATATATTACTTCTGCTAAATACATTAAAAATTCATCAGATGAATATTCAATTTATAATGAAAATGGAGAAAAACTTAAAGATCTGAAAAGACTTGGTTTTTTCAAAACGGAAACTTTAGCTGTTTTGCATAAACCATCAAGGACCATAATACTATTAGATAATTTTGAAACAGCAGTTGAAAATGTTGTTAAGGATGCTTCTATTTTAATACGAGATATTTCAAAGGATTTTTATTTAACGACTCCAAATTCATTTAAAAACTATGTAAATGATAAGGGTTATACATCAAATATTACTAATATTAAAGGAAGTTATGTTGCGTATATACCAGAATTAGATAAAACATATTTAGAAAAAGATATTCGAAAATTCTCAAATTGGGGAGCAAAGGATTTGATAGATTTGGGAGAAGCACCAGAAAACACCTTTTGGTATCGTGATATAGTAAAAAAAGAATATGGAATAATTAAAGAGGGTAAAGCAATAGATTATAGCAAAACTACTTCAGAGTATGAAAACAACGACTTTATAGTAAGTCTTGATGACATCCAAAATATAGATTAAAAAACTTTAAAACTATAAGTAAATCGTTTGATTTTAGACCAGTTGAAATTATTGAAAAAGTTGTAGATAAAAGTGTTACTACTGGTTGCGTAAGTGGCGATTGTGAAAAAGGTTGGGGGAAATGGCAATATGGAAATGGACATTATAGTGGTTTTTGGGAAAATGGAAAACGTCAAGGTTATGGTTTATATAAATGGGAAGACACTTCAAAATATATAGGTAATTGGAATAATAATGATATGGAGGGATATGGAGTGTATATTGCAGCTAATGATGATAATATAATTGGTGAATATAAGAACAGTAAACTAAACGGACGTGGTATTACAGTTACCGATAGTAAATGGAAACAAGGCATTTATAAAGACGGAAACATTACTACAACTTACAAATTGACTTCTAATAATAAAGAATTGGGTTGTACTGCTGGAAATTGCCTAAATCAATATGGTCGTTTTAAATGGGCAAATGGTGATTCGTTTACTGGTTTTTTCAAAAACGGAAATATTTATATGGGAACTTACAAATTTTCAAATGGAGCTAAGTATACCGGAAAGTTTAACAATGAAGGTCAATATCATGGTTCTGGTCGTTTTTTCTTCAAGGATGGCGGTTATTATGGTGGCAATTGGAAAGATGGAAAATACCATGGTAGAGGTTATTACCATAATAAAGATAATGTTCAACAAATTGGAGAATGGTCTGAAGGTGTTTTGGTAAAATCACTTAAAGACTAATTCTACAATTAGAAATATAAAAACAATATTTGAGTTATTTTAAGGCTTCCAATAACACCGTTGAAGGATGTTTAGTTGTTCGTTTTGTACCATCCAAAATTTGATGTCGGCAACTTGTACCAGAAGCAACAACAATCGTTTCCTGTTCCATTTTTCGTATTTTAGGAAACAGTGTGTCTTCACCAACTTGCATACTCAAGTCATAATGTTCTTTTTCAAAGCCAAATGAACCAGCCATTCCGCAACACCCAGAATTAATGATAGTTACTTTGTAGTTCTTTGGTAGATTGAGCATCATAAATGCAGGATTCATTCCAATCAATGCTTTTTGATGACAATGACCGTGAATTTTTATTTCTTTTTCTTCGGATGTAAATTGAGAGGAGTTAATATTTCCATTTTCAATTTCTCGTTGGATAAATTCTTCAATCGTTAGGCAATGTTTCGCAATTTTTTTTGCTGAAGTTTTGTCATCAGCAATTCTTAAGTACTCATCTCTAAATGTTAAAATTGGCGTTGGTTCGATACCGATAAGTGGTGTTTCAGCAGAAACCAACTCTTTAAATATATCGATGTTTTTATTTGCAACAATTTTGAATTCGTCTAAAAAACCTTTGGTAACAAGACTTCTACCGCTTTCTGGATGTTGCACCATTAACACTTCATAACCAAGTTTTGAAAGAAGATTGATAGTGTCAATTCCGATTTGCACATCGTGGTAATTGGTAAATTCATCACAAAATAACTGTATTTTTTTATCAGAATTGTTTTTTTGATAGCTTTTTTGATACCATTTTCTTAAAGTGTATTTCCCTAATTTAGGAACACTTCTTTCTGTTGGGAATCCAAGAATTTTCTTTGTGATATGTTGCTTGAGGATAAAATTTGTGATTTTAGGAAACTTGCTTCCAAGTTCGTTGTATTTGGCATTAAAGCCAAAAACTTTATCACGCAAACTTGGTTTATTTTCTTTTTGATATTGGTATAAAAACTCTGCTTTTAAAGTCGCAATATCTACACTACTTGGACATTCGGTTGCGCAAGCCTTGCAGCTCAAACAGAGATCAAAAACTTCTTTTAATTCTTCGTTGTCAAACTTATTTTTCTTGTCAGAATTCGTTAAAATCTCACGTAACGCATTTGCTCTTGCACGTGTTGTATCTTTTTCATTTTTAGTTGCTCTATAACTCGGACACATTGTTCCACCAGCATTTACAGACTTTCTACAATCTCCAGAACCATTACATTTTTCTGCTGCTCTGAGAATCCCTTCAGTATCAGAAAAATCAAAAACTGTGTCAATTTTAGGCTCGTTTCTATCAACATGATAGCGTAGTGATTCATCCATTAAAAAAGGATCAATAATTTTACCTTTATTAAAGATGTTCTTACTGTCAAAAACTTGTTTAATTCTTTTTAAGAGTTGATAGTTTTTATCTCCAATCATCAACGGAATAAATTCTGCACGAACGATTCCATCACCATGTTCGCCACTAAAAGAGCCTCCATATTTCTTGACTAATTTTGCTGTTTTTGTTGTAATCTCTCTAAAGAGTTTTACGTCAGGTTTTTTCTTAAGATTTAGTATAGGTCTTAAATGAATTTCTCCTGCTCCAGCATGTGCATAATAAACAGCCTCTTGACCAAAATCACTCATCATTTGAGAGAATTCGGCAATGTAATTTGGTAAATCTTCGAGTTGTACTGCAGTATCTTCAATGCATGCAACAGCTTTAGAATCGCCAATAATATTTCCAAGTAAACCTAATCCTGCTTTTCGAAGATGTATGGCTTTATTGATGTCGTTTCCTGTAAGTTTTGGGAATGCATAACCAAAATTGTGCTGTTGTAAATCAGTAATTAATGTAGCTGCAAGTTGATTGGCTTCCTCTTGCGAATTAGCACAAATTTCTAGCATTAAAATTGCTTTTGGATCTCCTTCAATAAAGAATCTATTTGCTGTTTGTGTTCGGTTGTTTTTAGTACAATCTAAGATGGTTTTATCCATCAATTCACACATATAAAGGTTGTGCTTCATCGCCACAACTACAGCTTTCATACTCTCATTTATAGAGTTGAAATGTGCTGCTACAAGAACACTGTGTTTTGGTGGTAATTCATCTAATTGCAGTGTTATTTCGGTAGTGAATGCGAGTGTTCCTTCGCTTCCACAGAGTAATTGAGAAAGATTAATTGTTGGTTCTTTTCCACCAAACAAATCATTAGCTAAAAGTAAATCAATTGCATAACCAGTATTACGTCTATGAATAGATTTTTTCGGAAACTCTTTAGTTATTTCTTCTTGTTGTTCTTTTATAGAAAGTTCGTCAAAAATGGTTTTATAAATGTTGCCTTCGAGTGAGTTTTCAGTTGTCTTTTTGATAAACTCATCCGAAGAAACAGGAGTGAAGTGCGCTTCAGAGCCATCAGAAAGTATTGTTTTTAAACCGATAAGTTTATCGCGTGTAACTCCGTATTGTATTGATGTTGTTCCTGAGGAATTATTACCAACCATTCCGCCAATCATACAACGATTGGATGTTGAGGTGTTTGGTGAGAAAAATAATCCATACGATTTTAAAAAATGATTGAGTTCGTCTCGAATAATTCCAGGTTGTACAGTTATTGTTTTTTGTTTTTCGTCAAACGAAATAATTTTGGTAAAGTGTTTAGAAATATCGACAATAATTCCATCGCCAACACATTGTCCTGCAAGTGAAGTTCCTGCAGCTCTTGGGATTAAAGTAGTATTGTTGTCAGAAGCAAAATCAATAAGTTTATTAAGGTCTCCAGCCGTTTTTGGAGTTGATACCGCTAATGGAATTTTACGATATACAGACGCATCTGTTGCATAAATTGTTTTATGCAAATCATCAAAAAAGAGTTCTCCTTTAAGAGTATTTGAAAGAATTTTTAATTTGTTGGTTAGCGGCATGAGTCAAAGTTACTCAACTTTTTTGATTACAACTTATTTTTTATGAGACTTGCTCACCATTTTTAATGTTTTTTGCTGATGCTTGTATGAGCGTTACGTCTTTTCTATTTTGAATGCCTAAGATTAAGCATTCGCTTTTAAAATTGGCAATTTGCATTGGCTTAAAATTAATAACAGCGCATACCTGTTTTCCTACCAATTCTTTTTTAGAATAGAGTGTAGTAATCTGCGCACTTGATTTTTTAATACCTAAACTTCCAAAATCAATAGTAACTTGATATGCTGATTTGTGTGCCTTTTCAAAATCTTGAACTTCTGTAATGGTACCAATTCTAATATCGGTTTTTGTGAAGTTTTCAAACGTAATTAGTTCTTTTAGTTTATTCATTGGTTATTATAAATTCGTTTCTTTTATTTGCTTGATGTGCTGATTCCAAACATTTTACTCCATTTGAGCACTCATTAGTTAATTCAGTTTCACCATATCCTTTTCCAGTAACTCTGTTCGAATCAATTCCATTAGAAACAATATAATTTACCATTGATTGCGCTCTTGCTTCTGTGAGATTGTCATTGTAAATGTCTGGACCTCTACTGTCGGTATGAGATTTTAATAGTACGTTTACAGTTGGCTTTACTATCATTAATGTTACTATTTTATCTAATTCAATAGCGATTTCTCTTGTAATTTCTGATTGATTTAAATCAAATTGAATCACACCAACTTCTAATAGTTTTGATGATGGTGTATCTTCAATAATTGGTTCTTTTTTAATCGTTGGTTTAATTTCAGCATCAATTATATTTTCTTCAACTTCTACAATTTCTTTTTTAGGTATTGGAATTAATGGTGTACTTATAAAATAACCTTTTGGTCCAGATTCTATTTTTGCTATCCTAAAAATAGATTTTTGGTAATTAGTTTTAGATACAGACATAGAATAATTGTCGTTACAACTAACGTTTTTTAATAAGTATTCCCCTTGATTATTAGTCTTTGTAGTTTTTATACGATTTCCATTAAGTAATAAATATATGGTTACATCAGCTATTTTTATTTTTGTATTTGCATTTGTTATTTCACCGTATAAATCTTTTATACACGCTAATTTTTCAAGGCTAAAATCTTTCTCGAAGATTTTATTATTTTTTGTTCCAGTATTTTGTACATAACTATATTCTATATGATTCACACTTTGTGCAACAATTTTATATGGTTTATTGCATTCTAAAATAAATTGATACTTCGCATCTCTTTTTACAATAGCACGATTGATTTCTTTTCCTTTGTCGTAAACAATAACAACAGATTCATTCATAAACTCATCTTCATCATTTTTAACTATACCTTCTAGAGTTATTGTGCACTTTTCTGGTTCTTCGATTAGAAGCGAAAATTTAACTCTAATGTTTCCAGTGTTAGAAGTAACAAAGCTTTTTGTTGTTTTTGACAAATCTCCTTTAAATGAAACCAATTGATACGATGCATCACATGCGACCTTAAAGTTAAAACTTCCTTTGCTGTTTGTTTGTATCGTTTTTAAGAGACTATTTTGCGCATACAATTTTACCGTAGCATCTTTGATTATCTCATTAGTTACCTTGTTTTTTACAGTTCCAGTAACTAATTGAAAACAACTTGATGTGTCAGAAATAATTTTTCCTTGTGCTATAATATCACTAGAAAAAAACAGAAAAACAACAATAAAGATTTTGATAAATTTCATTTATTCACTTATTACTATAAACTCGGTTCTACGATTTTTTTGATGTTCTGCTTCAGAGCATTTTACGTTATTTGAACATCTGTTCACAAGTTGAGTTTCTCCATATCCTTCACCAGAAATTCTATTTGAATCAATCCCTTGAGATATAATATACGCAACAGAAGAATTTGCTCTTCTTTTAGATAGCGTCATGTTATATCCATCTGGAGCACGACTATCAGTATGAGATTTTAACTCAATTTTTATTGTTGGGTATTTTATCATAATCCTTATAACCTTATCTAATTCAATTGCAGCATCTTTTCTGATGTCATGTTTGTTTAGATCAAAATAGATTGGTTTTGTTCTAATCATTTTAATATTCTTATAAGTAATAAACTCATCTGTTTCTTGTAGTTCAAGTTTCAAATAATTTTCTTCATTTGGATTGTCTGAAGTTTTAAAATTTTCTATTTTGGATGTGTAATTTTCAATTTCTGCAACTACTTTGTATGCTGTTTTACAATCTAGTTTCGTGTTAAAATTAAACAATCCATCTATTTGTGTTGTTGTTTTTTCAATAACTATACCATCATGAAACAATGAAACAGCAACATTATTTATTGGAACAAGTGTTTCTTTGTTAGTCACAATTCCTGCAACGGTTTGTTTACATTCAATAGGTTTTAAGTAAAGTGTTAAATCAGTATTTTTAGAGTTTTCTTTTGTAGAAGTGAAAGTTGTTCCTTCAGATTCTATAAAATTTATTTTTGAAGCATTAATAACATAAGCGGTTTCACAATCAATATCAAACTTAAATTCACCATTTTTGTTGGTCTTAATAGTGTCTGAAAAACCTGTATCATTTGATAATTTCACATCAGTATTTGCTAAAATCTCATTCGTTTCTTCGTTTCGCACAATTCCAGTAATGGTTTGCAAGCACTCAATTGGCTCTAGGTAAAGTATAAAATCAGTATTTTTAGAATTAACTTTTGAAGATGTAAAAGTTGTTTCTTCGGACTCTATAAAATCTATTTTAGAGGCATTAATTGCATACGTTGTTTCGCAATCTATATTAAACTTAAATTCCCCATTTATATTAGTTGTAATAGAATTGAATAATTTTCCGTCGTTAAATAATTTTACTTCAGAGTTTGCAATAATCTCATTGGTTAATGTATTTCTTACAATTCCTGCTATGGTTTGGTTACATTCAGTAGGTTCTATCAGAAAAGAATAAATATCGACATTCCCTTTTCCTTTTCTTGATGAAGAGAAATAACCAACATTTTTCTCTGGACTAATAACAAATGCAAAGTCATCGTACTTGCTATTTACATCATTTAAGTTTGTTGGAGTTGAATATGTGTCATCAGAATAGTTACTACTGTAAATATCAAGATATCCTTTTTCTCTATGACCATCAGAAGTGAAATAAAAAGTATTGTTAGTGCTTAAAAAAGGAAAAAATTCATTGTATTTGGTATTTATTTCTACGCCCAAATTTTCAGGACTACCATAAGTTCCATCTTCATTTATTGCAACTTTATAAATATCATTCATTCCATAACCTCCATCCATATTAGAAGAAAAATAAAGTGTTTTTCCGTCAGGACTCAATTCAGGATTACTTACAGAATAGTTCTTATCATTAAATGGTACAGGTTCAATATTTGATGCTATTCCATCGTCATTAATTGTTGCTCTGAAGATATTTAGAATATGCTCTTTGTTATTGCTTTTTCTAAAAAAATTGCGGTATTCATCTTGAATATAATTGTTTAATGTAAAATATATTGTTTTTCCATCTGTAGAAAAAGTAATATCAGACTCATGAAACATATTGTATTTTTCTTTTGAATAAAGTCCTTCTAGAATAATTTGACCATTATCAGCAATGCTGCCTTTGTAAAACTGTAAATACAGCATTTTATTTTTACTTCGGTCTTTTCTTTTTAATTCTCTATCTTTTTTTGAAGATGCAAATAAAACAAGATTGTCTTTATAAAATGAAACGCCAAAATCGGCATATTCAGTATTAATATCAAGGTTTCGAATGTTTATGACCTTACCTTGTTCTTGGGCAGATAAGAAATTACAACACGCAAAAAACAGAATTAGGTTTAGAATTTTTCCCACATTAAAAATTGTTAAATGTATTATTTTGACATTAATTTTTTAATTACCCAAACTGGACCAATTAACAAGAATTGTAGATCTTTGAGAAAAGAAGGTTTTTTACCTTCTACTTTATGACCATAGAATTGGAAAATCCATGCAATCACAAAAATTGTTAATGAAGTGTAAAACAAAGGTAAATGTTGCCCTAAAAAACGATTTAATACAATACATATTGCCGAAAACACAAACATTTTTATAAATATGCTAAATGACATGCGTAAATAGAATATTAAAGTAAAAATCAATAAAACTGTTGCCCAATTTTCTATATATGGATTATTCAGACCAAAAAAATTGGTAAGTAGGTTGGTTGGAATAGACATAAGTAAGCCAACAATGCTAAAAAAAATTGCAGGAACACAGATATAATGTATCAATTGATTTGTTTTATTTTGATGACTTTCTGCGTATTCATCAAACCATTGGTTTAGTGTTCTCATGTGTATATATTTACTGTTTTTTAACTGTCATACTTCAACTGCACTCAGTACAGGCGATGCCATCTACTAGCCATTCTCTTGAGTGATAAAGTTTTTAGTATGCTCGGTTCATTTTTCGTATTTTTGAAGTTATAAACTTACAAAATATTAAGCAGAATGGCGAGAACACTTTCAAATATGATTCCCTTAGGTACAATTGCACCTGCCTTTATATTATTTGATACCGTTTTTGGCAGAAAAACAAGTCTTGAAAGTTTAAAAGGTGTGAATGGTACAGTAATTTTATTTATTTGTAATCATTGTCCGTTTGTAATTCATGTAAACGAAGAATTAGTAAAATTGGCAAACCATTACAAAACCAAAGGAATAAATTTTATTGCTATTTCATCAAATGATGTAGAAAATTATCCTCAAGACGCACCTGAGTTAATGAGAAAAGTTGCAAAAGAGCAACAATATCCGTTTCCTTATTTGTATGACGAATCTCAAGAAGCTGCTAAAGCATATGATGCTGCTTGTACTCCAGACAGTTATGCTTTTGATGCAAATCTAAAATTGGTATATCGAGGTCAATTAGACGATTCTCGTCCAGGAAATGGAGTAGGAGTTACTGGAAAAGATATTAGAAATGCGTTGGATTGTTTGTTAAATGATACTGAAAATATAAGAGTTCAAAAACCAAGTATTGGTTGTGGAATCAAATGGAAAGAATAATTTCAGAAAGTAAGTTGCCAAAATCCAACATCTAACCATTCATCAAATTTCCGTCCAACTTGTTTAAAATGCGCAACTTTTTTAAAGCCAAGTTTTTCATGTAATTTAATACTTGCAGCATTAGGAAGTGTTAATCCGCCAATAATTGTATGGAAATTTTGCTGTTTAAGTTGCTTTAATAATTCAGTGTATAATTTAGTTCCGATTCCTTTTCCCTGAGCATCACTATTAAGGTAAATAGTGCTTTCTACGGTAAATTTGTAAGATGGTTTTGGACGCCAAGAACTTCCGTAGGCATATCCTAAAATTTCATTGTTTTCTTCAAAAACGATAAAAGGATATTTTTTATAAATAGGTTTTATTTTTTGTTCAAAGTCATCAACTGAACAAGGATTTTTATCAAATGTAATGACAGTGTTTTCAATATAATAATTGTAGATTTCTACTAATTGTTCAATGTCATCAATATGAAAATCACGTATCATTATTTCCAGTTTTTCCGAATTAGTAATTGATTGATATGCTCAAAATGATGCTCACAATGCCAAGCATAAATACCAATATTTTCTTTTAGTGATACTTCTTCATTTCCGTCTGGATGAATAAAAATTTTATCTAAGTCTTTATTTGATAATCCTTTTAAAAAATAAACCCATTTTGCATGTAACGCAGTTAAATTGTTTAAAGACAGGTTTATAGGGGCGGTTTTTCCATCAAATAATTCTGCCCAACGTTCTTCATAATACACTTTTATTATAGGTTTCTCTTCAGTCAATGTCCATTTAAAACGCGTATAGCTATTGTGATGACTGTCTGATAAATGATGAATAACTTGACGAATTGTCCAACCTTCAGGGCGATATTGTGTATCTAATTGATTATTATTTAAATCTTGAACAAGCTTAGACAGTTTTTTTGGATGATTTTCGATAGTAGAAACCCAACCTTGAATAATTGCTTCGGTAATATTTTTTGGAATAATAACTTTTCCAATAGGATATTTGAGTTTTTCTAACATCTATCTTTCATGTTTTTTTACAAACTCTTTTGCTCTTCTATTTCCAGAATCAATTGCCAATGCTTTTTTGTAGTTGTCAACTGCGTTTATTGTATCTCCACTTCTGAAATATGCTTCAGCAAGACTATCATAAACATTTTCGCTCTCAGGATATAATGCAGTATTTAGTTCAAATATTTTTATAGCGTCAATATAATTTTTTTCTCGCAACTCTCTGTACCCTAAAGAATTAAAATTTGATTCTTTTGTATATATGTTTGCTGTATCTTTTTCTTTTATCGCTAAATACCCTTTTAATGCCTTGTCATATTCTTTGTTTTTTAGATAGACACTTGGCACATTTTCATCATTATTTAGTTTTCTAAAATCATAACTAATTGATTCGTTTTTTTCTTTAGGAATTAAACATAAATATTGTAATCTGTCTATAGGATTTATTTGAAATTGAACTTTTTCATTCATCTCTTTGATAAAAAACACGTTATTACCAAGATTCATAGGTGTAATTTTTTCTGCACCTCTCCACTTCATAAATAGTTCGTTTTCTTCAAAATACACTTCTATAGTTTCATCAGGATTATAGAGATAACGACCTTCAGTTTGTTTAATAAACTCAGGAGTAATAGTACTTTTAGAACAACTTATAAATAAAGTTGTAAGGATAAGAAGTAGGAAATAGTTTGGTTTCATTTTTTTATTTTTTTTTCGGGCTTGATTTAACTATTTTTCATTCCTGCAAAGGCAGGAGTCTAAACTTAGTTAGTAATGGATTCCTGCCTTCGCAGGAGTGACATTTATTTTAGGAAATAATGAACTTCATACAAAGTCAAATTTACTAAAAAATTAGGCATAAAAAAACGCCTCATATATTTGTGAGACGTTTTAAATACTATTTTGTTACAGAATGTTGTTTATTTAACATTCATCAATTCAACATCAAAAATTAATGGAGCGTCAGGAGGAATAACGCCTCCAGCACCTTGGCTTCCGTATGCTAAGTGTGATGGAATTACAAAGCGTGCTTTGTCACCAACTTTTAATAGTTGAATCCCTTCATCCCAACCAGAAATCACTTGACCAGTACCAACGTTAAAATCGATTGGTTGTTTTCTTTTGTATGAACTGTCAAATACGGTTCCGTCTAATAATTGTCCTTTATAATGTACAGAAACCATTGCTCCTTTTGTAGCCTGTTTTCCGTTACCATTTTGAAGAACTTTGTAGCGCAATCCACTTTCAGTCTTATCAAAACCTGCAGCTGCATTTTCTAATATTGATTCTTGTGCTTTTAAGTCATCTGCCAATCGTTTTTCACGTGAGCCTTCAAAAGTTCTAAATGATTCAATTGCATTAAATTTCTCAGCATCATCACCAACTCTAACAATTTCAATTGATTCTAATACATCTCCTTGTCCAATCGAATCAACAATATCTTGACCTTCAACAACATTTCCAAAAACGGTATGTTTGTTGTCTAGCCAAGAAGTTTCAACGTGCGTAATATAAAACTGACTTCCGTTTGTTCCAGGACCAGAATTTGCCATTGCTAACATTCCAGGTTTATCATGTTTTAATTCAGGATGAAACTCATCATCAAATTTATATCCAGGATTTCCAGTTCCAGTTCCTTGAGGACATCCTCCTTGAATCATAAAATCTGGAATAACTCTATGAAATTTTAATCCGTCATAATATGGAGTTCCTTGTGGTTTTACTTCGTTTTCAAGGTTTCCTTCTGCAAGCGCAACAAAGTTACCAACTGTTCCAGGAGTTTTTTCAAACTCAAGGTTTACTAAAATTTCACCTTTTGTAGTGTTGAATTTAGCGTAGATTCCGTTATTCATTTTCTATCTTTTTTACTATTAAAACCTCTCGACTGCGCTCGAGGAGACAAAAAATGAATGTCTGGTCGAGCGCAGTCGAGACCTAATTTATTAAATATTTTGCAAAGATAGTGTTTACTTATCTAACTGTTTTAATTCTTTATAATTTTTATTTAATCTTCTTAAAAGGATTCCATAAAGAAGTTGATATATCCCCCAAAATATTCCTATTATTATTAATCCAATTAGAATAGTTAAAACTCCTCCTATTATATAGGCTTTTAAAGGAATTACAGGGTTAATTTCTCCTTTATCAATCGCAATTTTTAAATAGCTTTGAATCATCCCAAATGATAGCGTCACTTCTATTAGAATAAATGCAAAGCCTAAATTAAAGTATATATACTGTTTTACTATTTTTCTTGTTTTGAGAATAGTTTTCATTAAATTTTTCACACTATCCGAAACCTCTATACGTTTAAACATCTGATAAAACTTATAGATGAAATATAGAACAACGGTGGTTGAGATAACAATTGCAACAATATAATAACTATAAACCCCTAATTCTTTAAACAACTCCATCGAATCTTTATGGGAATCGGTGAAATATGAGATTGAACTTATGAGAAAACCTAAGCCAAGTTCTATAATACTTATATAAAAGATCCATTTCACATAAGATGAGGATTTCATATGCAACATCTTATAAATATCATTAGTAGATACTTTGTGCTTCGAATAGTCTTGGTTTTTCCAAGCACCTTTTAATTTGTCTAATTCATCCATAATTACGGATTTAATATTGTTTTTAATTTCCCTTTTATTCTATTTACCTTTACACGAGCATTCACTTCCGTAAGTCCCATTGTTTCAGCAATCTCTTTGTAAGGTTTATCTTCTAAATACAGTAAAATCAACGCTTTTTCAACATCACTTAATTGGTGGATAGCCTTGTATAATAGTTGTATTTGCTCATCCATTGTTGCATCATAGTCGCTACTTTCCAATCGATAATGAAAATCAGAAATATCACTTGTTTTAATTTGACGTTTTGATTTTCTATATATTGTAATTGCTGTGTTTAAGGCAACACGATACATCCAAGTGCTAAATTTGGAATCGCCTCTAAACTTCGGATATGCTTTCCATAGTTGTATCGTAACTTCTTGAAATAAATCCTTGTGAGCATCAGCATTATTGGTATATACACGACACACCTTATGAATAATATTCTGGTTTTCGTCTAATAGGCTTACAAATTGTTTTTCTAATTGCTGCGTCAATTCTTAAGTTGATTTTTATATAAGTAGCACAAATATATCTTTTGTTACAAAATAGTCTGTTAGATTTTTAAAGAATTAGATTTTTTGGGTGAATTACACCTTTATTTTAATAATAAATTAATATGGGTCATTTCGAAATGAGTGATAGCGATTGAAAAACCGCATCACATTGCTCACGTGATTCTCAGGATGCGATTTCTCATTTCATTCGAAATGACATTATTTTTTGATGATTAAAGTCAAATAATCTAACATTCTAATAATCAGAAAAAAAAACAATTCATCCTAAAAAAATAACAGTTCAGTACTCTATAATTTTTTATCGTACAGTATTTATTGACTTTTGGACTATCAAAATCAAACAAATATGATACAAGTAACTAATTTATCAAAATCTTTTGGCGATTTACATGCCGTTAAAAACATCAGTTTTAAAATAAATAAAGGTGAAGTTTTTGGGTTTTTAGGACCAAATGGCGCAGGGAAATCTACAACTATTAATATGATGAGTACCATTCTTCAAAGTGATAAAGGGACGATTCTTGTTGATGGAATAAATTTAAAAGAAAATCCAAATAAATGTAAAGGGTTAATTGGTGTAGTGCCGCAAGAAATTTCATTATATGATGAATTTACTGCCTATGACAATTTGCTTTTTTGGGGGAGTATATATAATATTCCAAAAAATGAATTAAAACAACGTATTGATAAAATTTTAGAATTGATAGGTTTATCTGACAGAAAAAATGATTTGATAAAAAATTATTCTGGCGGAATGAAAAGGCGTATAAATATTGCTTCAGCATTGCTACATAACCCAAAAATATTATTTATGGATGAGCCAACTGTTGGTGTGGATCCACAAAGTAGAAATCGAATTTTTGAAGTCGTTGAAGCATTGAATAAGCAAGGAATGACCATTGTTTATACAACACATTATATGGAAGAAGTTGAACGTCTCTGTAATCGAATTGCGATTATTGATAATGGTGAAATTATTGCACAAGGAACTCAAAATGAATTGCAAAAGAAAAGTAATGTAAATGAAGCAGTTGAAATTACTTTTGAGTCCATTTCAGGTGATCAAGTGGAAAAATTGAAAAAAGAATTGAAAGGAGAAATAATTCAAATAGATAACACAGTTGCAATTGCTTGTGATGTAAATAAAGACCTATCAAGTATTATTTCAATTTGTAATAATGAAAACTTAACAATTGAAGACTTGGAATTGAAAAAAGTGAATTTAGAAGCAATATTTCTGAGTTTGACTGGAAAACAATTGCGCGACTAATTTATAACTACTTAAACTAATCATTATGATACTTACAATACTAAAGAAAGATTTAAAATTATTTTTTGCTGATAAAAGAGGAGTACTCTTGACATTTTTATTACCAATATTATTAATCACATTATTTGCATTCGCATTTGGAGGGATTGGTGGTGGAAGTAGCGAATCAAAACCAATGGAATTATTAGTTTCAGATATTGATAACTCAATAGATTCAAAGAGTGTGATTGCAAAATTAGATTCTTTAAAGGGCGTTACAATTATCAGAAAAGGAAAGGAAGAAGCAACAAACCTTGTTAGAAAAGGAAAATATGTTGGTGTTTTGATTTTCGAAAAAGGATTTCAAGATTCAATAAATGCTGGAAATGATTTACCTATGGAATTGAAATATGATGCCGCAAGAGAGATTGAAATGGGAATGTTGCAAGGTGTATTGATGCAAAACTTGATGAGTAGTGTTGGTCAAAAAGCGGTAAAAGCAAAGATAAGCACCTATTTTGATGCTAATTTTAGTGGGACTTCTGAAAGTGTAAAAGATAAAATTTTCACAGATATGGATTCTGATGAAAGTGGAATGAGTACTATGATGAGTGATTCTTCAGGATTAAAAATGACATCAATAATAAAAGAAGATTCAAAAAAAGGAAATTTAGGCTTGATTCAAGCCGTTGCAGGAACAGCAATTATGATGTTGTTATTTAGTATTGCAGGAATTGGCGGAGGGTTATTGGACGAGAAAGAAGCAGGAACATTAAAGCGATTGTTATATTCTCCTTTAAAACCAACAGATATTTTGTTTGGGAAAATGGGAGCAGCATTAGTATTAGCGATTTTGCAACTTGTTGTAATGTTTATATTCTCTTGGATTGCTTTCGGATTGCCTATTTTTAAAGATATACCATCTTTAGTGTTGATGATTTTTGCAACAGGATTTGCAGTTTCAAGTTTCGGAATATTTTTAGTAGCTATTGCGAAGTCGCGTCAGCAGTTACAAGGATATAGCACGATAATAATTATGTTGATGTCAGCGATAGGAGGGTCTATGATTCCGTTGTTTGTAATGCCAGCAATTATGCAGAAGATTGCAGTTGTGAGTGTAAATTATTGGGGAATTCAAGGTTTCTACGATATTTTCTGGAGAAGTTTGCCATTGACAGACATCTTACCAAGAATAGGAGTATTACTTGGAATTGGAGTAGTAATGACCTTTGTTTCTGTAAGATTGTTTAAAAAGAATGTATTGAAGTTGGTTTAATGCAATTCATCATTCAAAAACAACAATTCGGTAATCATTAATTTTATAGAAGTTACTTTTAACGGACATTTGTTGTGTAATAAATTAACAATAAAAAAATAAAATCAAATATTATGAAAAATACAATGTACATAACACCGACAGAAGCAAGAAAAAATGTATTCTTTTCGAATTTTAAAAATAGTAAGAGAGTTCAATGGTCTTCTTACAGAAATTTTTAGTAGTTAGGTTAACTGAAAGATTAAAACTTTAAAAATGATACGATTACTTTTAGCAATTATAATGTATTTTGCATATCTAATCTTAGTGTAGTATAAAGAAAAAAACAATTAAAAAAATGAATAAATTTATAAAAAACATATTAATTTTTTTTGGAATTGGAACAATAATCTTCTTGATAGGAAGTGCATTGTATAATGGGTTTCAGTTTAAAAGTGTCAACCAATTTTTGACAAGTTTTGGGTTGTATCAGTTATATTCTTTTGTAATAGGAATTTTAAATATATCGTATTTTGGGTATTTAGAAAAAAGAAATTGGAAACCAAATGAATCAATAAAAAGAATAGTTATTGGTGTTATTGGCTCTATTGTTTTGACTTTGATTGCTTTATTTTTCTTGAATATGTTTACCAATATAATTGTTTTTGGACAATCATACCAAACTTTTATAGCTAGCCAAAAAATAGGGAACTATAAATTTGGGATTTGGATTACATTAACGATGCTTGTGATTTTCCATTTTATCTATTTTTACAATCGATATCAACAAAATAAAGTCAAAGAATCTCAAATAGTTGCAAAGAATCAAACCGCAAAATTTGAATCTTTAAAAAATCAATTAGATCCACACTTTTTGTTTAACAGTTTAAATGTGTTGACTTCTTTGATAGGAGAAAATCCAAAACAAGCAGAAAAATTTACAACTAAACTCTCAAAAGTATATCGATATGTCTTGGAGCAAAAAGATAAAGATTTAATTCCGCTTGAAGAAGAATTAAAGTTTGCAAAATCATATATGGAATTATTGAAGATGCGTTTTGAAGACGGAATCAATTTTAATATTACAGATACAGTAAGTAATTCTGAATTAAAAATAGTCCCATTGTCGTTACAATTACTTTTAGAGAACGCAGTAAAACACAATGTGATAACCTCAAAAAGTCCACTTGAAATAAACATTTGCGAGAAGAATGGATATTTAATAGTAGAGAACAATATCAATTTAAAACAATCACTTGAAAAGAGTACAAAAGTTGGATTGAGAAATATAAATCAACGTTATAGTTTAATTTCTAAAGAGAAAGTTATAATAACAGATAGTAATAATATTTTTAAGGTAAAGTTACCTTTATTAACACAAAAAGTTAAAGTAATGAGAACAGATTATATAAATGACAGCAATAGATACATTAGAGCAAAAGAAAGATTAGATGAATTAAAAGGTTTTTATGGAAGTTTAATATCCTATGCAATCGTAATTCCATTCTTATTTTATATTTGGAATAGATTTACTCCAGGAGTAATACAATGGTTTTGGTTTCCAGCATTAGGTTGGGGATTTGGATTGGTAATTCAAGGTTTTAAGGCATTTGGTTATGGTACCAATTGGGAAGAGCGCAAAATTAGAGAGATAATGGAAAAAGATAATAATAATAATAATAATAAATTATAGTGATGGGAGTTATAACTTCAAAAGAAAAAAACACGTATATCAAAGCGAAAAAACGAGTAAAAAAATTAAAAGATCTTTATTATCACATTTTAGCCTATATCGTTTTAATACCATTTTGGATATTTATAAATTATAAAACTTTTTGGGATTTTAAATGGTTTTGGTTTCCTGTTGTAGGAATGGGGATTAGTATTATTATTCATGCTTTTATAGTATTTAGATATAATGATGATTGGGAAGAGCGTAAATTGAAAGAATTTATGGAGAATGATAATTTTTAAAAACAAGAAAATGGAGAGCGAATTTTTAGAAGAGAAACGTTATTTAAAAGCACAGAAAAGAGTAAAAGAGATAAAAGGTTTTTATTGGCATTTATTTTGGTATTTAACTGTAAATATAATATGGGTACTAGTTATAATAAATTTAGATGCTTTGGAAAGTTCTTTCCAATATGGATTTTTTGGAAAAGGGTATGGGCTTGTTGTTAATGTATTATTCTGGGGAATAGGTCTACTCGTTCATTGGTTTGTAGTTTTTGGTAGGAACCTTACTTTTTCAAAGCGTTGGGAAGAGCGAAAACTTCAAGAATTAATGAATAAAGATAATTTTAAAAAATAGGAAAATGGAAAACGAGTATTTAGAAGAAAAGCGATATTTAAGAGCACAAAAAAAGTTAAAAGCGATCAAGGGGTTTTATTGGCATTTATTTTGGTATTTAGCAGTGAATATTTTCCTTTGGGTTTCAATTATTATAAACTTAGATGAAGGAGAAAGTTTCTTTCAATACGGTCATTTTTTTACAGCATTCTTTTGGGGAATAGGATTATTTTTTCACTGGTTTGGAGTGTTTGGTAAAAACATTGCTTTTACAAAGGATTGGGAAGAAAGAAAGATTAAAGAGTATATGGACAAAGACAAATTTGATTATTAATTGAGTTTTATGAGAATAGTTATTATTGAAGACGAGAAACCATCTGCAAGAAGATTGAAGCGGATGTTAGCAGAAATTGGATTTGAAACTCAAGTAATGTTGCATTCTGTAGAAGAGGCAATTGCATGGTTTCAGGGTAATGAACATCCAGATTTAATCTTGCTAGACATTCAACTTTCAGACGGATTGTCATTTGAAATATTTGACCAAGTTGAAGTAAATAGTGCTATTATTTTTACGACAGCTTATGATGAATATGCTTTAAAAGCTTTTAAATTAAACAGTATTGATTACCTGTTAAAACCAATAGATGATGAGGAGCTAAAAACAGCAATTGATAAATTTGAAAGTAATAAGTCGATACCACAAAATTTACAAGTCAATTTAGAGCAGATAAAGAAACTACTTATAAATCCGTTAGATAAAAATTATAAACAAAGATTTACTGTGAAAATAGGTCAGCATTTAAAAATGATATCTACTGATGAAATTGAATGTTTTTATAGCGAAAATAAAGGAACCTATATTTTTACTTCGGATAATAGAAACTACCTTGTCGATAAGACTTTAGAACAGTTAGATCCTGTGCTTGACCCAACTAATTTTTTTAGAGTAAGTCGCAAATTTTATGTGAATGTAAATTCAATAAAAGATATTATTTCGTACACCAATAGCCGTTTAAAAATCATTTTAAATACGTTTTCTGAACATGAAATTATTGTAAGTAGAGAAAAGGTAAAAGATTTTAAAAATTGGATAGGATAATCTGTAAACAAATCTTATTCTCTTACTGATTTAGTATCATTGATTTACATAAGTTTTCCTTTCAAAATATTCCTTGCTCAATTGAATAAAAAACTGTAAATTTGCACTCCTTTTAACGAGAGCAGATTTTGAAAGGAACTTAGATAAAATTTATATAAATATCTCTTGAAGTAATTATCGTTTAAGAATCTGAATTACAACAAGATACAATTTAAATATTGGCACATGTCAAAATTACAAGAAAAAATAGATCTTTACCAAAGTGAGATCGAAAAGTTAGGTTTAGGTTTAAATGCAGATTTACTTGCAGCGATAACCAAAGGATTAGGTCCATCAATTTACAAAATAGATGCTGAAAAAGTTTCAAGTTCTGATAAAAAAGAATTAGCAACTGTAAAGAAAAACTTTTTAGTAAAAAAGTTAGGTCTAGAAGATAGCGAAGCTTTAGATACTGCAATTGAAGCAGCAATCGAAAAGATTGGTAAATCTAACAGAAATAAATACAGAGCAATCTTTTATACTATTTTAGTTGAAGATTTAGGAATGCAATCAGTTTATTCTACTGAAGAGAAATCAGAAGAAAAAGTTGCTGAAGCCCCTCAAAAAGAAAAGAAAGTTAAGAAAGAAAAAGTTGTAGAAGAAGTGAAAGAAGAAATTGAAGTTATTGCAATTGATGAAGATGTTGTTATAGAAGCAAAAGAAGAATTGATTGAAGAGGTTGCAGAAGAAAAATTGGAGTTAGTTGAAGAAGAAGAAAATACAGCAGCAACTCCTGAAGAGTTTTTAGCAGACTTTGATTGGCATAAATATGAACAAGGAATTGAAGAAGTTGATGATGCGAAGTTAAAAGCTTTTGAAGATGCTTTAGAAGGTACTTTAGGATTTGTAACAGAAAGAGAAGTAATAGAAGGAACGGTTATAAGACTTACAGAACGTGAAGCAATTATTGATATCAACTCAAAATCTGAAGGTGTTATTTCACTTAATGAATTTAGATATAACCAAGGTTTAGCAGTTGGAGATAAAGTTGAAGTATTGGTTGACAAAAGAGAAGATGCTTCTGGTCAATTAGTATTATCACATAAGAAAGCAAGAGTAATCAAGGCTTGGGATAGAGTTAATGCAGCACACGAATCTGGAGAAGTTGTAAACGGTTTTGTAAAATGTAGAACTCGTGGAGGAATGATTGTTGACGTTTTTGGAATTGAAGCATTCTTACCAGGATCTCAAATTGATGTGAAACCAATTAGAGATTACGATCAGTACGTAGAGAAAACAATGGAATTTAAGGTTGTGAAAATTAATCACGAATTTAAAAACGTTGTAGTATCTCATAAAGCACTTATCGAAGCAGATATTGAATTACAGAAAAAAGAAATCATCGGTAAATTAGAAAAAGGACAAATCTTAGAAGGTGTTGTTAAAAACATTACTTCTTATGGTGTCTTTGTTGATTTAGGTGGTGTTGATGGATTGGTTCATATTACAGATTTATCTTGGTCTAGAATTAATCATCCAAGTGAAATATTAGAATTAGATCAAACAATAAATGTTGTAATTCTTGATTTTGATGATCAAAAAACAAGAATCCAATTAGGATTAAAACAATTAAACGCTCATCCTTGGGAAGCTTTAGATAAAAACTTAAAAGTTGGAGATGAAATTGAAGGGAAAGTTGTTGTTATAGCAGATTATGGTGCATTTGTTGAAGTTAATACTGGTGTTGAAGGTTTAGTTCATGTATCAGAAATGTCTTGGTCAACGCACTTGCGTTCAGCTCAAGATTTCGTAAAAGTTGGAGATGTAGTGAAAGCTCAAATCTTAACTTTAGACCGTGAAGATCGTAAGATGTCACTTGGTATGAAGCAATTACATCCAGACCCTTGGACTGATATTACAAAGAAATATCCTGTTGGATCTACACATGAAGGAACTGTAAGAAATTACACAAACTTTGGTGTATTTGTAGAGTTAGAAGAAGGAATAGACGGTTTAGTTTATATTTCTGATTTATCTTGGACTAAGAAAATTAAGCATCCATCTGATTTTACTACAGTAGGAGACAAGTTGAAAGTTCAAGTGTTAGAATTAGATGTTGAAGGACGTAAATTGAATTTAGGTCATAAGCAAACTCAAGACAATCCTTGGGATACATATGAATCTAAATACACTATTGATTCAATACACGAAGGAACTGTAAAAGAAACAACTGATAAAGGTGCAATTGTAACTTTAGAAGAAGGTCTTGAAGCATTTGTTCCTGGTCGTCATATGGACAAAGAAGAAGGTGGTAAAATAGCCAAAAACGATACTGTAAACTTTAAAGTTTTAGAATTTAATAAAGAATACAGAAGATTGGTTATTTCTCATTCATCTATATTTAGAGCAGAAGAGCAAAGGAATATTAAAACAGCAACAAAGAAATCAAATGATGCAGAAAAAACTACATTAGGAGATACAAATGATGCTTTACAAGCTCTTAAAGATAAAATGGAAAGTGGTAAATAATCACTAAACATTTATAAATATCAAAAAAGCCGTTAAGAAATTAACGGCTTTTTTTATTGAACAAACTGTCCCGTCCTGAAATAGCGATACACTAAAACTTTAGTGTAATGAAAACATCAGAAAATTCAGGGTATGTTAAGCGTACTCAAAAAGATTACTCACTTT
>NVWM01000020.1 GCA_002733665.1 Lutibacter sp.
ATGGGCGCGGCGATAGATTTTCTGTTCATTCCGGATTTTTCCACAATAACCCCGACAATTATATTGATGGCTTTTGGCCAGGCTTTCTTCTCTTTAGGGGTCGGGGTCGGGGTCTTGATGACAATTGCATCCTATATGGACCGAAAAACGTCTATCATTAAGTCGGCAATCATTGTTGCGGTGGCGGATGGTGGCGTGGCGATCCTGGCAGGATTGGCCATCTTCCCGATCGTTTTTGCCCATGGTTTATCTCCCGCGGAAGGACCGGGTCTGATCTTTGTTACGCTTCCCGTTGCCTTTGGGCAAATGCCGGGAGGCGACATTATGGGTCCCATATTCTTTTTGCTGCTGGCCGTGGCCGCGTTAACCTCCTCAATTACGCTTCTGGAAACGATCATTGCCTGCCTGGAGGATTTGACCTCCCTGTCGCGGGTTAAGCTGACGCTTGTGGTATCCGGTTTGCTGTGGGTGCTGGGACTACTGACGATTTTTTCTTATAATATAATGGCGGATGTGAAGCCGTTGTCCTTTATTTCAATTTTCGAAAATAAAACCATTTTTGGCCTCCTTGATTATCTCGTATCCAATATTCTGATGCCGTTGGGTGGAATTTGTGTGGCCGTGCTTGCCGGTTGGGGTCTGTCACGGGCGAGCCTTCTGGATGAATTACAAATCAAGGACGGGGTGTTATTTAAAGGCTGGCTGATCTTAGTTCGTATCGCAGTTCCTCTCATTGTCGGTGCTGTATTTTTGATTAATTTATATTAAAAAATAATAGAAAAACCCCATTTTATATACCCTGGTATTTTAGTATTTTGGACCGGGAAGCCATAGTTTCTGCCCGGTCCAAGCCATATTCCGGGAATGCAAGATCCGCTGTTTCTTCTTAAGAACGGAAGGCGGTTTTTGTAATTCACTTCTTTCTCAATGTTGCGCTAAACGCAATATTAATCATCAAATGCTGTTATTGAAACAATTTCCAAAATCTAGTCCTAATGGAAAACACAGAAGCAATAATCATTGCTATAGCCATTTAGATATTGAAATTTTAAACTAATAAATTACCACGGGAGAGAATAATGAAATCCAACGGGATGATAGGCAAGCATTTTATATATGCTAATTTGTTATTTGTTTCAGCCGGTTTTTCAGCTTCAATAGCCATTGCAGATGACAAGATCAGCATTGAAGAAGTTGTTGTAACGGCGCAGCAGCGTGAAGAAAATATGCAGGAAGTACCGATCAGTATTTCTGCTTTTACCAGTGATGCAATTGTAAAAAATATGTTTTCAGATGTTTCTGAATATGTCGTGAGAACGCCCAACGCCAGTTTTACTTCAGATGGGGCAAAATCCCGTCGTAAAATCAGTATCCGTGGCGTCACAAATTCATTGCCCGCGAGTAATGCTATCAAGACATCTACTTTTGGATTTTATGTGGATGGGTTCAACGTTGCGGGAAGCAGCATTAACCCCCCCATAATGGATATTGAACGTATCGAAATCCTCAGAGGCCCGCAAGCAACCTATTTTGGCCGGAACGCCCTGGGCGGCGGCATTAGCATAACGTCCAAGAAACCTGGAGATGAACTCTCCGGTTCGGTTATGTTAGATTATTCCAGTTTTGATACCTGGGATGTGGAAGGTGTTCTTAATGTTCCGATTATTGAAGATAAATTTGCCGCTCGCATTAATGGAAAATACACGAAAACCGACGGGAATATCATAAATATTAACCCTCTGGGTGGCGGTAATGATGCCGTCTATAAATATGTTAAAGCCTCATTCCGCCTGACGCCGTCGGAAGACCTTACCATTGATCTGGTCGGGACTTATGCCAATGAAAATGTTGGCATGCGCGAAGGTGTCCCCTCCGGTGTATTCTCTAAATTTGCTGGCGATGTGCTTTTTGCCGGCTTCCCTGACCGGGATGGTGATGGATTAGCTGACCCAAACCCGGATGGCATAGGATTTTWTCCCAACAACCGAAACCGGGCAAACTTTAATGCGCCTCAAGAAGTCGGTACGACCTTTAAGTATCTCGTGGGTACTGTTCAGTATGATATGGATACTCCTGGAGTTGCAGAACCTTGCCTTGAAATAGAAAAAGATGTAAATAACGTTTATAAATATACTGCTAAAGGTAATCTTGTTGCGGTTATTTCTAATGGAACTGCAGTTTTGGGTTTAGGAAATATTGGTCCGGAAGCTTCAAAACCAGTAATGGAAGGAAAAGGATTGCTCTTCAAAATATTTGCAGATATTGATGTTTTTGATATTGAAATTGACGCTACAGATGTTGATAAATTTGTAGAAACAGTCAAAGCAATTGCACCAACTTTTGGAGGAATAAATCTTGAAGATATTAAGGCTCCAGAAGCATTTGAAATTGAAAGAAGACTAAAAGAAGAATTAGATATTCCAGTGATGCATGACGATCAACATGGAACAGCAATTATTTCTGCAGCAGCATTAAAGAATGCAGTCGAAATAACAGGAAAAGAGATTTCAAAAGTTAAATTGATAGTAAATGGAGCGGGAGCAGCAGCAATTTCTTGTACACGATTGTATTTAAAACTCGGTGTAAAAAGAGAAAATGTTGTGATGTGTGATAGCAAAGGAGTTATCAGAAAAGACAGAGAAGGACTGACTTCAGAGAAAGCAGAATTTGCAACTACCGAAAATCTTGAGACTTTAGAAGATGCTGTAAATGGTAGGGATGTATTTGTAGGCTTGTCTGTTGCAGATGTTTTAACGGCTGATATGCTTCTAACAATGGCGAAAAAGCCAATTGTATTTGCGATGGCAAATCCAAATCCTGAGATAGATTATAAATTGGCTATAAAAACTAGAGATGATATCATTATGGCTACAGGACGATCTGATCATCCAAACCAAGTGAATAATGTGCTAGGTTTTCCATTTATTTTTAGAGGTGCATTAGATGTTCGTGCAACCAAAATAAATGAAGAAATGAAAATGGCTGCTGTGCACGCCTTAGCCAACTTGGCTAAGCACACAGTTCCAGAACAAGTAAATATTGTATATGATGAAGTGAATCTTTCTTTTGGAGAAGAATACATTATACCAAAACCTTTTGATCCAAGATTGATATATGAAATCCCTCCTGCAATTGCAAAAGCAGCGATGGATTCTGGAGTTGCTTTAGAACCAATTGAAGATTGGGATAAATATCGCGATGAATTGATGGAGCGATTGGGAACTGGAAGTAAAGTTGTAAGGTTACTTCATAATAGAGCAAAATCTGACCCAAAGAGAATAGTGTTTGCAGAAGCGGATCATCTTAATGTGTTGAAAGCGGCTCAAATAATACATGATGAAGGTATTGGAATACCTATTTTATTAGGAAACAAAGAGATTATTTTAGAATTAAAAAAAGAAATAGACTTTACTGATGATGTTCCTATTATCGACCCAAAATTACCAGAACAAAAAGAAAGGCGATATCAGTATGCTCAAAAATATTGGGACACAAGGAAGCGAAAAGGAACAAAACTATTAGATGCACAAAAATTGATGCGAGAGCGTAACTATTTTGCAGCAATGATGGTAAATGAAGGGGATGCAGACGGTTTAATTACAGGATATTCTCGTAACTATGCTACAGTTGTAAAGCCAATGTTGGAGTTAATAGGAATGGCAAAAGGAGTCACAAGAATTGCTGCAACTAATTTAATGTTGACTAAAAGAGGACCAATATTTTTGGCAGACACAACAATTAATATCAATCCTACAGCGAAAGATTTGGTAAAAATATCTCAACTTACTGGAGGTTTAGTAAAGATGTTTGGGATGAAACCAAATATTGCAATGTTGTCATTTTCAAATTTTGGCTCATCAGAATCTGAAGATGCAAAAAAAGTTAGAGATGCTATTTCTTTTATTCATAGATATTATCCTAATGTTGTGATTGATGGTGATTTACAGGCAGATTTTGCCTTAAATCCTGAAATGTTGAAAGGAGAATTTCCGTTTTCAAAATTGGTAAATAAAAAGGTAAATGTATTGTTGTTTCCTAATTTGCACTCAGCAAATATCAGTTATAAAATGATGAAAGAATTATACGGTGCAGAATCTATTGGACCAATAATGCTTGGAATGAAAAAACCAGCACACATTCTTCAATTAGGAGCAAGTGTAGATGAAATTGTAAATATGACTGCTGTAGCGGTTATTGATGCTCAAAATAAATCAAAAAAATAGTACTATTTTAGTATATTTGAAAAATAACGAAAAAGAATGATAACTCATTTAAAAGGAAAATTAGTAGAAAAAAATCCAACATATGTGATTGTAGAGTGTAATGGTGTTGGATATTACGCCCATATTTCTCTAAACACATTTTCTAATCTTCCAGATGAAGAAGCAATATTTTTATACACTTATTTATCAGTAAAAGAAGATTCAAATACGCTTTACGGATTTGTGAGTAAAATTGAACGTGAAATTTTTAAATTATTAATTTCGGTTTCAGGTGTTGGACCAAGTATTGCTCGAACAATGTTATCGTCAATGACAACTGAAGAAATACAGCATGCAATTGCTTCGTCAGATGTTGCTACAATTCAATCTGTAAAAGGTATTGGCGCAAAAACAGCACAACGTGTTATTATTGATCTAAAAGATAAAATTATTAAAACTTATGGAATTGATGAAGTTTCAGTTTCTCAAAGCAATACTAATAAAACAGAAGCGTTATCAGCATTAGAAGTATTAGGTTTTACAAACAAGCAATCTGAAAGAGTTGTTGATAGAATTTTAAAAGAAGATAGTACGATGAGCGTTGAAAATCTTATCAAACAAGCACTTAAAAATTTGTAATAAATTGGAAAAGAAAGTTTTAAGATATAAATTAGTCATAATTTTTGTATTGAGTTTTTTTACTCAAATGGATGTTTTTTCTCAAACTCCGCCGAGTATAACTCCTCCTAACATAACTCAAGATTCAACTTCTGTAGCAACAGACTCTATTTCGTTGCCATATAATTTTAATAATGCACAAAGTGGAAATTTAATTTTAAATAATCCAGCAGAAATTGAAATCACATACGACTCTTCAATTGATATGTATATTCTTCGTAGAAAAATTGGAGATTATTATGTGTCAGATCCTGTTTATATGACTCCAAGAGAATATCGAGAGTATGCATTAAAACAAGATATACAATCGCATTATAGAGAAAAATTAAATGCTGTTGGAGGAAAAACTGCAGGAAGTGCAGATGCACAAAAGAATTTATTACCTACATATTATGTCAAATCTAGCTTTTTTGAATCTATTTTTGGAGGAAATACAATTGAAGTAAACCCTCAAGGAAATGTACAAGTACAACTTGGAGTGTTATCACAAAACATTGAAAACCCACAAATATCAGAGCGAAATAGAAAAAGTTTTACTTTTGATTTTGACCAACAAATATCAGCAAGTATTAACGCAAAAGTAGGAACGCGACTAAAAGTTACTGCTGCTTATGACACACAATCTACATTTGATTTTCAGAACTTAGTAAAGTTAGAATTTAATCCAGATCAGGCTTTTAGCGAAGATGATATTTTGCAAAAAATAGAAGTTGGAAATGTAAGTATGCCAATAAAAAACTCTTTGATTACAGGGGCACAGAGTTTGTTTGGATTGAAAACCAAGCTGCAATTTGGGAAGACAACAGTTACAAGTGTTTTTGCCGAACAAAAATCACAAACAAGAACAGTAGCAGCACAAGGAGGTTCAACAATTAATGAGTTTGAATTGCGAGCAACAGATTATGATGCAGACAGACACTTTTTTTTAGCACAAGCCTTTAGAGATAATTATGACACGGCATTAGAAAATTTCCCGTTGATTAATAGCCAAATTAATATTACACGCGTTGAAGTTTGGGTAACTAACAGACAATCATCAACAGTAGATTTTAGAAATATTGTTGGTATTGCAGATTTGGGAGAACGACAGCCTGTAAACATTAATGGAACAGGAGTAACACCATCTGCAGGAGTTCAACAAGACCCAATAAATGGAGCGAATAATTTAGGAGATCCTTTTAATCCTAACCTTTTAGCAATTTCAAATGATGTAAGAGAAATTGCTACTGTAGGAACTGCTTTGTCACCCTATGGATTATCGCAAGGAACAGATTATTCGGTATTAGAAAATGCCCGAAAATTACAACCAAGCGAATATACCATCCATCCACAATTAGGATATATATCTTTAAATCGCCGTTTAGGAGAATCTGATGTCTTGGCAGTTGCTTATGAATATACCGTAACAGGAAGTACTGAAGTTTATAAAGTTGGAGAGTTAACTTCTGATGGTATTATTGCACCAGAAAATTTGATTGTAAAATTATTACGTAGTGAAATTATAAATACAGGAATTCCTCTTTGGGATTTGATGATGAAAAATATCTATTCTTTAGGTGCATATCAAATGTCTAAAGACGGATTTAGATTTGAATTATTATATAGCGATGACGCAACAGGAGTTCCAACAAATATTTTTCAAAATGCAGCAACTGCAGGAATTTTAGACAGAACCTTATTAAATATTTTCAGTCTTGATAATTTAGACCAAAATCAGTTTTTACTTCCAGAAGGAGACGGATATTTTGATTATGTTGAAGGAATAACGATTAACTCTCAAAAAGGAACAGTGATTTTCCCAACAGTTGAACCGTTTGGTGAAAGTTTACAGCCGATCTTAACAGACCCAAATGATGCTGTTTATATTTTTGATGAGTTGTATAACAATACACAATCACAAGCAAGAAATAATTACCAAAACAAGGATAAATATTTCTTAAAAGGATACTATAAATCAGAAAGCGCAAACGGAATTCCTTTAGGAGCATTTAATGTCCCACAAGGCTCTGTTACGGTAACTACAGGAGGAAGAGTATTACTTGAAGGTGTAGATTATGTTGTAGATTATCAAATTGGTAGAGTGCAAATTATCAATCCTTCATTAGAAGCCTCAAATGCACCAATTGAAGTATCGGTTGAGAACAATTCTGTATTTAATCTACAGTCTAAACGATTTATTGGAATTGATGTTGAGCATAAATTTTCTGATAAACTCTACGCAGGATTTTCATTCTTAAACTTACGAGAAAAACCACTTACACAAAAAACATTATTTAATTCTGAACCTATAAACAACACCATTTTTGGGTTAAATGCTGATTATGCTACAGAAGTACCAAAATTCACAAAATGGGTAAACTATCTTCCAAATTTGGATACAGATGTTGAGTCTAATTTTTCAGTTCGTGGAGATTTTGCTTATTTAATTCCAGGATCGCCAAAACAAGTAGAACTAGAAGGAGAAGCAACGACCTACTTAGATGATTTTGAAGGAGCACAAATACCATTAGAATTAAAAACACCACTACAATGGTATATGTCAAGTACACCACAAAATCAACCAACGCTCAATTTTAATGGAGACGCAACAGATTTAACGTATGGTGCAAAAAGAGGAAAATTAGCATGGTATATTGTTGATCAACTATTTTATGGTAGTTCTTCTTTACAACCAAGTAATATTGATGATACAGAATTATCAAGAGCAGAGGTTAGACGAATTAGATTTAATGAGTTGTTTCCAGAAACAGATATAGATATTACACAATCTTCAGTGTTACGTTCGTTAGATTTGGCATATTATCCATCAGAAAGAGGAAGTTATAATAACACAGTTGATTTTGCTAATTTCACCAATTCTCCTGAAGAAAATTGGGCAGGAATTACAAGACCATTAACAGTTACCAATTTTGAGCAAGCAAATATAGAATACATTCAGTTTTGGATGTTAGATCCCTATCAAGAGTATTCAATAACTCAAGCCGAAGGATTACCTGCAGGAGTTAATCCTCAAAATCCAGTAAATCAAGTTGGAGATTTGTATTTCAATCTTGGGAACATTTCTGAGGATGTTCTTAAAGATGGTCGTAAAATGTATGAAAATGGTCTTCCAGACAATGGAGGAATTGATAATACAGACCCTTCAATTTGGGGAAAAGTTCCAACAGGACAATCGCTTTTATATACTTTTGATATAGAAGATAATTCTCGATTAAATCAAGATATTGGTTTAGATGGCTTGAATGATGATGAAGAAGATGCTATATATACATCATTCTCATCAGAATCAGATCCTGCATCAGATAATTATAGATACTTTAGAGGGAGTCAATACGACACAGATAACGCCTCTATTTTAACGCGATACAAAGATTACAACAATACACAAGGGAACTCACCAACATCTAATTTATCAGGCGAATCATATCCAACATCAGCAACAACATATCCTGATGTTGAGGACATCAATAAGGATCAAACGATGAGTACTGTTGAGAGTTATTATCAATATAAGGTCTCAATGAATGCAGGTGATTTTGTAGTTGGTCAAAACCATATAGTTGATGAAAAAATAGTGTCTGTTACTTTAGATGACGGTAGTCAAAAAGACTTTAGATGGATGCAATTTAGAATTCCAATCAATTCTCCTACTGATAATATTAATAATATGAGTGGTTTTAGTTCTATTCGTTTTATGCGTATGTTTATGACAGGCTTTAAAATGCCAGTTGTTTTACGTTTTGGAGAATTGCAATTGATTCGTGGTGATTGGAGACGTTATGTAAAAGAAATTGATGAAACAAACAATGCAAATCCGCCAAATTTAGATCCAATAGAATTAGAAAACTTTCAAGTAGGTGTTGTGAGTATTGAAGAGAATGGATCTCGTTCGCCTATACCTTATGTGATTCCTCCAGGAATTGTAAGAGAACGATTGCAAGGAAATACAAGAATTCAATATCAAAATGAGCAATCGCTTTCTGTTAAGATTTTAGATTTACCTTCTAAAGAAACGAGAGCAGTTTATAAGAATGTAAGCATTGATTTAAGAATGTATAAAAAATTAAAATTATTTGTACACCTTGAAGAAATAAATAAAGCAGGATTAGTAGATGATGACTTACAAGCAATTGTAAGGCTTGGTAGTGATTTGAACGATAACTTCTATCAAATAGAGTTTCCGTTAAAAGTTACTGCAGACGGCACAACATCTCCTGATGATATTTGGGCAAACAACATGAATGTTATTTTAGAACATTTAGGGAAATTAAAATTATTGCGTTTTCAAGAAGCAATTCCTGTTCCTGCAAATGAAATTTATCCTGCTTATGGTACTGTTTCTCCAATTGAAGGATTGGAAGGTTACGAAATAAGAGTAAAAGGAAACCCAAATTTAGGAAATATTCGCACGATGATGCTTGGAGTAAAAAATAACTCTACAAAAACTCATAGTGCAGAGTTATGGTTTAATGAGTTGCGCACATCAGAATTTGATAATGAAGGAGGTTGGGCAGCAGTTGTAAGTGCTGATGCGAACTTTGCAGATTTTGCAGATGTTTCTGTTACAGGTAGAATGGAAACTATTGGTTTTGGAGGAATTGAACAACGTGTAAATGAACGGAATTTAGAAGATACAAAACTGTATGATGTTGTGACCAATGTGAGTCTTGGAAAATTGTTACCAAAAAAATGGGGAATTCAATTGCCATTAAATTATAGTATTTCTGAAGAAACACATGACCCAAAGTATGATGCACAATATCAAGATGTATTGTTTGAGGATACAAATTTAGATAATAGTCCTAATAGAAATGAAAGCCAAGATTATACAAAACGGAAAAGTATAAGCTTGATAAATGTACGTAAAGACCGTACAAATACCGAAAAGAAAAAACGGTTTTATGATGTAGAAAATCTATCTGTTTCTTATGCATATAATGAAATTCAGCATAAAGATTATAATGTGCAAAAATTTCTTGATCAAAATGTTAGAGCATCTGCCAATTATAATTATTCATTTCAACCAAAAAGTATAGAACCATTTAAAAATTGGGGATTTTTGACAAAGAAAAAATATTTAAGATTTATCAAAGACTTTAATATCAATTTATTACCGTCAACAATATCGGTAAATTCAAATATTATTAGAAGTTATAATGAACAAAAATCACGTAGTTTAGTTGAAGGATTACCGCCTTTACCAACATTAAAACAACGTAATTTTATGTTTGATTGGGATTATAATATTGGTTACAATCTCACAAAATCATTACAATTCAATTTCCGTGCATTAAATAATTATGTATATGATGATTATAGCACAAGTGACGATGTTACATTGTTTGATAATTTCTTTACAATTGGTCGTCCAGATCACTACCATCAAACGCTAAACGGAACCTATAAAATACCTGTAGATAAACTGCCATTTTTAGATTTTGTAAAAGCCGATTACGCCTATACAGCAGATTTTGATTGGCAAGCCGCATCACAATCATATGTAAATTTGGTTGGAAATGCCATACAAAATGCCAATACTCACAATCTATCAGTGGATTTGAATTTCAAGAAATTATATAAAAGTACGGGCCTAACAAAAGTAGCGACCAAGAGAAGGAAAAAAGGAAAAAAGAAAAAGGCTAAACCATCTGCAGACGGAAAAGTAGCAAAAGTAATAAGAGAACCTTCAAAAAACCTTAAAGGAAACAAGTTTGGCAAAGGAATTATGAATGCATTGATGATGGTAAAAAGAGCAAGAATATCATATGCTGATAATAATGGTATTTTTTTACCAGGATATACGCCAGAAGTAGGCTTTTTAGGTAGAGATAATTTTAGTGGAGGTTTAGCACCATCATTTGGTTTTGTTTTTGGTAGTCAAATAGATATTAGAAACACAGCCTTACAAAACGGATGGTTAATTTCAAGAAATATAAATGATCCAGGAGGAGCAATAGACGATCCATATTATAACCGTACTTACGCTCAAACACATTTTGATAAGATAGATATTTCTGTAGATATAAGTCCGATTAGAGATTTGAATATAGAATTGCAAGCAAATAAAATTTACACTAAAAACATTTCTCAACAATTAGATGTTGTGAATGATTTGACTCTCGATGAAATTCGTTTTGAAGACAATCCAATTTCTGAAATTGGAAATTTCAGTATGAGTTTTAATATGATTAAAACTGCTTTTGGTGAAAATGCTGATGCAACTTTCCAAGAATTTAGAGCCAATCGAGCAATCATTTCACAGAGATTAAATGCAAGTTCTGGTCAGCCAATTGATATAGATCCTTCTACTAATGGATTTGGAGTAAACAGTCAACAAGTAATGTTACCAGCATTTGTTGCTGCCTATTCAGGAAAAGATGCAAATTCAGTAAAAACAAGTGCTTTTAGAAACATGCCATTACCAAATTGGACATTGACCTATAAAGGATTGATGCGAAATAAATGGTTTAAGAAAACTTTCCAAAGTTTTACTGTATCTCACGGTTACCGTTCTTCATATTCAATAAATAATTATACAAATAATTTATTATATGATGCTTCGAAATCAATCCAAGATAAAGACCTTTCTGGAAACTTCTATAATCAAAAGTTATTTTCAAATGTCAATGTTATTGAAGAATTTTCACCATTGGTAAAAGTAGATTTGAAAATGAAAAATTCAATGTCATTAAAAGCCGAAATTAGAAAAGATAGAGCGTTGAATTTGAATTTTAATAATAATACCTTAACTGAAATAAGAGGAAAAGAATATGTTGTAGGATTAGGATATAGAATAAAAGATTTAAAAATAAGATATAGATTTGATGGAAAAAAGCAGACATTAAAAGGAGACTTGAATTTAAAAGCAGATATTTCCATGAGAGATAATACAACACTAATTCGTGATGTAGATGAAGATAATGAACAAATTACGGGAGGTCAGCGATTATTTTCGTTAAGATTTTTAGCAGATTATGCATTGAATCGTAACTTAACAGCATCTTTTTACTTTGATCAAAACTCATCTCGTTATGCTATTTCAACCTCATTTCCAAGAAGTTCATTTAGCACAGGGATATTGGTCAGATATAATATTGGAAATTAAAAACCATAACCTTTTTTAACATTCATCTTTTTTATTAAATTTGTAAAGAATTATATTAAAACAAAAAAAATGAGCATACCAACAGAATTAAAATACACAAAAGACCACGAGTGGTTACGTATTGAAGATAACATTGCAACAGTAGGAATCACGCATTTTGCACAAGGTGAATTAGGAGACATCGTATATGTAGATGTAGATACTCTTGATGAAACTCTTGATAAAGATGCCATTTTTGGTTCCGTAGAAGCAGTGAAAACAGTTTCAGATTTATTTATGCCATTGACTGGTGAAGTTGTTGAATTTAATGAGGGATTAGAGGACGAACCAGAACTTGTAAATGCTGATCCTTATGAAAAAGGATGGATGATAAAAATTAAACTTTCTGATAAATCAGAATTAGAAAACTTATTAAATGCTGAAGAGTATAAAGAGCTTATTGGAGCGTAGTGCGTTTCTTGTTTCTGCTACTATAACACTTCTTGTTGCCTATTTAAGTTTAACACCAATAACTGATTTGAATGTTGAAATTACTATTTCAGACAAGTTCTTACACTCATTGGCTTATTTAGTACTCACGTGTAGTTGGTTGTTTGCAATAAAAAAATCACATTCAAACTTTAAAACAAAAATTCTAATTGGATTTGTAGTGTTTTTATTTGGTATAATTCTTGAGGTATTACAAAGTAGTTTAACCATTTATAGACATGGTGATTATTTAGATATTATAGCAAATACAATTGGAATAGTGCTTGCGATAGTTGCTTTTAATCATTTGTTTCGTATTTATAAAACGATTTAACAATTATTAGTTGCATAAGTTGTTTTAAAATTATTAAATTAGCAATCTATAAAATAAAATTTTTTTACAGATGGAAATTAAAAAGAATCCAAACGCAAACTTAGAAAACCATACAAGATTGTTTTGGCAATTAGGTTTAGTCTTAACTTTATTGACTGTATATCTTGGGATTGAACATAAAACATACGAAAAAAGTGGAGATGCTTTGGCTGTTGTTACTTCTAATCATGAAGAAGAAGATGAAATTGTAGAAGTAGTGATGGAACAAATTAAGACTCCTCCTCCTCCTCCAGCAGCTCCAGAAGTTATTGAAATTGTTGAAGATGAAGAAGAAGTAGAGGAAACTATTATAGAATCTACCGAAACAGATGAAACTGAAAAAATAGAAGTAGAAGAGATTGTAGAAGTAGAGGAAGAAGAAGTTTTTGAAGAAGATGTAGCATTTGCAGTTATTGAAGATGTGCCAGTATATCCTGGATGTAAAGGAACAAAACAACAAAAGAAAGATTGTTTGAATAAAAAAATGCAAAAGCATGTTCAAAGAAAATTCAATGCAGAACTTGCAAGTGATTTAGGATTGAGCGGAAAACAAAAAATATATATTCAGTTTAAAATTACTAAAACTGGAGGGATTCAAATTATGGGTGGACGTGTTAACTCTAAAGGTTCAGAATCAGCTAAGAAAAAATTAAAAAAAGAAGCAATAAGAGTTGTAAAATTATTGCCAAAGATGCAACCAGGAAAACAAAGAGGACGTCCAGTAAACGTAACTTATATGTTACCTATTTCTTTTAATGTAGAATAATAAAAGAGCATTTTATATAAATTTTAAAAGAGTCCGCCTTGGCGGACTCTTTCTTTTTGGTATGTTTCTTGTAGTTAACATAATTTTAACATCTTAACTTTAAATATTATGGACACAAGAAAGCACACCAACAATTTACAAAAAAGTTCTGTATTGTTCTTACAATTAGGACTCGTATTAACATTATTAACCACTTACCTTGCTCTCGAGTTGAAAACTGAGCAGAGAATAGCAATTATTATTGAAACATCAATAGATTCCGATGATACTTATGAGTTTTTTCCGGCAAAAGAAATTCAAATTGAAAGAAAAGTAAAAGAGAGAAAATTCAAACCAGTAACAAAGAAAATATTTACTGGAGAAATTAAGAAAAATAACAAACCAGATGAAGTTGAAACTCAGTTACCTTTTGATAATGAACCAACTGTCAATCCAACACCAAATATTTTAAAAGGATTGGTAGAAATACCAAAAGAAGATCCGTTAGTTGCAGATTATTTTTCCGTTCAAGAAGTGCCAATTTTTCCAGGATGTGAAAAAGTAAAAGAATCAAAAAGAAGAGCGTGTTTTGAAAAAAAATTACACAAATTTGTTCAAAAGAAATTTAATGGAGAATTGTCAATCCAACTTGGATTGCCTTCAGGTGTACAAAAAATATATGTTCAATTTTTGATTACCAAAACTGGAGATATTGAAGTGATTGGAGGAAGAGCACCACATAAAAAATTAATGACTGAAGGAAAAAGAGTTGTGAAAAAATTACCAAGAATGATTCCTGGAAAACAAAACGGAAAAGAAGTTGGTGTGAAATATATGCTACCAATTAGTTTTAATGTAGAGTAGTAGATAAGAACTTATTTTAAAAATAGTATCAACGCCTAGAATTTCTGGGCGTTTTTTTTGAACTTTAAAGTTACAAACAGTATAAGTAATAAGCAAACAGGAAATACTTCTTTTCACAATATAATTTTGTAAATTTGACTTATAATTAAAGAGAATGTTACCAAATTTAAACAATTTACCAACATACGATACAGTTGGTGTTAATGAACGTATCGATCGGTTTCGTTCAAGAAGTATTAAAAAAGCATCTAAGGTTGAGGGTCTAAAGTTAGCCTTAAGCATGATAGATTTGACAACTCTTGAAGGGAAAGATACAAGAGGAAAGATAGAGCAATTATGCTACAAAGCAATGCATCCTCATGATACATTAAAAGATATCCCAACAGTTGCTGCGGTTTGTGTATATCCGACTTATGTAGCAATTGCAAAAGAGGCATTGAAAGGAAGTGGAATTCAAGTAGCATCTGTAGCAACAGCATTTCCAAGCGGAAATTCTAAACTCCAAGTTAAGTTAGATGACACAAAATATGCTGTAGAGCAAGGTGCAGACGAAATTGATATGGTTATTTCTAGAGGAGAATTTCTTTCAGGAAATTATCAATATGTATATGATGAAATTGTTGCAGTGAAAAAAGCATGTGGAAAAGCACATCTAAAAGTAATTTTAGAAACAGGAGAATTAGACACTTTAGATAATGTTAGAAAAGCAAGCGAAATAGCAATGTATGCAGGAGCCGATTTTATTAAAACATCAACAGGAAAAATTCAGCCAGCAGCAACGATGCAAGTTACCTATGTAATGTTTGATGCTATAAAAGACTTTTATCTAAAAACTGGTAAAATGATTGGAATGAAACCTGCAGGAGGAATTTCAACATCTAAAATTGCCTTGCAATATCTTGTAATGTTAAACGAAGTATTAGGTGAAAAATGGATGAATAAAAAATATTTTAGATTTGGAGCAAGTAGTTTAGCAAATGACATTTTAATGCAATTAGTAAAAGCAGAAACTGGTGCATATCAATCGCCTAATTATTTTTCAAAAGATTAATTATGAGTAAAAATAATAATTTTAAAGCAACTTGGACGTATGCAGATGCTCCAGAAAGCACAGATCACATTCAAATAAAAAAGCAATACGAATTGTTTATTGATGGTAGATTTGTAAAGCCAATCAAAGGAAAATATTTTGACACTATCAACCCATCTAACCAAGAAAAAATAGCAAGTGTTGCAGAAGCGACCTCTGAAGATGTCGATGTCGCTGTGAAAGCAGCAAATAAGGCATTTAAAAGTTGGTCGAAATTATCAGGAAAAGAGAGAGGGAAGTATATTTATAGAATTGCACGGTTGATTCAGGAACGTGCACGTGAATTTGCTGTAATTGAAACTTTAGATGGTGGAAAACCAATTAGAGAATCAAGAGATATTGATATTCCGTTGGCTGCAAATCATTTTTTCTATTATGCAGGATGGGCAGATAAATTAGAATACGCTTTTCCAAACAGGAAACCAAAACCTATAGGAGTTGCAGGACAAATAATCCCTTGGAATTTTCCACTATTGATGGCTGCGTGGAAGATTGCTCCAGCATTAGCAACAGGAAATACAGTTGTTTTAAAACCTGCAGAAACTACACCTTTAACAGCATTAAAATTAGCAGAAATCATTAAGGAAAGTGGCTTGCCAAAAGGAGTCGTAAATATTATTACAGGCGCTGGAGAAACAGGAGCGAGTATTGTAAATCATCCAAATGTTGATAAGATTGCCTTTACAGGCTCTACAGGAGTTGGAAAATTTATACAAAAAGCAATTGCAGGAACGTCTAAAAAAGTAACTTTAGAATTAGGAGGAAAAGGAGCAAATATTATTTTTGAAGATGCAGCAATAGATCAAGCAGTTGAAGGAATTGTAAATGCAATTTTCTTTAATCAAGGTCATGTATGTTGTGCAGGTTCTCGATTGTTTGTACAAGAATCTGTTGCAAACTTGGTTATTGAAAAACTAAAAAGAAGATTAGAAACGTTGATTATTGGCAATCCATTGGATAAAAATACTGATATTGGAGCTATAAATTCTACTAAACAATTAAAGACAATTAATAAATATATCAAAATAGGATTGGATGAAGGTTGTGAAATTTATCAACCAGAATGTAACCTTCCAAAGAATGGAAATTGGTGTCCACCAACATTGTTTTTAAATGTTTCACAATCACATCGTATTGTGCAGGAAGAAATCTTTGGACCCGTTTTAACAGTTCAAACATTTAGAACTATTGATGAGGTTATAGAGAAAGCAAATAATACACCTTACGGATTGTCTGCAGGAGTTTGGACTCAAAAAGGAGCTAAAATTTTTAATTTAACACAAAAATTGAAAGCTGGAATTATTTGGGCAAATACTTTTAATAAGTTTGATCCAGCATCACCATTCGGTGGATATAAAGAAAGTGGTTTTGGTCGTGAAGGCGGTTTACACGGTTTAAAAAGTTATGTAAAATTTGATGATTAAATGTTATGAGTAGACTAGATATAAATAAAACATATAAATTATATATCGGCGGAAAATTTCCAAGAACAGAATCTGGAAGATATTATGCTGTAAATAATTCAAAAGGAGATTTAATAGCAAATATGTGTATGTCATCAAGAAAAGATTTTAGAAATGCAGTAGTGGTTGCAAGAAAAGCACAATCTTCTTGGGAGTCTGTTACAGCCCTAAACAAAGGTCAGATTTTATACCGAATCGCAGAAATGTTAGAGGGTCGAAAAGCACAATTTGTTGCTGAATTAATTGCTCAGGGAGAAACAAAAGCATCCGCAGAAAAAGAAGTTGATTTATCAATTGATAGATTGGTGTATTATGCTGGATGGAGCGATAAATACCAACAAGTATTTAGTGCCGTAAACCCTGTTGCAAGTGCACATTTTAATTTTTCAAGCTTAGAACCTACAGGCGTGATTGCTATGATGGCTCCAGAAAATCAAGGACTGTTAGGTTTGGTTTCAATCGTTGCACCAGCCATTGTCGGAGGAAACACAGTAATAATCTTGGCTTCAGAGAGTAAACCTTTGACGTCTATTTCTTTTGCTGAAGTGCTTCATTCTTCAGATGTTCCAGCAGGAGTTGTGAATATTCTAACAGGAAATTCTGAAGAACTATATAGCCATATGGCTTCTCATATGGATGTTAATGCGGTTGTTTATTGCGGTAAAAACCAAAGTATAATAACTGAAATAAATGAATTGGCAAGTAATAATCTTAAACGAACAATTTTTTATAAAAAGAACGATTGGACAGATAATTCTTGTGAATCACCTTATTTTATAGAAAAAACTCAAGAAGTCAAAACTACTTGGCACCCAACAAAAGTTTAACAAATCTTATATTTTTAAATGGCTAATAAACTTTTTTTCGCACACGAAACCGCTGTCATTGACGATGGATGCAGTATTGGGAATGGAACAAAAATATGGCACTTTAGCCATATCATGCCAAATTGTGAAATTGGTGAAAATTGTAATATTGGGCAAAATGTTGTGGTATCTTCAGATGTAGTTTTGGGCAGAAATGTGAAAGTACAAAACAATGTTTCTATTTATACAGGCGTTATCTGTGAGGATGATGTTTTTTTAGGTCCTTCAATGGTTTTTACCAATGTTATCAATCCACGAAGTGCTATTAAAAGGCGCGATGAATTTAAAACGACATTAGTTAAAAAAGGTGCGAGTATAGGTGCAAATGCGACTGTTATTTGCGGAAATAATATTGGCGAATATGCCTTTGTTGGAGCAGGAGCAGTAGTTACTAAAGATGTGAAGCCGTTTGCGTTGGTTGTTGGAAATCCGTCAAAACAAATTGGTTGGATTAGCGAGTTCGGACATCGTTTGGAGTTTGATAAAGATGGGATTGCAACTTGCTTTGAAGGTCAAGAAAAATATCAATTAAAGAATAATAACGTCAATAAAATTTGATGAAACAGTATATGAAAAACTATTTATGTATTACTTTTTTTATAATGATTTCAGTTGTTGTAACTGCACAAACTGAAAAATATCCTGTGTATGAAGGGTGTGAATCTGTGGATAGTGAAGTGTTGATAGAGTGTTTTAATTCGAGCGTATCAAAAGCAGTAATTTCAGCAATTAAACTACCAGAAGAAGTTGTAAAAGATAATTTTAAAGGAACTGTTAATGTTGTTTTTTATGTTGATAGAGAAGGAGGATTTAATGTGTTGTATGCCAACACACCTTATAAAGAGATGAAAGAAGAAATTACACGTGTTTTTTCTGAATTGCCAAAAGTAACTCCAGCAAAATATAACAATCATGATGTAGAAATGCAATTTGTATTGCCAATTGCTATTCCGTTGAATTCGTCACAAGAAGAAATCGTTAAAGAGAAAAGTACGACAACAAATGAAGATTTTTCGATAACAAAAGTAGATGACAATTTAGATTTAATAAAACCTGATTCGCTGGAACTATTAGAACATCACAGTCAGTTAAATGTGCCATATACACATCAATCCTATAGTAATTTAGACTATTATTATAACAAATCTCAAAATTCACACACAGCCGTAAAACCTTACATATATAGTGATGTTGAAAATTATGTCGACTTAGATGCTCAAAAATCTAGTTTGATGATGACCAAAGATACTTGGCTTGGAAAGAAGTTTTTTAACGAACATATGATGCAAGTGCAAGGTCAAGATTATTGGCTTACATTAGATCCTATTGTTGATTTACAAGTGGGAAAAGCAGGAGATATTAACACCTTTAACAATACAAGAGGCGTTCTTTTTCAAGGCGCTTTGGGTGATAAATTAAGTTTCTCTACTACTATTTATGAGAGTCAGGGAAGATTTGCCGATTATGTAAATAAGTATGCAGAATCATTGGCTCCAGCAGGTGGAAATCCAGCGATAATTCCTGGGCGTGGAATTGCAAAAGAATTTAAAGAAGATGCGTATGATTATCCTGTTGCGACAGGATACTTGTCGTACACACCAAACAAGTTCTTTAACTTTCAGTTTGGTCATGATAAGAATTTTATTGGTGATGGATATCGTTCAATGTTATTGTCAGATAATTCTTCTCCATACCCATTTTTTAAGATGAACACCAAATTTTGGAAAATAAAATACACAAATCTTTGGATGTGGCTCAAGGACGTGAGACCAGAAGTTACAGTAGATGGTGTGTTTAAACAAAAGTTTATGGCTTCACATTATTTAAGTTATAATGTTACTAAAAAACTAAATATTGGATTGTTTGAATCTGTAATTTGGGAAAATTCTAATGACAGAGGTTTTGATATAAATTATTTAAATCCACTTATTTTTTATCGTGCTATAGAATTTTCTACTGGCTCAAGAGGAGGAAATGCAATTGTTGGTTTGAGCGCAAAATATCGTTGGAATGACAAGGTTTCACTTTACTCTCAATTACTGATTGATGAATTCTCAACAGCAGAAATAGCCAAAGGAACAGGTTATTGGGGAAATAAAAGTGGATTCCAAATTGGTGTAAAATATCACAATGCATTTAATGTAAAAAATCTCTTTTTACAAGCCGAATATAACACAGCAAGGCCATTTACATATTCGCATAACGAAATAACGTTAAACTACGGACATAACAACCAATCGATGGCGCATTCTTGGGGCGCAAATTTTAGCGAATTTATTGGAATTGCACATTATACAAAAGGTAGATGGTATTGTGACGCTAAGATTGTAGCAGGAAAAAAAGGATTTGATATAGAAGGTGATGCTGCAAGTTATGGAGGTGATATTTACCGAAATTATGAAGATAGACCAAATGACTATGGTGTAGAAATTGGACAAGGGAACACAGCAAATATTTTTATTGGCGATGTGCAAGTTGGCTATTTGTTAAATCCTGCAACAAACTTAAAACTCTTTGGAGGATTCACGTTTAGAAACTTTGATCCAGAAACTATCACAACCAAATTAGACAAAACTAACACAACGTGGATTAATATTGGTTTACGTACAGATTTGTTTGATTGGAATTTTGATTTTTAACGAAGTAATCTATTTGCTCGTTTATATGAAATATAGAACTTCCAACCTTTTCCTTTTACAAGCCCTTTTTCAAATAATATAGGTGTGCATTCGCTTTTTGTTATAATACCATTTTGATCTTTAGGCGTAGTGAAATACCATAAAATAATTACTTTTTTTTCGGGGTTTTGGACATACTTGTCATTATGCTCAGGTTGTTTAAATAATTTAGACAAAACTTTCATTTTGCCTATTTTTGGAACTTTTACGAGTAGTGATGGCCCCATAATCTCTTTTGTTTTTTCAAGAGTCAAACCGTTTTCTATCAAAGATATATTTTTATTCTGTTCGCTTAAAAATTCTCCAAAAGTTGCATAATTTTTCTCCATCGTTTCTTGAGAAAAAGAAATTGAAATAAATAAGAAAAAAGATATAACAAATAAGAAAAAAGAATTTTTCATGTCGGAATATACAAAAAAACCTTTAAACCGTTTGGTTAATAAGGCTTTTTGTATAATGATTTGTTGAACAAGTTCTATTATAGAATGCTTTTTTAAAGCACTTTTGCTCTAATTTTACTCCAAGTTTTAAAAAGAAAATATCCAGCTATTATTGCTGTTATTGTAATCGGTATTGCAAGGTTATATTTTCCGTAGATATAATATCCTGTTGCGAACATGCAACTATAAATCATCACACAACCTAATAACATTGCGACTATTCCAGAAGGAACACTCCATCCTTCTTTATTATCTACAATGTCAATGTTTTTCGCTTTAGCATTTGCAATAACTTTTGACCATCCTGGACCTCCAGGCTGCGTCTTTTTATAGAAACTTTGTAGTACTTCATCACTTTCAGGTTTTGTTAGTAAGGTTGAAACTATCCAAACTAAACTTGTAACACCAACAACAATTAAAAATTTGGACCAACTTGGCAAAACACCATCTGTAACATCAAACAAATAAGAGTCAATTGAAGGAATTGTTAAGACCAAAGAAATAATTCCAGATGCAAACATTGCTGTAATCTCACTCCAAGCATTGATTCTCCACCAAAACCAACGCAGAATGAATATTAATCCTGTTCCTGCTCCAAACACTAATAATAGGTTAAATAATTGTAAAGCATTTTGTAGTAGTAGTGCAACAATAGCACTTAAAACCATAAGTCCAACGGTAGCAATTCTACCAACAGCAACTAATCTTTTTTCTGATGCATTTGGATTGATTTGTTGTTTGTAAAAATCAAAAACGATATATGAAGATCCCCAATTTAACTGTGTAGAAATGGTGCTCATATATGCTGCAATTAAAGATGCCAAAACAATACCTAACAATCCACTTGGTAGTTTTGTAAGCATTGCTGAGTATGCTAAATCATGTCCAAGTTTGTCTGATGCTATATTAGGAAATGCTTCTTGAATACTTGCAATATCTGGGAATATGACTAAAGATGCTAGCGCTACAAGAATCCATGGCCAAGGACGTAAAGCATAGTGCATAATATTGAAAAAAAATGTTGCTCCAATAGCATGATTTGCATCTTTGGCAGCCAACATTCGCTGTGCAATATAACCTCCACCTCCAGGTTCTGCTCCTGGATACCATGAACTCCACCATTGTACAGCCAGCGGAATAATTAACAACGTTATTAATGCTTCAGTATCATTAAAATCTGGTAAAATAGACAGTTTATCTGCAACATTTTCATGAACCAATAATGCTTCAATTCCACCAACTTCTGGAAGGTTTACTAAATAAACTGCAGCCCAAATTGCGCCTCCCATAGCAACGAAGAATAAAATAAAATCGGTATAGACAACACCTTTAAATCCTCCAACAGCACTAAAGACTACTGTTATTAAACCTGCACTAATTACGGTTTGCCAAGGCTCTAAACCGAGCATAATTCCTCCAATTTTTATCGCAGCTAAGGTTACGGCAGACATTGTGATAACATTAAAAATTACACCTAAATATATAGCCCTAAATTTCCGTAAAAACTTCGCTGGTTTACCTCCATATCTTAATTCGTAGAACTCTAAATCTGTATTTACATTAGATTTTCGCCATAATTTTGCATACACAAACACAGTTAATAATCCTGTAATTAGAAATGCCCACCAAGACCAGTTTCCTGAAACTCCGTTTGTTCTAACAATATCAGTTACTAGATTAGGGGTGTCAGTAGAAAAAGTTGTTGCAACCATTGATATCCCTAACAGCCACCAAGGCATTGTTCTTCCTGATAAGAAAAACTCTGTAGAATTTTTTCCAGATTTTTTTGAAACATAGATTCCAATAAATAAAACGATAGAAAAAAAGGTAATAATTAATGAGTAATCTAATGTACTTAACGAAACCATAAATGTATTTTAAAAGAAGTGGTAATTTAATAAAATTATTTCTAAGATTACGATTTTTAATCTAAGTTTTGCTCAGCAAACAGTTACAACTTATATTATAGATAGGCCATAACTAATAACAATCTCATCATATGTGATTATATAATACGTATAAATTGAAAGACAAAAACAAAGTTTTTTTTGTAAAACACTTTATAAATAGTTGTTTTGGAATAAAGCCTTGTAAATTATTGAGTTGTATCCATTTATTAAGACTTACTTACCATTTGTTAGTTTTTTTAATATTTATATATAATTTCTCTCGCTCGACTTGGATAAATTGGTATGTTTGCATTGAAATTGTTATGTTATAAAAAAAAGTAAGTTTATAAATTTTACCTTTAGTTAAAATCCCCACGCTCATTTTACCGATCGACCCCATAATTTTCATTTTCATTTTTTGAGATATGTTCTCATATTATTATTGTAGCTATTGCTTTATCTCCCACATATAAAGAGTAGTTTTTTATAAAATTAAATTGCGGGTATTATGAAAAATAAAATCACAACTAAGAATTTCGGAATTTTAAATTCGATTAATAAAATTATGAAAAAATCATTATTGTTATTTATCCTTGCTAGTTTTTCTCTAGTTAATGCACAAACTATAGAATCAACCTATGAAAAGCCTCTAAGTCCTTTAGAGTTGTTGCAGCCGATTAAAATTCAAACATTTGAGGAAGGATCACTTGGACCATTCACTAATGGACCTTTAGCGTCAATATTTTCTACAAATAATGATTCTCCAGAGGCTATCACAACACCTACAGTTCCTGGACAAGTTGAAATCGATAAGACGGTTGAGCCAGTAGCAGGATATACAAACTTATGGGAGGTTACTCTTAGAATAGAAGGTATGGATGGTGCTATAAATTCTGACATTGTTCTTACAATGGACCGTTCTGGAAGTATGAATAGTGATGATAGATTGGTTAAAGCTAAAGTAGCGGCTATAGAATTTGTTAATACTTTATTAGTAACTGGTTCAACTACTAGAATTGCACTGGTTTCATTTGGTGGGTCTAGTGCAACTGTTGACGAAACTTTTTTAGGAGTTGCTGATAAGGCAACTTTGATAATTGCAATTAATAATTTAAATGCTAGCGGTCAAACACCTACTCAAGCAGGTATGAGACAAGCTGAAGCTTTATTATCTGCTTCAACTGCAGACTTAAAAAGTATAGTATTGCTTTCAGACGGTGTACCAACCTTTAGTTATGCGCTAACTGCTTCAGGTTATTCTCCTGATGATTTTTTAATTCCTTATCCTGCCCGAGGAGCTCAACAAACAAGTGCCTTAGCACCAGAATCTGCATATAATTATTCTTCAAATGTTGGAGGTAATGGAACTATGTGGTGGCGATATGAAAATAACAGTGGAAGTTCAAACGACAAATACTACAATCATGGTAATAGTGCTAGAGCAGAAGCAGGTTTTGCAAAAAATGATGGATATGTAGTTTATACGATCGCTTTCGAAGCGCCACAAGATGGAATAGATGTATTAGCAGATATGGCTTCACCTTTTAAAGATTATATAGCAACAGGAGCAACAGGAGAATTAAATGCTATTTTTCAAGTTATTGCAGGAAGTTTACTAAATGCAGTTCAATTTGCTTCAGTTTCAGATCCAATGGGTCAAGGATTTACAGTTCTTGGTACTGCTCAAAATATAGTAGCAACACAAGGAACAGTACTTTATGATTCTAATAATAATACCATTGATTGGGATATTGGAACTTTAGTTCAATCAATACCTTTACCTGGAGATCAAGCTGTAAAATTTGCTGAATTAAAATATGAAATATTTATAACAGAAGATATATTAACTGCACCAAATGTTAACGGTCTATATCCTACTAATGGTAACGCTACACTTTCTTATACAGATATTAACGGAAATATAATTCAACCGACACCATTTCCTGTACCAACTGTAGATCCAGTTATTGTTACAATTGAAAAAACTTTCCTTGATAGTAGTGGTCAAATAATTAATGATCCAGATTTTATTTTTAGTGTTGGATTTAGTGGTATGTTTAATGGTGATATTGAATTAAACTCCACTGATGTTTTGGTAATAGCTAATGAGGTTTCAGCAGCATATATGTTTACAGAAACTGGAGTTACTGAAAACGGTACACCAGGACTTTTATCGGAATATGATATAACATATGAGGTAGATGGTGTAACTGGAAATACATTTCAATTTTTCCCAAATTCTCCAGATCAAGCATTAATGGTTACAAATAAAATTTGTACTTTAAATATCGATTGCCCTACTACTTTTACTGCATCTGCTCAATGTATTGCACCAGATGCTGCAACAACTCAAGCAGAATTAGAAGCATTAGGTGTTGTTTTTAACTCCAATTGTGGAACTATTGTAGTAAGTTCAAACGATGTTTCTAATAACAATACATGCCCTGAAGTTATTACAAGAACATATACCATTTTAGATGATTTAAATGGAAATGGTACTCAAGATACAGGAGAGAATAGTACTACTTGTGCTCAAACGATTACTATTGATGACACAATACTTCCTGTTTTAACAGGAACGGCATATACAGATGCTACGGTTTATGAATCATGTTCAACAGACGCACAGGCAACAGTTCCAGCATGGACAGCGGCAAATGCAATAAT
>NVWM01000007.1 GCA_002733665.1 Lutibacter sp.
CAATTCCTGTTATTGGTGTTCCATCTTCATTAAAATAGGTAATCGTTACATCTGCTAAACTTTGTCCGTTTAATATTTCTGATGTGATTGTTGTAACATTAAAAGGGAACATCCCATCACTATCATCATCACACTGTTTCATAATTGTTGTTGGAGCATTTGCTGTTGGAAGTGCTTCAACAATCAAGGTTATATGATGTCCATTTCCTAAACAATCATTCCCTAACTGACTATCTGCTCTTACCCATACCTCTTGCATATTTGGGTACCCAATATTTTCATAATTACTAGGATCCGTTATTTCATTAGTTTCTGCAGTTGCATCTGCTTGGTTACGATAATAAAAAACATCAATCGCTGTTGGAAACATTGCTTGTACTTCCGCCGTTACACTGCTAAAATCAAAAGTAGCAACTCCATCTCTATCGTCTGTACCGTCATCACATTGAGAAAAAGTTCTTAAAAAAGTAGGAGGTATGGCTGACGGTTTTACAACCAATGTAAATTGAGTTGTTCTATAACAACCATTTACATTTTCTGCACGAGCCCAAATAGTATTATCTGTATTTACAATTTGATTGGTGTATGTTGTAGGATTTATAATTTCAGTTCCCAGAACTCCTGCTTCAGCATCTGCTAACAACTCATAATATGTAAACACTTCTGTTGTTATTGTAGTTATAATATCTGTATTAATTTCTGATAAATTAAAGGAATTAAATCCATCAAAATCATCATCACATTGCTCTAAAACAAAAGGAGGTGAATTTAAAATCGGTAATTTATAAACTTCTATATCAAACGAAGTGTCAGTAAAACAATTGGAGTTTAAGTTATTGGTCATGCGCACATAAATTGTTTGTCCATCAACAACTGTATTTTGAAATGCTGTTTCGTTTGCAACAGGTATTTGTGTTGTATATGTAGCATTTGTAAAGTAAGTCAGCGTAAAATCTGCTGCTGCTTGTCCGTTTAAAATTTCTGTGGCTCTATCATGTAAATTAAATTCTATAAAACCATCTGCATCAGTTCCAACACTTGTATTGTCACATTCTGCTAATAACGAAACTGTTGTTGACGGGAAAGCACTGTCATAAACTTCTAAATCGAAACTCGTAGTATCATAACATGGCGTATTGATATCATTCTCAACACGAGCGTAAATTGTTGTTGAACCACTCTCATATGGGCTTGATAATGCTCCAGTTGTTCCTGCATCTGCCTCTGCTTGAGATAAGTAGTAAGTAATACTCATTCCAGCATCAGTATTAATTGTTGCGTTTTGATCTGTTAATGTAAATGGCATAGTACCATTATTGTCATCGTCACACTGAACCATGTTTGTTGGTTGAACAGCAGTAGGTTGTTCATAAACCACTAAATCAAACGATGTGTCTGTAAAACAATTGGTGTTTAAATTATTGGTCATACGCACATAAATAGGTTGACCTCCAGCAACTGCATTTTGAAATGCTGTTTCAGTAGGAACTGGTATTTGTATTGTATACGCAGCATCTGTAAAGTAAGTCAGCGTAAAATCTGCAGCCGCTTGTCCGTTTAAAATCTCTGTAGCTCTATCATGTAAATTGAATTCTATAAATCCATCTGTGATAGTTCCAACACTCGTGTTGTCACATTCTCCTAACAGCGAAACTGTTGTTGAAGGGAAAGCACTCTCATAAACTTCAAGATCAAAACTCGTAGTGTCATAACATGGTGCATTACCGTCATTCTCAACACGTGCATAAATTGTTGTTGAAGCACTCTCATAAGGACTTGTTAATGCTCCTGTTGTTCCAGCGTCTGCTTCTGCTTGAGATAAGTAATACGAAACACTCATCCCTGTAGTTGTGTTGATCGTCGCATCTTGATTGGTTAATGTAAATGGCATTGTACCATTATTGTCATCGTCACAGATCAACATGTTTGGAGGTTGAACGGCTGTAGGTACGTCAAAAACTTCTATATTAAACTCACCTTCTAAATTGGTTACTTCTCCACAGATGTCAGTAAAGTTTACTTCTAATTTATATATCCCATTTATTGCTGGAGTTACATTGGTGAAAGATATATCTGAAACACTTGCAAAAGGAGTTGTGCTGCCATTAAAATACCAATTGTATGAGATTGTACCTGATCCAGTAATAGGCTCAGGAGCAATATCAAGATTTTCTCCTGAACATAAATTTAGAGTAATGTCATTTAAAATTATAGTATTTCCGTTACCATCATCGCCAGTGATTTCTATTCCAGAGAAAATAGATGAGATAAAAGGAGGTAACCCTTGCATTGCTAGACCTGAACCTAAATTAACGGCATCTTCTGTATAAATAATGTCTATTGCATCATCATTCGGATTTTCAATAACGTCTAAAAATGGTGTTCCAACACTATAACTAAATGGTGTTGTTGCATAAATTTTACCATCTTGTGCTAATTGCAACGCTCCTCTAAATCTACCAAATCTAGAGTTTATTAGTGTTTTAGTAGATGTGATATCAGTACTCGTTAAATCAAATTGGAAAGCATTATTTCTACTTCCATCATGAGTTGAAGCATACAATTTATCAGAGTTATTATTGAACTCAACACCATAAGGTGCCCCATCACCTGGATTTCTTGATGTGTCAATTAAAATTTCTCCATCATTTGAGACGGAACCAGTTGCATTATCAAATGTATATAATATTAATAAACTAGTACCACCAGTAGTGTAATGCGCAGTTACTAATTTCTCGCCATTTGGTGAAACTTTTAAATACCCTCTAACATCAGTTGCTGCATCATCAACTGTAGAATATGTAGGTGTAGCAATTACAACTCCAGTTGTATCTACTTTATATGCAATAAAATGACCATTACTAGATCCAGGTATATTATATTGAGATACTACCCAAAAAGTATTACAATCATCTCCTTTCACTGCTGTAACTTTTTCAGTCCAAGTACCTGATCGATTGATACTACTGCTATCAAAGTGTAAATTAGTAACACCTCCAACGATATCTCCAAAGCCACCATTTGCTCTCATATCAAGCGTATAATAGAAAAAACCAGCGTTTCCACTAGAACTTGCACCTACAGTGAAAATGTAATAGATATCTATTTGTCCAGGAACAGGTTGATTAGGAGCCGGAACTGTTAATGCAGATTGTGCACTTGAAGCATCACCTTCTAGACCAGTTGTAGGTGAGGCATTTGCGTCAGCATTTGGCATAGGGTTGTTGTTTCTATCCCAAATAGTTAATTGGGTACCACCAAGAGTTGGAGAGCCAATATAGAATAATAAGTTACCACTGCTATCAGCAAATGAAGAACAGCCTTCATTAGTGTTTAAGAGACTTCCGGCTATGTTAGTTGGTACTCCTCCGTTAAAGTCAACTGCTGCACCTTGACCAAAATACCATTTACTCGCTTCTCCTTGAGCAAATGAATTGATTGTGAATAATACTATAAAAAGAGAAATAAGTTTTTTCATGTTGATTGAGTAAATAGTGTAATCTCCAAATGTACAAAATACACAGAAACTATTTCAATAGACAAGAAATTTTAACACTTATAAGTCTCTACGTTTTAAAAGTTTATATGAGAGGTAAATAAAAATGAATGTCCAAGCAGCAACAATAAGGATGTCAGTAAAATGAACAGAAAAATCTTTACTTAAATCTTCTCCAACTTGATTGGCAAGAGATTTGACAGCATTTAGTCTTGTAAAAGGCTCTTTGATTAAGTTCATCATTGATTCAAGAGGGAAAAATTGCATGACTTCATTAACATAGTCTTCTGCTTTCCAATATAATAACCCTTTAGAAATACCTTCAATAAAAGACCAAACAAGCATTGCGCCGACTGCAAAAGCCGATCTTTTTATTAAGATTCCAAGGAATAATCCGAAAGAGAAGAATCCAACTAATTTTACAAAAAATGCCAATAAATATTCTAAATCTGAAAAAATAATAGATGGTTCATTGAAATCGGAATAAATAAGCCCTAAAATCAAAGAAACTATGAATACAAATATGGTTGAAGCTGCAGAAAACACAACAACCGTATAGAATTTAGATAAAATGAACTCTTTTTTACTCAAGCCGTCAATCAAATTTTGTTTTAAAGTTTTATTGCTGTATTCATTTGCCATCATTGACACAATAACAAGTAGTAAAAAGAACTTCATGGTTGCTGATAGCCATGTACTTAAGTGCCAGATATATGGGAAGTTAAAAATCCCCATATCTGCTAAATGAAATTTTATCGGACCAATATCAAATTTAATGGCAGCAATTAATGCAATTGAAGTTAGCAATATAAAATATGTCAAAATCAATACTTTACTCGCTCTATTGTGTTTCAGTTTATGAAACTCTATATTTAATAATCTAAACATGACTTATTTGTTGTTGGTTAGTGTAAGAAATTGTTGCTCAAGGCTAGGTTTACGCTTTACTAAATGTGATAAAACAATACCGTTTTTAAAAAGATATTCATTCATTTCTGATGCAGTTATATCTTTATTTAAAGTTGCAATTATAATATCGCCTTCTTCTTTTGTTGAAGCTATTCCGTCAAAAGAAGTCAATAATTCTTTTAATTTATCTTGGCTTGTTTCAGCTTTTAAATCAAAGAAACCATGTGAAGCTGTAATTTCATCTGTTCTACCTTCATATAGTTTGATTCCATTTCTAATAACAACTACATGCGAACAAACCTTCTCGACTTCGTCTAATAAATGCGATGCTAATAATATAGTTGTTCCGTTTGAAGCAATATCAGTAATAATTTTTCTAATTTCATGAATTCCTTGAGGATCCAAGCCATTTGTAGGCTCATCTAGGATTAAAATTTCAGGATTGTTTAACAATGCAGAAGCAATAGCCAAACGTTGTTTCATCCCTAAAGAAAAAGTTTTAAACTTACTATCTCTTCTGTCAAATAAGTTTACCGTTTTTAATTTTTCATCAATATTTTCATACGATATCCCTTTAATTTTGCAAACCAATTTTAGATTCTGCGTAGCAGTCATGTATGGGTAAAAGTTTGGACGTTCAATTATAGCGCCAACTTTCTTTAAGGCTTCATGTGTTGATAATGCGCCATTAAACCAACTAAACTCACCAGAAGTTGCATTGACTACATTTAAAATGATTCCAAGCGTTGTTGATTTTCCACTTCCGTTTGGGCCTAAAATTCCGTAAACGTTTCCTTTTTTGATTTCAAAAGATAGGTTATTCACTGCGTGAACTGAACCGTACTTTTTATCAAGATTATTGAGAGATAAGATTGTTTCCAATTGTGTAACTAAGTTTGATTGTTATAAAGTTAAACGACCAAGTTACAAATTTGTTACAAGAGAATTACGAATTGCAATTGATGAATTTCAAATTTAATTTTTCGAAAAAGACTGAATACTGGATACTGCCAACTGAATACGGACTAGAAATCATAGTCATCAATATTCTCAAAACTACCGAAGTTATCAAATTCATCATCGTCAAGTCCAAAAGGGTCTTCAGATTTGTCAGCAACAAATTCTTTTTCAGGAGCAGTTTCTGGAACATCACCAAAAGAAAAAGCAATTGAAGGTAAGTTACTTTCAGTTTTGATATTACTCTCTGATAATTCTATAAAAAATGTCCACATCGACATAAAATCATAAACATAAATGAATTTATCGCCTACTTTTGTGAGGTTTTCAACTAAAATACATTTTTGCATCGAGATAGACTCTCCAGCATCTGACATGTCAAACAACGGAATTTCTTCACCTTGATTCCATTCATCGTCCGTTCTGTAAAACGATGCCATTTCTTGTCCGTTGAACCCAAAAGCATTGGCAATAATAGTGTGTAAATCTTCAAGCGTATTAGAGCTGTCAATCAGGACATCTCTAATCACATCTTTTTTTACGTCAAGTATTGCTCGTATTTTATAAATCATTTATCTGTAAATATATTAGTGAACTCATTTAAACTTTTTCTGTTTGCTAAAAAATTGTTCTTTTTAAGTTAAATTTTGTCTTTTTATCTCTTCGTAGCTATGCTATGTAATTCAAAAAAGCCTTTAGTTAACTTAAAAACTCCTAATTTTCGCTTAAACACAACAAGGTTAAATAAGTTCAGTGCAAAAATACTATAAATACTTATTTTTTAGCTCTATTTATTTGTTTTTTATAGTCTGTTCGAGCGCAGTCGAGAACGAGAGAGAGTTAAGAAGGTCTCGACTGCGCTCGACCAGACACAAAGTTTTTACAGGTTCATATTTTGTCTTTGGATTATAAATTAATTAGTATTTTTACCATTAAATATATTTGCAGCATGGATACACAAAAAGTATTAAATCACATGAATAATGTTGTTTCTAAAAATACTTTAATGGAAACATTAGAGATTGTTTTTACAGAAGTTGGCAAAAACTTTTTAGTAGCTCAAATGCCAGTAAATTTAAGAGTGCATCAGCCTGCAGGATTGTTGCATGGAGGCGCTTCAGTTGCCTTGGCAGAGAGTGTAGGAAGTGCTGCTTCACATCTTTTTATTGATAATGATAAATTTGAAATTAGAGGTATTGAAATCTCAGCAAATCATTTAAAAAGTGTAAAAGAGGGTATTGTTACAGCAACTGCTCGTCCAATTCATAAAGGGAGAACAACTCATTTATGGGAAATTAGAATTGTAGACGAACAGCAAAATTTAGTTTCTCTTTGTAAGCTCACCAATATTATTTTGCCAAAAAGAGAATAGGTATATGAGATTTTTAAAAAAGTTGTTTAGAGTTACTTCCTATATTTTAATAGGGCTATTGATTGTTTTTTTAGTACTGCTACAATTTATTTTCAAAGTTTCTACGGATGTTGATGTTAAAGAGGAGCTTGTAAATATTACATTAACACATCATCAATTTAATAATCATGAGTACCGTAAAATTGTTACTTTTCAAAAATTAGATACAACTATACCAACACTTGTTTTTGTACACGGAAGTCCAGGTTCAATGCTAGATTTTAAGAACTATTTCAAAGATACTGTTCTTACAAAAAAAGCAAATCTAATAGCGTATGAAAGAGTGGGTTACGGAATTGATAATATCGGAGACATTCAAACTATAAAAAATGAAGTTGAAATGCTAAATTCAATAACTGATAGTTTACCGATTTCTAAAACCATTTTAGTTGGGTATTCTTATGGCGGATCTATTGCATTGGCTTCAAAAAAGAAGTATAGGAAAATCGTTTTATTGGCTCCAGCCGTCTATTCGGAAGTAGAACCGATGTTTTGGTTTTTAAACATTTATAAATGGAGATCAACACGATGGTTAATGCCCAAAATATTGCAAGGTGCAGCAAAAGAAAAAATACAACATCAAGACGAATTAAGAAAATTTCAAGAAAACTGGAATGAAAATTCTTCAGATATTTATGTAGTCCATGGAGATAAAGATTGGATAGTTCCTCTTGCAAATTCGGAGTATATACAGCAGCAATTTAATTCAACTCAATTTGAGTTAGTGACATTAAAAGGAGCAGGGCATGGCTTGGTTTGGGAGCAATTTGAAGAAGTGAAATCAGAACTAATAAAAGTGATTGAAGAGTGAAAGAGTTAAAAGATAAAATAACGACATCTTTAAAAAATAAGATTCCTTTTGTTATGTATAGGAAACCAAACTCTGAATTTGGTAAAGCAGTTTTTCAAGAAGATAGCAAGACTTATTTTACTTCTGATTATTCTGAAAACGGATTTGTATTTGCACCTTTTAATTCAGATAAAAAAACATTGCTTATTCCCTTTGCAGTTGCTGATAGATTTTCATTTATTACTCCTGAAATTGAGACGTTTTCTGTATCAGAAATTAAGAATAACACATCAGGAATTGAAAAAAAACAGCATGAGAAATTAGTTCAGAAAGGAATCGATTTTATCATCAATTCTGACACAGATAAGGTAGTATTGTCTCGTAAAGAATTAATCGAAGTTGATGATTGTGATGTGTTTAAGATCTACCAAAAGTTAGTTGTCAATTATCCTACTGCTTATGTGTATTGTTGGTTTCATCCAGTTTCTGGGCTTTGGATGGGAGCAACACCAGAATTATTATTATCTTCTGACAGTCAAGAGTTTAAGATAACAGCGTTGGCATCAACACAAGAATATAAAGGAACTTTAGATGTAGATTGGAATGAAAAAGAAAAGCAAGAACATCAATTTGTGATAGATTATATTGTCTCTCAGTTAGCAAATTATAAATTAAAAATTTCAGAAATCAAAACTGTAAAAGCAGGAAATTTAGTGCATCTTCGTGCAGATATTTCTGGTACAATTAGCGATCCTAATTTTGACCTTTCAAAATTGATTGAGACGTTACACCCAACTTCTGCAACTTGTGGATTGCCAAAAGAATCTGCAAAAGAGTTTATCTTAAAAAACGAGCATTATAATCGTGAATATTATACAGGTTTTTTAGGTGAAATAAATAGCACTTTAATAGATTTGTATGTGAACTTAAGGTGTATGAAGATTGATATAAAAGGTCAAAATGTGAAGTTGTATATTGGAGGAGGAATCACTAAAGGTAGTAACCCAATTAAAGAATGGGAAGAAACTGTTGCGAAATCTAAAGTGATGAAAAAAGTATTACTTTAATTAATGAAGAACTGTTACTTAATTAAATTGATAACATTCGATTTATACATTTTCCCAATAGGAATTATAGTGTCTTCAATTTTTATCCTATTGCCTTCAAGACTGTGTATATGCTGTTTAGCAACAATAAATGATTTATGGACTTGGATAAAATTTTCCGATGAAAGTTTTTCTAACAAATTTGAAATTTTATCCCTTACAAGTATATTATCATTCTTTAAAAAAACGTTGCAATAATTTCCTGCAGCCTCTATATATAATATATCATCTAGTTTAACTTGAAAATGCTTTTTATTGCTACTCAAAAAAATATGATCACTTTGAGTGTTTTCATTAGATAGTGCTATTATAGGATTACTTTCTTTAATGTGAATTGCTTTATTTACAGCTTTTAAAAAACGTTCGAAACTAAAAGGCTTTAAAAGGTAATCTGTAATTTCCAATTCATATCCTTCTAATGCATATTCTTTATAAGCAGTTGTAACAATAACCTTTGGTTTGTTAGGTAAGGTTTTTAAAAAATCAAAACCTTTTAACTTCGGCATGTTTAAATCTAAGAAAATTAAATCTATGGAGTTTGTACTTAAATAATCTAAAGCCTCAATAGCATCATAACAATGCTTCATCAATTGCATGTTTGGTAGCATATCACAATAACCTTTAATTATGTCATGTGCTATATGCTCGTCATCTATGATAAGGTATCTAATCATGTTGTAATTGCAATTGAACGTTATAAATTGAATCAATATTTGTAAATATAAGAGTATGATTTTTAGAATATGCTAATTCTAACCTACGTTTTAAATTTTTAATTCCAATTCCTGATTTTTTAGGTAGAGCGCTTTCATCAAAATTATTTTCAATTTCAAAGAAGATATTTTTGTTTTTAGAAGTCAGGTTTATATGAACGTATGCATCCTTTCTTAAATTTTCTACTCCGTGTTTAAAAGCATTTTCTAAGAGGGTAATAAATAAAAGTGGCATGACTTTAATAGTTTTATCTTCAATGTTGGAATTGAATTGTATGTCAATACTTTTATGATATCGCATTTGATGTAACTCAATATAATTTTTTAAATAGACTACTTCTTCTTCAAGAGGTACCAGACTTTTTTCACCTTCATATATGCTGTAACGCATCAAATCGGATAACTTTAAAATCAGTTTTTTTGATTTTTCAGCATCTTTATCAACCATACCGTACAAGTTGTTGAGCATATTGAAAAAGAAATGAGGATTTACCTGACTTTGTAAATGGAGCAACTCGTTTTTCGTTTTTTCGTTTTTCAATGTCATTAAAGACTTCAGTTGCATAAGTACCCAGATAATTCCTGCAATAAGTAATAATGCATAATATATCGCAACAGTAATACCAACAGCTGTTGGATAATCAGCTAAAAACACTACAGAATTCTTTTGAAGTATTACAGTTTCATAGGAAGTAATTCCAACAGGAATAATAACACTTATAAAAACGATTGTTTTAACTATAAACCAGTTGTTTCTTTTTAAGATTGATATCATACTACAAAGTTAAAACAATCATATTAATATCCATTAATAAGTGACAAACGTTCGTTTTGTAGCGCTGTAAATATTTTTAAGTGTGATAAACTTGCTTTACATACATCAATGATGATTGTATGATTCAATATGATGTGTTCATCACATTTATTTAACTACGTCATCTCTTAAAAATACTTTTGCACCATCAAAAACGAATGACAATTTATTAAATCAATTAGAATGAAAAAAAGAATATTACGATACATGAAACACATATTTGGAACGATAGGCACTTTATTGGTCGTAGGTATTGTTGTTTTACTATTTCTAAATGGAAGCTTTGAATATGGTAATAATCCATTAAGGCTAAATTTAGATAAAGAAGGACCATATGTGTTTTACAAAAATGATAGTACTTTAAATATTAATTATATTCGAGGTAATAAAACCGACGGTTTTTATTTGGATCAAGAAGAATATAGTACTCATGATGCTATTACAGCAAGTTGCTTTTTTCCATTAGATTCCACAAATTTTAGTTTTCCAATCAATACTAAAATTGAAACGCCAAAAACTACGTATGCAGATAATGAAAAAGTGTTAGCGATATCTGATATAGAGAGTGGTTACAAAACGTTTAGAGATTTTTTAATCAATAGCAAGGTTATTGACCTTGATTTAAATTGGACTTTTGGAAAAGGGCATTTGGTGCTCGTAGGTGATTTTGTAGATAGAGGTTTTTCTACCACACAAGTGCTTTGGTTTATTTACAAACTAGAGCAAGATGCCAAAATACATGGAGGAAACGTACATTTTATTATAGGGAATCATGAATTGTATAATATGCAAGGGAAGTTTAAATCTGCCTCTTATAAATATTATGGTGTTGCATCAATTCTTGGTAAACAACATCATGATTTGTATAATCAGAATTCATTTATTGGAAAATGGATGGCTTCTAAAAACACATTGGAACTTATTAATGGCAACCTTTTTACTCATGGTGGAATTCATCCTGATATTGCAAATTATGACATTACAATTGATGAGGTTAACGAAATTAATAGAGCCAATTATTACAAATTATATTTTCCAAAACCAGAAGAATCTGTTGAACAATTAATTACTTCTAGCCGAAAAGGAATATGTTGGTACAGAGGTTATTTTAGAGATGATTTATCACAAGAAGACGTAGAAAAAGGAATAGATAAGTTTAACGCCAAAGCGGTAGTTGTTGGTCATACCGTTCAAAGAAAAGTAAAGAAACTATATAACGGAAAAGTGTTTGGAATAGATGTAAAACACCCAAAAGATTATAATAAAAACTGGCCTAATAAAAAATCGGAAGCATTATTAATTGATGGTGAAAAATACTATAGAGTATTAGCAAACGGAAATAAAAAAGAAATATAAAATGAAGAACAAGATATATAATTTTTTAACAAAACCATATGCCGTGGTTTTGGCAATGGTAATAGGTGTTTTGCTATCCATTTTTATTGACAGGAACTTTAATTTTTTCACAGGCTTAACGGTTGCTTTATTGATACTTTGGGGAAGTAATTTTGATTGGTCGAGGTTTGGACTTGCAAAAAGAATAACATTTGCTACAGTTTTGAGGAGTCTTGGAATTACGGTACTGCTTATAATTGGATTCTATATTTTTGAATCAATCCTTGCAATGTATTTTGATGATATAGATATTTCAACTTTTGATAATGTTAGAGGCAATTTTTCAGAGTATATAGGTTTAATGATTGTTGTTTGGATTTTTGCTGCATTCGGAGAAGAATTTATATATAGAGGTTACTATATGAAAGAGTTGGCCAAATTATTGGGAGATTCTAAAAAGGCATGGCTACTAGCTGCTATAATAGTTTCATTATATTTTGGTACATCACATGCATATCAAGGTCTTATTGGAATTATAGGAGGAACATTATGGCATTTTAGTATTTCATTAATCTTCTTTAAAAACAAGAATAATCTAATGTCACCAATACTAATACATGGTTTTTATGATACAGTAGGCGTAACGTTATTGTATTTAAACAAAGATAGTATAGTTGGAGATTGGATTCAACAACTATTGTCATAAGGGTTTTAAAGTTTCATAACTTCTTTCAAATCCTTTTCAGAAATAGAAAGTAATTTGCTTTTTACGAGTCTAGGAATTAAAACTTGCCAGTTTTTATCTTCTTTAAATATCGATTTTAAAATTGGCAAGGCTTTAGTAGTTTCTTTGTTATTTAATAAGTTTACAGCATACCAATATTTCATTTCAAGATTCTCTGGAAACAAGTTTTGTGCTTGTAAGTATAAGTGTTCGGCTTCTTTAGAATCACCATCTTCCATGGCTAAATCACCTTTATTCATATAGTCGTAGGCTTTGTGAATTTTCATCAAGCGTTCCAATTCTACCAACGGATTCTCATGATCTTCTACACGTAAATCCATTAATCTATCTTCCCAAGAGTTTCCTGAGGCAGTTCCGCTAACAATTAATATTGCTGCAGATTGTTTTCCTCTGATGTCTCCCTTTTCATTTTCTGCGGCTTTCAAACTTGCTAAAATTCGCTCAGAAAGAGTTCCTTTGGTTGTTTCAAAAGCAGTAGCCATTGCATCCCAAACAGTATTGTTGAGCATCATATTTGCTTGCACAGAAAAGTTTTTACCTTGTCTGTCTCCAGCCATATCAATACAAGAACTTCCAGTATGCGCTGCAACTTCGCCTTTGACATTTAGCATTGCAACTTGACGGTACATTTCTCCGCTATCATTTTGAGTCAATGCGTCTAAAGACTGTTGCGCAGACAAACCTTGTTTCATCAATACCAATCCTTTTGGACCATACATAGGATTTACTAGCGATTGCGTTGCCACAACTCCAACTCCTGCTTCACCGTAAGCAACAGTAGTGCCTACTGCAAACCAATGCGATTGCACAGCGACTCCCATTTCTCCAGTTACCGAATCTCGTGCAACAATAGAGTAGGTGTGCGCAAATGGTTCTGATTTTTTATATGATTGACTAAATAATGTTTGTGCAAAAAGTAATGCGCAGAAGAAATAAATTTTATTCATGATGGTAAATTCTTTAAATAATTATTCAATTGTATCCGTTACTGTTTCAGGAAAATAGTTGGTTGTGTTTTCTTCAATTAATTTTTTCAGATTATTCATATTATTATCTTCTTGAGTCTTCATAGAACTTTTCATAAAAGGAATCATAGATTTCATAAAGATACCCTCACCTTTGTTAGTTGTAGAAGATTTGATAAGTGTTTTACCATTGTTATCGACAAAATCTAATTTGTAATCCATTTTCATAACTCCTTCCATGACAAAATCCATAGAAATCTGCTCATTTGGTGTGATAGATTTAATAGTCTCAAGAATAATGGACTCTTGTCCGTTATCGCTAAATGTATATTGCGTAACTGCACCAACTTCACCTTTTTCACCACTTATATGTTTAATATTGGTGATGCCTTTTAACCATTCATTAATTTTACTCTCATCATTCATAACTGCCCATGCTTCTTTGGTTGATTTATCAACTGTTATTTCACTCTCATAAGAAATAGAAGGCGTTAGGAACCCTCTACCAATAAAAAATAATAGTAAAAGTGCAATGAAACCAACAGTGTATTTTAGATACTTCATAAGAAGGATATTTAAGTTTAGTTTTGAAGTAAAGATACAAATTGTTTTTTTTGTTGCATATAAGATAAATAATTGTTTATTACTTTTTTTAGTTATAACAGATTTTTAAAAAGAAAAAACTTAACTTACGTACGATAAAGACCACTTATGCTTTGGTCAAAATTAGAACTGAAATCAAAATCTAAATTTTAATGAATGGATCTATTAAACATCATGTTATACCTGAATTTTTTATAAAGGGTTTTTGTGGTAGTGATAGTAAAGTTTCTGTTTATTACACTGATAGAGCAAAATTAGAAAAAGGGCGTAGGAGTGCTTCTCAAATATTTTATGAAAGACATAGAAATACACATATTATTAATGGTAAAAAGACTCAAATTATTGAAACAATTTACGGCGTTAATGAAAATATATTCTCTAAAGCATATGAAAGAATTATAAGTAATGAGTTTCCAAATGATATATCATATTATGATTATATACAATTAATTTATTTTTTAGAAGAATTACATTGGAGAGTACCTTCTCAAGATACAAAAACAAAAAATATAATTAATGAGTTATCGTTTGATGATTTAGGATTGTTTTCAAAAGATAGTATTAATAACGAAGAAGTCTATAAAAAAATAAAAAACGACAACGCATTTATTGAAATTGCAAAAATTTTAAAATCTAATCAAAATTATAATTCATATGATTCAAGAAAAAATATAAATGATTGGCTTATTTCATATTTACCTATAAATGAAGAGGGTTGTAATATATTAGGTGATAATCCAATAATATTAGAAAATAAAAATGCCGAAAATATTTTAGACTCAAATTTTGTTGTTAATCTTTCGAAAGACAAAGCCATTTATAAGTTTTTAAATAAGCCTAAAAGAAAATTAACAAAAAGAGATCAACTTAATTTAGATTTATTGACTTTTTTACAAGCCAAAAAAATGGTCTGCTGTTCAAATACGGACTATTTAAATGATGTCGTTGATTGTGCCCGTAGTTTCTATAATACTGATGAAAGGGTTGAAATATTAAGAAAGGAAATATTTACATTGTTTAATAAATAGTTGTTTTTAACAAAGAATGGAACTAATATTTCTTTCAAAAATCCTCTTCCAATACCTCAAATTCTTTCCGTATCTGTGCAGTCGAATTAATAAACTTGAATGCCACAGTATCCTAAAAATGCATCAACACAATTTAATAATGCTAAGTTTGATTTAAAGAAACTAGATAATTTTTCAAATTTTAGAAATTCTCCAAAACCTATAACAATTTCCTTGTCTGAATTAATGAAAAGTAAAACAGTCTAAAGTTTATTTCTAACTATCCCATCTTCAGAGTTTCTTTAAAATTTCTACTTCTTGTTTGGTACAAAGAATTAGAATATAATTTATTATATTGTGAATTAAATTGTTAGATAAGAGTTTTATTTGACATTTAAATCAACAAAATGAAAGCCCAAAACCAAATAGAAATTTATCAAGCTGAAGATAATCAAGTTGAGGTTTCTGTTCAATTTGATAATGAATCGGTTTGGTTAAACCGTAACCAACTCGCTACGCTATTTGATAGAGATGTTAAGACTATTGGTAAACATATTACTAATGTTTTTAAAGAAGGCGAATTAAGTAAAAAAGCAACTGTCGCAAAATATGCGACAGTTCAAAAAGAAGGAGATAGAGAAGTTACTAGAGAAGTTGAACACTATAATCTAGATGTAATAATATCTGTAGGTTATAGAGTTAAATCACAAAGAGGAACACAATTTAGAATATGGGCAAATACTATTTTGAAAGAATATTTGGTAAAAGGATATGCTATTAATGAAAAACGTTTAGCCCAAAAAGAACAAGAAATACACGTATTAAAAAATGGTATTCAAATTTTAAGTAGAGCCATTGAAGAAAAAACAGAAGATAATGAATGGCTTGCTGTTTTTGCCAGAGGTTTAAGTTTGTTGGATGACTATGACCACGAAGAGCTAGATACTAAAGGTTTAACTACAATAAAAGCAAAGTATCCAAGTTTAGAGGACTATCAAAAAATTATCAATATAATGTTGACTGAATTTGATTCAGACGTTTTTGGTAAAGAAAAGGACAAAAGTTTTGAAAGTTCAGTAGCCCAAATAGAAAAAGGGTTTGAGAAAAAGGATTTTTACCCAACACTAGAAGAAAAGGCAGCAACGTTGTTATATCTAGTAGTGAAAAACCATTCATTTGTAGACGGTAATAAGCGAATAGCAGCAGCATGCTTCCTGAAATTTTTACAGCAAAATAATATGCTTTTTAATTCTAAAAACAAACCTATAATCGGCAACGATACATTGGCAAGTTTAACACTTTTCATTGCTTCAAGTAAGCCTGAAGAAATGGAAACAGTAAAAAGGTTGGTAATAAGCGTATTAAACAGAAATAAATAAGCGAGTTAAAACTAAAATAATTTGTTTAGAGCGAAGTAATATCAATAATAATCACATTCAAAACCTCAATTTCTTTCCGTATCTTTGCAGTCGAATAAAATTTTTGAATGCCACAGTATCCTAAAAATGAATTAGCACAACTTGTTATCGCCTCTTGCGTAGCAAATGGTATTGAGCATGTTGTTATCTCGCCAGGATCTCGAAATGCACCTTTAACCATTGGTTTTACGCATCACATAGCAATAAAAACTTATAGTATTGTAGATGAGCGTTGTGCAGCATTTTTTGCGGTAGGTTTGGCGCAACAGTTACAAAAACCTGTTGCAGTTGTTTGTACTTCTGGTTCGGCATTGTTAAATTATTATCCTGCGGTTGCAGAGGCTTTTTATAGTGATATTCCGTTGGTTGTGATTTCTGCAGATAGACCTTCTCATTTGATTGACGTTGGAGATGGTCAGACGATAAGACAAGAAAATGTATTTGACAATCACATCCTTTTTTCGGCAAATTTAATAGCCAATGATAATCTAAAGGAAGAAAATCTAAACTTGCTCGAATATGCTTTAACAGTTACGAATCTTGAGAAAGGTCCTGTGCATATCAATGTTCCTTTTGACGAACCTTTGTATGAAACTACAGAGAAGTTAGTTGAAATAGAAAAAGTAGTGTTTGATAATTTTGAAGAGCCAATCCTTGTAGATGAATTACAAGAATATGCTGATATTTGGAATGCATCAGACAAAAAAATGGTATTGGTTGGTTCTAGTTTTTCAGACGAATTACTACAAACACAACTCAATAAAATAGCACAAGATAAATCTGTTATTGTAGTAACAGAAACAACTTCAAATGTGTATAATTATCAATTTATAAATAGTATAGATAAGACTATTTTTCCGTTGACAGGTAAAGAGTTAGAGAGTTTAAAGCCAGAAATTTTATTGACACTTGGCGGAATGATAGTTTCTAAAAAGATAAAACAATATTTACGTAAGTTTCAACCAACAAATCATTGGCACGTTGATGCAAAAAGAGGTTTGGATACTTATTTTTGCTTAGACAGACATTTTGAGTTGTCTCCGCAATTATTTTTCAGTCAGTTTTTCTTTTTATCCAAAGAGAAAAAAGGGAATTACCAACAAGAGTGGTTAGCCATAAAAGAATTAAGAGTAAAGAAACATAATAACTTTTTGGCGGAATGCGCCTATTCAGATTTGAAAGTATTTGAAGCGGTTTTGGAGTCAATTCCGAATAATATTCAGTTGCAATTGAGCAATAGTTCTATCATTCGGTATTCGCAATTATTTGACATAAATAATTCGTTGTCAGTATTTTGTAATAGAGGTACAAGTGGAATTGACGGAAGTACAAGTACAGCAATAGGAGCATCAGTAATCAATAAGAAACAAACAGTTTTTGTGACAGGCGATGTTAGTTTTTTCTATGATAGCAACGCTTTGTGGAACAAGTATATAAAAAGTAATTTTAGAATTATTTTGATAAATAATAATGGCGGCGGAATTTTTAAATTTATTCCAGGACCAAAAGATTCAAACGCTTTGGAGTATTTTGAAACTCCTCATGGATTATCGGCTGAGCATTTATGTAAAATGTATAATATTGAATATAGTACTACCAATAATCTAAATGAATTAAATGTATCTTTGTCCGATTTTTATACGGAATCAGAGCGTCCAAAATTATTGGAAGTTTTTACTCCAAGTCAAGAGAATGATGAAGTATTGAAACAATATTTTAAGTCAATTAAGTAAATATAGAGTCATTTCGAGCAAGGCGAGAAATCGCATACTGAGAATCACGTGCCAATTGTGATGAGATTTCTCATTACATTCGAAATGACATTCGTAAACAATATATTTTAAACACATGAAAGTAGGAGATAAGGTAGATTTAACCATTGGAAGAATATCAAGATTGGGATTTACAGTTTTGATAAACCGCGAAGTAGAAGGGTTGTTATATAAAAACGAATTGTATGTAAAACTTGCCGAAGGCGATGAGGTTGTTGGTTATATCAAAAAACTTCGTGAAGATGGCGGTATTGACGTGAGTTTACAGCCAATTGGTTTTAAAAAGACCTTGGTAGAAAACGAAATTAAAGTGTTAGATGCGCTTAAAAAAACTGAAGAAGGTTTTCTTCCGTTGCACGATAAATCGTCACCAGAAGATATCAAATATCAAATGAATATGAGTAAAAAAGCGTTTAAAAGCTCAATTGGTGGCTTGTATAGATTGAAATTGATTGTTATAGAATCTGATGGAATACGTTTGGTGCAGCATTAAGATTTACTTCACTTTTTTGGCTACACGTTCTACATTTTTATAAAATTGGTCAGCATTTGTCGGACTTCCTTCTATTTTCATATAGCCTTCTTTATAGGCTTCTAAGGCACGTTTAAATTTTCCGTTCAATTCAAAACCTAATCCGATATAGTAATTTCCTAAAGGAGATTCTGGATACAGTTTAAAAATCATTTCCCCAAAATCACGTAGGTATTCACCATTTTCTTTGTCTATGATAATGCCTTCGATGGCGTAAATATCTTTTTCCCTTATTTTTAAGTTTGATCCAAATAAATAATCGATATCAACATATTTATTTTCGAGATATGCAATTGCATCAGGAGGCGATAGGTCTTTAATCTTCGTGTTATATTCTTCTTTTGATATTGAAGAGTAAATGTCGAATATAAAAGCAATACCACTTGAAATGGATTGTCCTATTGATGATACAGTAGTAGCGCCTGTTAAGTCTTCGTATTTATAATTAAATTTTTCATTTTCTATTGATGATAATTCTGAATTTGCCATAGCAACTCCATCTTGTCTCTTTTTAGATAAATAACTTCCAGAACTTAAATAATAATAATATGTGTTGTTTTTAACAGTTTCAGCAACTCCTTTTATTGCTGCAGGAATTTCAGGAGCGTAATAAGGGTTTATATTTATATATGCATTAACCATGTGATTGTCATCAATAAAAAAGTAATTGGTAAAATTTGCAGTAATCGTATTTCCTACAATAGTTTTAAATGGAGAAATGCGATAATTTTCATCCATATAATCCAATAAGTCATTTTTTATAAAATTGAAAAAGTCTGTAGATTCTTGAGTTGGACGACTCGTTTCTTTGTCATAAGAACAGTCTTCATAACGCTGGTCTCCACTTTGCACAATGCCAACTATAATTTGTTCTGGTGCTTTTCCTTTTTGGGCAAATAATATAGAATTACCTACATAAACATCAAACAAATAATCTGCATCAAAAACTATTGTTAATGGATATTGCCTTTCTGTTTCTGCTTCGTAAGAAGGCGGTAAATAGATTTTTAAAGTTCGTTCTCCACCTAATTCTGAAGAATCAATTGTGTGGTTGAATGTTTGTTGAGCAAAAAATGTTGCAGTATAAAATAAGCAAATAATAACTATAATTTTTTTCATTTTATTTGGGATTTATTTTTTCCGAAAGTACTAATTTTTCATTGGTTATATCTTTACAACGAATAAATTTTTAAAATATGATTTTGTAAGGCTTTAATTAAATCAAAATTCGAAACCAAAACCAAACACAAATTGTGCACCATCTTTCGAATCAAAAAGAGAAAAGTTTAAATTCAACATATCTGCTCCAACCAACCAAAAACCTCCGCCATATGATGTTTTCCAATTTTTTGAATCTTCGTTGTCCAACCACACTTTTCCATAGTCAAAACCTCCAAATAAGCCAATTTGTAGAGGAATAAGTCTGGTTTTAACTTTCTTTAAATTAAAACGAATATCTGTGTTTTGGTAAAAAGATTGATTTCCTGTAAAACGTTGGTTTCTATATCCTCTGAGTCCGTTTTTTCCACCTATGCTTGCTGCGTTATAAAACTCAAAATTATCTCCAAAAATTATATTTCCACTTAATTTTGTGGCAAATACGATTTTTCCGCTTGCCGTAAGTTTGTGGTCAAAACTTATTGATGGTTTTACTGATAAATGATTCTCATCAGCGTCATCTGTATTTGTTTTCCAGTTAGTTTCTATTGTAGTGCTCATTCCGAGTGTTGGAAATGCTTTATTATCGTAATTTTCATAATGATACAAAGCGTTAATGCCTAAATAATTTTTTCTTTTTTCAATGGTATTTGGGACAGTATTTATAAAACGTCCTGTTATGTTTTCAACTTCTATACCTTCATATGATGCGCCAACTTTAAATTCTGCTCCCATTCTCCCTTTCCATTTTAGAGAAGGAGTAAAGGCATAAGTGCTCAATTTTACTCTGTGATAATTCTCTCCATAAAGTTCTTCATTATTTATTGTATTATTACCAAAGCCAAAATAATTTATACTATAATTTGGGCTGGTAATTTTAGTTTCAATGAGGAAGTTCCATTTGTTAAAAATATTTGCAGATTCAAAAGTATATTGAATATCAAAGCCTTTGGTAGCAGAGTAGTAAGTAGCATTTAATCGATGTTGTTTTGTAAATGGATTTCTTTCAAAACCATAAACCGTATAAATATTATTAATTCCAATTTTAAAACCATCATCAGGATTTGAACCAATTATTGGTGTAAATTGATTTTTACTATATTTTAATTTTTTATAATTATAGGTGTTAGCCTCATAATTATTGAACAATTTACGTTTTCCTTTAGTTGTATTAAAGGTGTTTTTCTTGGTTTTATAATCATAAATAGTAACTCTTTTACTACTTTCAATGATATAAGTGTCATTATTTTGACCGCCAATAAGACGTAATGGAATTACACTATTATTTACACCAATAACTTCAAAAACATCTTCGTCATCAAGAGCATAAATCCATATTTCTTTAGTTTCGTCTTTTGAAAACAATTTTTCAAATGTCAAACCTCCTTTTTCGCCTTTTTTAATATTAAATGTTTTAATAGATGTTTGACCATTTGGTAAACGTTCTATTTCAAACCAATTGTCTTTATCTGTTCCTTTGACAACACCAAATTTTGCCAAGTGACTGTAGTAGTCTTTAGCAATTTTAGGCAAATGATTAAGCCTATTCTTCAGCATATTTTTAATAGTTACTGTTGTTTCATCAATAACTTCGTTTGGCAGAGATTTGAATGCATTATCTATAACATCAATTGTAATATATTTTTGGATAAATTTAACCTGTTCTTCCCAACTTTTATAGTCAGTTTGATTCAATAGTGCCATATCTAAAGGGTAAGGCGATGTGTTAAATGTTTTTACATTATAAATGTCGTCATTAAACTTTTGCATTTTTCTCAGTCCAGGAACTAGCTTAGTAAGTGCGTCGAATAGAAAACCATCAAGTTTAGAAAATGCCTGATCTCGGTCTCTGGGTACTGGTTTGTACACTTTTTTCTTACCGTTTTTAAATTCTGCCCAACGCCATTGATCTTGATGTCTGTCCCAATCACCAATAAGCATATCAAATAATCGTGCTTTTATATAGGCATCTTCATCAACCGAATTATTGTCAGATTTCCGAAGTTTTTTTAATAGGTCATCTGTACTGATTAATTTATCAGAAAAACCAAAGCTTTTTACATCTCCATGACCTGATGTTGTGCGCTCTTCAATCATATATAGCTCGTCTCCAAAATCTTCGTTAAAGTGTTTTAATGCATTTTGTTTCGGAATGTAATATAATGTTGGATTGGTATGAAATATCTCAACAGCATCTGCCAAATCACCAATAATAAATGGTGTGTATGGATGTGCAGAAGTGTAAAAATCTAACAAAAATTCTTCGGTATACGTATCGTCAAATTCACCTTCAACAGATTGTTCTTGAAATGCAGCAGCTTGAATAAATTGTGTTGCGCTTTTTCGCAAAGCACGCATCACATATTCTTTTCCATCTTTATTTTTTAATCGCAATGAGCGAGATTGAAATCCTCCTCCTTTTCTTATAGGTGTTAAACCGCCAAATAAAGTGTCTAAAAGAACAGTCGGAGCAGTTACTTTAGTGTCATAATATTTTCTGTAATGTTCTCCAAACATAGATTTGTAAGAATTACTTTTTTTAGTTTCTTCAGAAGAATAAATTGAGGCTTCAACAGTTTTTGGAAAGTCAGAAGTGTAATTATACTCTTTGTTTTTAGTGGTTGATGAAAAGACTTCGGTAGAAAAAATCAACTCTTGTTTACCGTCTTTTACTGAGTAATATGACACTTGAGAAGCGCCATTTTTATAAACTTCTAATTTTGCATAACCTAGACCACCATAAGAAAAAATACTTCCATTAGTGTTTTTTACTGCAGTTACTTTAGATCCAGAGCCACTTATAATTTGTGGTTTATTGTTTTTGATAAGATATTGTAGGTTGTGTTCGTGACCAGAAACAAAAATCACTTTATCAGATTTTTGTGAAATAGTAACGATGCGATTTTTGAGTTTTCTATAGAGTGAATTTTGCAAATCTTGAGGAGATGCACCAGTTGTTTTGCGAAGTAAATTTGCTAGAGTTCCTAAAATGGGTAACGGTACTTTGTTGTTTGCAGGATACAATTGTTGCTTTAAAGAAAATTGTCCGCCATGCGTACCATTAGTAAACATTGGGTGATGTAATGCAATAATTGTTGTTTTTCCTTCCGATTTTTTTATCAAACTTTGAAACTCTGCAAAGAATTGTTCTCTTGATTTTATTTCACAATCATCATTCATTGTTGGGTTTTTATCCCAATTTTCAAGATACCATTGTGTGTCGATAATGATAAGTATTAAATCATCAGAAAGGTTTATTTTTTTTAAGGGACAGCCATTTTTTGGTAAGAAAGCATTCTTGTCGTTTAGTTTTTCTTTGATATAGTTTGCCTCTCTTTCCAAACCTTTAATTCCGTCGTTATAATAATCATGATTTCCAGGTATAAAAATTGTTTGACCTTTATAATCATCGACCAATTCAATCTGAGCATCTAATCTGTGTTCTGCCAATTTTCTATTTAGATGATTTTTTTTAGGTAAACCCTCGTCATAGATATTATCACCCAAAAACAACACTGTAGAATTTTTAGAAGATTTAGAAAGTACTTCTTTTAAAGAATTAAAATGAGTTAGTGATTCACCTTGTTTAGCATTTCCAGCATCACCAATCAAATAAAAAGTATGGTCAATTTCATCAGTAATTTCATTGCTGTTTGTTTTCCAATTAATAACTGAAGAGTCATATTGCACATCATAAGTTGCACAAGCATTTAAAAAAAGCACGAAAATAAAAAGAGAAAGTTTGTAAAGGTAATTTCGACTCATAAATGTATAAATTAGCGATAAAATATAAAAGTACATAAATTTATGTACTTTTGAATGCACTTATTTTTATAATATGTTAGAAAATGATTTTTTTATTGGAGTAAAAGGTTTTATCTCAAGTTTGTATAAAGATAAACTCGCTGTTGAAGTTGTATATCACAATTTTGACCATACTTTACAGGTAGTTGAAGCGGCAAATGAAATTGCTATTGCAGAAAACATTTCAGAAAGCGATAAAGAAATTCTCTTGATTGCTGCTTGGTTTCATGATGTAGGATTTGTAGAAAATCATAAAGAACATGAAGAGGAAAGTAAAAAAATTGCAACAGAATATTTAAAAGATAAAGGACTATCAAAAGAGAAAATTGTAAAAGTACTTTCTTGTATTGATGCGACCAAAATGCCTCATAAACCTAAAAGTAATTTAGAAAAAATCCTTTGTGATGCGGATTTATTCCATTTAGGAAGTGAAGATTTTGGGAATAGATCAAGTTTACTAAGGTCAGAATGGGAAGTACTGTTTGATAAACACATGACAGATATTGAATGGCTTGAAGAGAATCAGAATTTTATTGCAAATCATAAGTATTTTACTGATTATGCATATCAGAAATTAAATGAACAGAAAACTGTTAATTGGTTAAAGATTCAAAAGGACTTGCGTAAGATAACGTTGAAAAAAGAAGAGCAAGAACTGAAAGGTAAACTAAAACTTGAAGAAAATAAAAGAAAAGCATTAAAAGACAATAGGCCTGATCGCGGGATTGAAACCATGTATCGTGTTACGCTGAGAAATCATATAAAATTGAGTGATATTGCTGATACTAAAGCAAATATTTTACTATCAGTAAGCGCTATTATTTTATCTATTGCGCTTTCTACATTATTTCCAAAATTGGACAAACCAGATAATTATTATTTAATTTATCCTACAATGTTGTTTTTATTGATGTCAGTTGTTACGATGATATTTTCAATTTTATCTACACGCCCAAAAGTTACTTCGGGAACTTTCACAAGTGAAGATGTAGTAAATAAAAAAGTAAATTTATTATTTTTTGGTAACTTTCATAAAATGCCATTGAAAGAGTTTCAAGATGGTATGCAACAAGTCATGAATGATCGTGATTATTTATACAAATCACTTATGAAAGATTTATATTTTTTAGGAAAAGTGTTGGATAAAAAATACAAGCTATTAAGAGTTGCCTACAATATATTTATGGTTGGAATCGTACTTTCAATACTTGCATTTATAATTTCTTTTATGCTTATGAAAAATTCAACAGTGGTTTAATTAATTTAAATTTTCACTTTTTATAACATTCATTAAGTCATTCATCGTTATTTTTTCTTGACTAGGATTTTTGTAATTTACAGCAACTCTAAGTGCTTTTAAACCCGTAATTCCTTGTAAATCTTCAATGTCTAATTTTTCTACCGTTGCCAATAGATATTTTTTTGATTGTAAGTATTTAATATACTTCATATATTCAATGGCATCCTTTTCTTGAGAGTATATAATAGCAATTTTTCCAGGAACGGTAATACGCTCATTTGTACCTTTTATATGTGATTTGTCTATACGCTTTTTAATAATTTCATATCTTATATTATAAGCACCATCAACATCAAATTGTTTTTCATCCATTCTAAATCTTATTGCCAATGGATTACTGTGTACTAAAACCAATGAAGCAATTTCAAGTTGATGTTCCATTTTATCTTTAAGATTGTACACAACATTTTCCATTTCACACATTAGCTGTAATTGCCACAAACGAAGATTGTATAGATAAATATCATTATAGTCTCTATTTTCAACCAAAGATTTTCCAATATACATATTGTATTCTACACCATCAGTTTTATAACGCTCAAAATAATGAGGGTACATTGCTTGTGCTTCATCTTGTTTTGTGTCAATAAAGTTTGCTAATTTGTCATTCAATAAAGTAACGCTATTTTCATATTCCTTACGCTTCTCATAGACTACTTTTAAGTCTTTGTCTAATCTATTGATATATACATCAACTAATTTTGATAGCGGATTGTTAATCTTTTTAATATGATTAAAAATCGGATATATATCTTGCTTTAAAAAGTCTAAAATTCCTATCTCATCACCTGCATTTAGTCCTTTTTTCACGCGATTTAAATATTCTTTTATACGAAATATTAATTCGTCATAAATTGGAAGTTTCTCAAATTTACAAGCCTCATTTAAAACATTAATAGCTAAAGAAAGTTGTGTTATTAAATCATCTTTAATGGCTATGTTTCGAGCAATAGAAGAACCTTTTATATCAGATTGACCAAATAATGGGTACACATCTTTAAAGACAATTTCTTCCAATTCAATATTTTCTTCTTTATTTAAAAGAGCTCTTTGGTGAGCCTCAGCTGCTTTAGAAAAACGCCATTTTACAGAAGGATGTATAGATGTATAGTGTTCTTGAATGGTTGCTTCTAATATATTTAGATGTTCTTTTGATTTACGTTCTACAGCAGATCTAAGTACTGGCAATAAATTGGTTAATTTACTCTGATTGATTGAGTTAAGTTCATAAGGTCGAGGTGATGCAATTTCTAAAATAGCTAAATCAGCACCTTCTGATGCTTTTATAGGTAGTAAAATAATGCTACCAACATTATTTGCCTTTAGTTGCTTATAAAAGTGGTTGTAGTTTGTTAAACGACCATATTTTTCTACATCAGAAATAGCAATAGTATTACTGTTTTTAAAAACACTTTCTATGATGTTATCACAAAAGAACCCATTACAACTGCTAGATGCCTCTTGCTCTTCTGGTAATATTAAACTTACCGATTCTCTGACTCTTGCCAAATGTAGATTTTTTGTGTCGCCATCAAAAACAGAATAACCAATTTTTAAATCTTTTATATTAAAAAATCCACGAAGGTGACCTTCTAAATCTAAAATTAAATCATCGCCTCCTCGCAATAAATCATTGCTGATCTTTGATAATGTAGCATCAGTAGTCACATCAAAAAGGTTCATAATACCAAAGCCTTTAAAGATGTAACTATTTGGAGGGAATTTCTCTTTCCAAATATCTATATTGTCGAAGTTGTCTAACAGTAACTTATAATCTTCTTCTGTAATTTTAGGTGCATTTTCGGTTGCAATAATATCCATAAAATCACCATTAAAAGCGGCACGATAATTCATTAAAATTCCAGATTTTTCATTAGGAATATCAAAGAAAAATGGTTTCTTTAAATCAATATGGTAATTATAAACTATTCCCAAAATCATTGTACATGCATGAATATACATCAAGTCGTCATCAAAATTACTGATGGTGAACTCATAATTATCACCTGCATTTTTTAGAATGTTTTCAAATCGTGTAGTGAATTTAAAAGAAATAAACGAAAATGGGATTGTCGCGGCTTTTATTTCGTTTAATAATAATGGCTCTGGAAATAACGGTTCAAGGAGTAAATCAATTTGATCTTTATATTTCTCTAATAATGAAAAGTCTGAAAATCCTTCAATTAATTCTGGATATTTTTCAATTTCTGCAACCATTAAATGTGCAGAAGCATGATAAGGATGGTTTTTAAACTCCTCACTCGCATATTTGTTAAATAATAAAAACATTTTTTCAAAACTAACTGTTAGTTTTAATGGTAACTCCTCTAACTTATTATGATTGAATGAAACTATTTTCATTTACTTTATTTTGATGGGCTAATTTTTGTTTTGTCGCTTTTGATACCCCAAAATTACTAATTATTTGATAAATCAATTTTTTAGACCATTAAAATGATTTATTTTTACCAATAAATGTAAACACATGAATGAAATCAATTGGCAAGTAGTCAAAGAATTTGAAGATATAACTTACAAGAAATGCAATGGAGTTGCTCGAATTGCATTTAATAGACCAAATGTAAGAAATGCATTTCGTCCTAAAACAACCAAAGAATTATACGAAGCATTTTATGATGCAACAGAAGATACATCTATTGGAGTTGTGTTATTATCTGCAGAAGGGCCATCAACTAAAGATGGCGTGTATTCTTTTTGTTCAGGAGGCGATCAAAAAGCAAGAGGAAAGCAAGGGTATGTTGGTGAAGATGGTTATCATCGATTAAATATTTTAGAAGTGCAGCGCTTGATTCGTTTTATGCCAAAAGCAGTTATTTGCGTTGTTCCTGGATGGGCAGTTGGAGGCGGACATAGTTTGCACGTAGTTTGTGATTTGACATTGGCAAGTAAAGAACATGCAATTTTTAAACAAACAGATGCTGATGTTACTTCTTTTGATGGTGGATATGGTTCAGCATATTTAGCAAAAATGGTCGGGCAGAAAAAAGCACGTGAAATTTTCTTTTTAGGAAGGAATTATTCTGCACAAGAAGCTTACGAAATGGGAATGGTAAATGCTGTTATTCCTCATGATGAGTTGGAAGATACTGCCTATGAATGGGCACAAGAAATATTAGCGAAATCACCTATGTCTATCAAAATGTTGAAATTCGCTATGAATTTAACTGATGACGGAATGGTAGGTCAGCAAGTATTTGCTGGAGAAGCAACGCGATTGGCTTATATGACTGATGAGGCAAAAGAAGGGCGAAATGCTTTTTTAGAAAAGCGCAAGCCAAATTTTGAAAAGAAATGGATACCTTAAAATTATGGGAATACTAGTCGTTTTTATTCTTTTTATGATTGGAATATTATTCTTTATTTATTGGATTCCAAAGAAATTAGGGTATCCAAAAGTTGGGAAATATTTATCAATTATATTGTCTATTTTTTTAGTTTTGATAGTTTTGTTTTGGGTATTTCAAGATTCTTTTTTTACAAAAGATCAAGCAAGAAGTTTATTAGCAGAACAAGACATTGTTTTAAAAGATGATTTTAAAATATTAAATAATAATACAAGATTGCCTATTGCAGATTATTATCACAGATTTAGATTGGAAATTTCTGATAATGACAAAAGTAAAATTATTGAAAAAATAAAAAAATCTGATGGTTTTAAAAGAATCGATGAAGAAAAAAAGGATTTAATTCCAAATACATCTGATTATAATTCTACAAAAATAATTCAAAATTATGAAGATTCTGAAATGTTTGTAATAGAACATTTTAGACCCAATCATGAAGGTGGAGCATCTATTTATAAAAGAATAGAGTTAGAGAAAAGTGAGAACACACTTGTATTTATAGAAATGCAAGAATAATTTTAATAGAAAAAAGTTTATGAAAATAATCTGTATTGGGCGTAATTACGCTAAACATATAGAAGAGCTTGCAAATGAACGACCTGAAACTCCTGTGGTTTTTTTGAAACCAGATTCTGCAATATTGCCTAAGAAAATGCCATTTTTTATACCTCCTTTTGCAAATTCAATTCATTACGAAGTTGAGGTGTTGGTAAAGATTAACAAAGTGGGAAAATATATTAATGCTAAGTTTGCGCATAAATATTATGACGAAATTGGTCTTGGAATTGATTTTACTGATCGAGAAATGCAATCGAAATTAAAAGAAAAAGGATTGCCTTGGGAAAAAGCAAAAGCTTTTGATGGTAGTGCCGTTGTTGGAGAATTTCATTCAAAAGATAAGTTTGATTTAGAGAACTTGAACTTTCAATTAATCAAGAACGATGTTGTTGTGCAAGATGGAAACACGAATTCAATGCTTTGGAAGATAGATGAGTTAATCGCTTACGTTTCACAATACTTCACCTTAAAAAAAGGGGATATTATCTTTACAGGAACTCCTGCAGGTGTTGGGAAAGTTGAATCTAATGATATTTTAGTTGGAACGCTTGAAGGAAAACAAGTGTTTGATTTAAAGATTAAATAAGTTTTAAAGTTTAAATATTTAAACTTTAAAACTTGTGCTACTTGGTAATTCAAAAAGTTCTAAATCAAAGTAAGTCACTGATGATAGAAGGTGATCAAAAATATCAGCCATAATATATTCATAATTTTCCCAACGTTTATCTTTGCTAAACGCATAAACTTCAATTGGTACACCTTGTGAGGTAGGAGCAAGTTGTCGCGCCATTATCATCATATTTTCATTAATTGCAGAATGATTTTTTACATATTCTTCAATATATTTTCTGAATACACCAACGTTTGTTAAGTTTCTACCGTTTAAAGATAATTCTTTATTGATATTATTTTCTTGATTGTGTGTAGTAATATCGTTTTGTCTAGCTTTGATATATGAAGCGATTAAATCTATTTTTGATAATTTTTCAATATCATTTTGAGATAAAAACTTAATACTATCCTGTTTAATGATAACAGCTCTTTTAATTCGTCTCCCATCAGAATTTTCCATTCCTCTCCAGTTTTTAAATGAGTCGGAGATTAGAGCGTACGTTGGAATCGTTGTGATAGTTTTGTCAAAATTTTGAACCTTTACAGTTGCTAAATTTATTTCTATAACGTCACCATCAGCACCATATTTTTCAAAAGTAATCCAATCACCAATACGCACCATATCATTAATTGATACTTGAATACTAGCAACAAAACCAAGAATTGTGTCTTTAAATACCAAGATGATTACCGCAGATACGGCTCCTAATGCAGTGAAAAAACTTAGTATAGAAATTCCGGTAATAATAGCAAATGCAAACATAAAACCAGCAACCCAAGCAAAAATCATAAATACTTGAATGTAACTATCTATAGGTTTGTCTTTAAGCTGAGGAAGTGTTTTGAAATAATCTTTTAAAGTATTTAGAAGGCTTCTAACAATCCATAATGAAAGAATGATTCCAAAAACTTGAACTCCTTTTTCAAGAATTACTTCAAATTGAGGAAAATCAATAAAAACTGTTGGAACTAATTCTAATGCAAAAATTAGCGGTAAAATGTGAGCAATATTTCTTGGTGCTTTATTAGAGACTAATAAATCGTCAAACTGTGTTTTTGATTTTTTTGAAAATTGATTGAAAAACTTAATTAAAAGTTTTCTAGAAAGATAGTCAATAATAAAAAGGATAATTATAGCCGCAATTAACAATGCAAACATATTGCTGAATTTCGCAACAGTTTCAGTCGTGCCAACAGAAATTAAATAATCATAGAGTAAATGAGAAATTTGTTCCATAATGTAGATGTATATTTATGGCAAAAGTAACAAAACTATTTGCTTTTAACTAAATATATCAATTTCTACTATAAATCTATTTTCTCAATTAAAATTAACTGAGAGTATAGTAATACTCAAGTATCCTAGGAATGTCTTTTTCGTTAAATGAAAGTTTGTTTTTACTAATATAAGTTTTGATATCACTCTCCTTATCCTTCAATAATTTCATGATATTTTTTTTATTAAGTTTTGTCTTAACGTATTTCCCAGATTTATTTAAAACATAATAAGATGTTCTTTTCTTGTAGTACATTTTTTGAGAATCATCTGATGACACTTGAATGTTTTTAGTGGTTTCTTTAATCAAATAGTTGCCAGTTGAAAAAACCTCATAAAGTTTATTCTCAGTGTTATCTATAAAATTTGACTTGTCTATTGAGGTAAACCATCTTGTAGAATTGCCATCTGTTACCTTAAAAGATGTTATTTGGCTTGTTGGGATAGCAGTTGAGATTCCATTGTTGTAAACAATTACTTGATTTTTTTCTAAATTAAATTGAACTTTGTCATAATTAGTAACAGAATTATCAAGAGTTACAACTTCACATTTACACCAATCTTTAAATGCAAATGGAGACCCTTTGATGCTATTGTTTTTAAAAGAAATAGGAATTAATTCTGAGTTTCCGTCAACATTTTTTCCAGAGACATCAGCAGGTTTTGATTCAGAATGACCATCTTTACAATCATTTTGAGCATTTAGAAAAAGAGGAAAAATAAACAGGAAATAAAGTAGTTTTTTCATGATATATAATTTATAGATAATGGCATAGTCGCTTTTTCACCTTATTTCTTACAGTATGTTTTGAAACTATTTTGGATGTAATTCACTTTCAATCACATCAATCATTTCTTGAAATTCTTTTGGTTCATATAATCTTGATAGGAAAATTATTTTCCCTTGTTTATTTAACACGATATTACGAGTAACACCTGCTTTTGGTAAAGTAAATTTCTCAAACAATGAACCATCGCTATCAATTGTGAAAGGATAGGTAACTTTGGTTTGCTTGATAAACTTTTTAACCTTTTCAACATCTTCTTTTAAATCAATTCCAATAAGAATAAAATCTTCGTCTTTAAAACGTTGCCAAACTTCAGTTTCAAGATGTGGCATTTCTTTTCGACATACACCACACCAAGATGCTGTAAATTGTAAAACAACAACTTTTCCTTTTAAGTTCTCACTTGTAATTTTAGTGCCATCCATCAGAGAAAATGAAAGGTCAGGAACTTGTTCGTTAACACTTACCTTATAACCTCTATTGTCTTTGTTTTGAGCATAACTTAATTGTGCGATGCATAAAATTGTGATAAAAAGTATTCTTTTCATTTTTTATATGATTTTGATTGTAAAGATAACCAATCAAATAAGATATAAATCTAAAAAATTGTTAATTCATCATTCAATAAATTACTTTTGTAGTATGAACGCAGAAATCATCACTATAGGAGACGAAATATTAATTGGTCAAATTACTGACACCAATTCTAAATGGATTGCTGAAGAACTCAATAAAATAGGCGTTTCAGTCTATCAAATTACTTCTATTCAAGATGATAAACAACATATTTTAGATGCGCTTAAAGAAGCTGAGAATAGAGCAGAAATTGTTATTCTTACTGGTGGATTAGGACCAACAAAAGATGATATTACCAAGAATACTATTGCGTCTTATTTTAATGACACGCTTGTGCTGAATGAAAAAATAGTCGAGCATATCAGAAGTATGTTTGCAAAACTCGACTATCCATTTACAGAGGTTAATAAACAACAAGCTTTGGTTCCAACAAAATGTACACCTCTAAAAAATGATTTTGGGACGGCTCCAGGAATGTGGTTTGATGAGAATAAAAAAGTTTTTGTTTCGCTTCCAGGAGTTCCAAATGAAATGAAAGGTTTAATGCTTGCAGAAGTATTGCCTCGTATTCAAAAACAATTTGATTTGCCTTTTATAATTCATAAAACAATACTAACCTATGGAATGGGTGAGAGTATGGTTGCCGCTAGAATCGAGCGTTGGGAAGATAATTTACCAACATTTATCAAATTGGGATATTTACCATCTTATGGAAAACTTAGATTAAGACTAAGTGCTAAAGGAATCAACAAGGAACTTCTTGAAACTACTTTAGAAAAAGAAATTTCAACACTTACAACTCTTATTGATGATATAATTGTAGGTTATGAAGATAGTGAAACTATAGAGAAGGTATTAGGTAAATTGATGACCAAAAGTAATTTAACAGTTTCTACTGCTGAAAGTTGTACAGGAGGAGCAATTGCAAAATCATTCACGTCAATTCCTAGCTCGTCTTCTTATTTTGTTGGATCGATTATTTCATATAGCAGAACTGTAAAAGAAGAATTGTTGGATGTCTCTTCTGATGTTATTGATATGTTTAGCGTTGTGAGTTCAGAAGTAGCCGAAGCAATGGCGATAGGAGTGCAGCGAAAATTGAAGACAGATTATGCTATTGCAACTACTGGAAATGCTGGACCTACAGCTGATGAGACAGATAAAACAGTCGGTACAGTTTATATTGCAATTGCAACTCCAAAAGGCGTTTATTCAGAAGAATTTTTCTTTGGTAAACCACGATTAAAAGTAATTGAAAGAGCATCAAATAAAGCCTTAGAAATGCTGAGAAAAGAAATTATAAAAAATAGTTAGAATAGACTTGTCTGTTACTTAAATAAGTTCTATTTTTGCACCTCGTTTTGAGATAATAATATAAAACTGTATAGAAATGTCTAGAGTTTGTGAACTTACAGGTAAAAAAGCAATGGTTGGGAACAATGTTTCTCACGCTTTGAATAGAACTAAAAGAAAATTTAACGTTAATTTAATTAGCAAACGTTTTTATATTCCAGAAGAAGATAAGTGGTTAAAATTAAAAGTTTCTACTGCTGCTTTAAAGAATATTAATAAATTAGGAATTTCTGCTGTGCTTAAAGAAGCAAGAGCAAAAGGATTTTTAACTAAGTAATTTCCTAAAAATAAAAGTATAATAAGATGGCAAAGAGCAAAGGAAATAGAATCCAAGTTATATTAGAGTGTACTGAACACAAAACTTCTGGTAAACCTGGAACTTCAAGATATATAACAACAAAAAATAAAAAGAACACTCCTGATAGATTAGAGGTGAAGAAATTCAACTCAATCTTAAAGAAAATGACTGTTCATAAAGAGATAAAATAATAGGATATGGCAAAGAAATCAGTTGCATCGTTACAAACAGGTTCAAAAAGATTGGCAAAAGCAATCAAAATGGTAAGGTCTCCAAAAACAGGAGCTTATACATTTGTTGAAGCAATTATGGATCCATCAAAAGTGAATGATTTTTTCGGAAAGAAATAAATCTCACTTATACAATATTTACAAAGCTACTTTCTAATAAGAAAGTAGCTTTTTTATTTTATATTTGTATCAGTCTGACAATTTGCCATAAAAAAAATTTAGGTTCAGTTTTTGACTGTTATTATATAATGAGTTTATGATTGATGTCATTCCTGCGAAGGCAGGAATCCAGAATAAACTTTGTATAGGTTCCTGCCTTCACAGGAAATCGAAGATTCAATGACTCCAAAGAAATATAAAAAAGGAGTTAATGACAAATGTATTTGTTAATTATGAATTATCATAATTGACCAATTATCAAATTACAATATATGAGTTTATTTAAAAAACTATTTTCAAAAGAAAAAAAAGAAACCCTAGATAAAGGATTAGAGAAAACGAATACCACATTTCTATCTAAATTATCAAAAGCCGTTGCAGGAAAATCAAAAGTTGATGATGATGTACTTGATAATTTAGAAGAAGTTTTAGTAGCGTCAGATGTTGGTGTAAACACAACTTTAAAAGTTATAGATCGTATAGAAGCGCGTGTTGCTAAAGATAAATATTTAGGAACCGAAGAATTAAATAAAATACTTAGAGAAGAAATTTCAGGATTATTGGCAGAAACCAATGCAGGAAATGAAACTGAATTTACCATTCCAGAAGGTCAAAAACCCTACGTGATTATGGTTGTTGGTGTGAATGGAGTTGGAAAAACAACAACTATAGGTAAGCTAGCATCACAATTTAAAAAAGCAGGATTGAAAGTTGTTTTGGGTGCTGCAGATACGTTTCGTGCAGCAGCAATTGACCAATTACAAGTTTGGGCAGATAGAGTAGATGTGCCGTTGATACACCAAGAAATGGGTTCAGATCCAGCGTCTGTTGCTTTTGATACCTTACAGTCTGGAGTTACTCAAAATGCAGATGTTATTATTATTGATACAGCAGGGAGATTGCATAACAAAATCAATTTGATGAATGAGTTGACCAAGATAAAACGTGTAATGCAGAAAGTGATTGACGATGCGCCTCACGAAGTATTATTAGTTTTAGATGGTTCTACGGGTCAAAATGCATTTGAGCAAGCAAAACAGTTTACATTAGCAACTGAAGTTACTTCATTGGCAGTTACAAAGTTAGACGGAACTGCAAAAGGAGGTGTTGTGATTGGAATTTCTGACCAATTTCAAATTCCTGTAAAATATATTGGCGTTGGTGAAGGTATTGATGACTTACAGGTATTTAATAAAGTTGAGTTTGTAGATTCGTTTTTTAAATAGGAGTTTTGTTGATAGACTTTAAAATTTCAATAAATTAGATAAGTTGTTAATTTTTTGTTTTATAATCCTCATTGTATTTCTTTTCAATGTCAGTTTTATTTCTATAATCTAATGGGATAGGTAAATATGTTGGGTATTTATAGAGTCCGATATCAAATGAGTGATTTCTCTTATCGGTATAATTTTTCCAGCCACTGATTTCAGTCAGATGCTTAATTCCAGAATTATTGTTAATATTCAGAACATAACCAAAAGGTGGGAAAGTCAATTCGCAAACAACTCCATGTGTATTTGTTGCAGTCCAACTTAAATTTCTAATCTGTCCCTCATTATTCAAATATTGATATATTTTGTATTTATCAGAAAGAGTTTTTAATTCAGGATTTTTAATAAAATCAAGTAATTCAATATATTCTTCTGTAAACCAAGTCTCATTCATTGCAATAAACATTGAAATTATTTGTTTCAAAACTCTAAAAGGATTTTGATTCATTGCTGTAAACTGAACGTATTTAAAATCAAATTTTGAATTCAAATCCATTCCAATATTCGCCCATTTTGAAAATGAACGAACATAATGTTTATTTAAAAAGCCATTACAAGTTTCACATAAAGTGTAGTATCCTATTCCACCTTGATGAACAATCCCTTTTGGTTTATGTTTGATAAAATTAGGGCTTTTTATAAATTCATCAAATGGAATAGAATAATATCGAGTGTTTTTATTGAAAGCAACTCTTGGTGGAATATGTTCAAAAGTCAGTTTTTTTTCTTTTTTACAAATTCGACAAATGCCAATTTCTGTTTTCTTTCTACTCATTTTTCAGGTAATTGTAAGGTAAACTCAGTTTTCAATCGTCTATATCGTAAACTTAGTACTTTATAAATTAAAAATCTACACCTTTTTTATTTTTCGTAATTTTAGACTTCTAAAACCAAACCAATGAAAACCAAACTTCTCATACTAGTTGCACTAGTATTATTCTCTTGTAAAAAAGAAATACAGCCTACACTTTCTGATGATACAAGTGCAATTGCTGTAAAAGATGTTGAGTTTAAAGTGTTGGACTCACAATATATTGACAATGATGCGCTGTGGCAACCTTTTGAAAAATATTGGGAGCATTTCTCTGAAAGTGATTACAATGCATTAAAACCTTTAATTCTCGAGCAAAATATACCGTCAATTCAAAAAAACATTTATGAAGGTAAATTGTCTTATGAAAAACTAACGTTATTTTATCTCTACAGAATAAAAAAGTTTGATAGAAATAATGAATTGTCACTAAATGCTGTGATTTCACTCAATCCAAATGTAGTGGAAGAAGCCAAAGAAAAAGACCATCAGTTAAAAAACAGAATGTTGAAACATCCAATTTTCGGTATGCCAATTTTATTAAAAGACAATATCAACGCCTCAGGAATGCTAACAACTGCAGGTGCAATAGCATTAGCAAATAATAATACTTCAGATGCTTTTATAGTTCAGCAATTAAAACAAAACGGCGCATTAATTCTTGGAAAAGCCAATCTAAGTGAATGGGCGTATTTCTTTTGTGGAGAATGTCCAAGTGGTTATAGTGCCATAGGAGGGCAGACTTTAAATCCGTATGGAAGAAAAGTATTTGATACAGGAGGCTCAAGTTCAGGTAGTGGAGTTGCGAGTGCTGCAAACTTTTCCGTTGGAACTGTAGGTTCAGAAACTGCAGGTTCTATTTTATCTCCTGCAAGTTCAAATTCAGTTGTTGGTTTAAAACCAACTATCGGTGTTTTAAGTAGAACAGGAATAGTGCCGATTTCTAGTACGTTAGACACTCCAGGACCTATCACAAGAAATGTGATTGACAATGCAATTCTATTAGATGCAATGTCAGGTTATGATAGTAGTGATGCATTAAGTATAGAATTTAAAAGAAGCTTTAAAAATTATTATGATAATCTTGATACGAGTTTGAAATCATTTGATGGAATTCGATTTGGAGTTTTTAAAGAGTTGCTAAAAGATACACTGTACTTAAATGCTGTTGAATCTATTAAAAATCAAGGCGCAGAAATTATTGAGATTAAAGAGATTGAAGTGAAATTAAACGGATTTATGGCTTTATTGAACATTGATATGCGAAATGATTTACCAAAATATTTAAAGAATAATGCATCCGATAAAATAGGTTTAACATCAGTGCAAGATGTGATTGATTTTAACAAGAAAGATTCAGTGAAGACCATGCCTTATGGTCAGGCTTTATTTTATGGAATTATGAATGATGAAACTAAAGAAGATGAATTTGTGAAAATTAAAGATTCACTACATATCAAAGGGAAGAAATTTTTTGATATACATATCAATAAGCATAATCTAGACGGAATTTTATCAATCAATAACTATCACGCAGGAGAAGCAGCAGTAGCAATATATCCTGCAATTACAGTTCCTATGGGATATACAGAAGAAGGTCAGCCTAAAGGATTGACATTTATTACTTCCAAAACAGAAAAGGATTTACTAGAATGGGCAGCCATTTACGAGAATGCATCTAAAATGAGGATTGTTCCAAAGAACTATTAGTTTGATAAATAATATTACTCAATTACAGCATTAATTTTTGCCCAAAGTTCGTTGTCAAAGTTAGACAGTGCGAAAGTATCTGTATCTGCAGCATTTCCCATTCTGATGATTACCAACTTTTTGCTTGGTACGACATAAATTTTTTGATCATTTTTACCCAAAGCAGCATACATATCATTCGGAGCATTTGGAATTAAATTACCATTAAATTCAAACTGACTTTGAGGTAAATGATAACTGTTTTTCCCATTTAACCACCATAAGTAACCATAAGCATCATTGATATTTTGTGAAGTGTTTGTTGCATCATTTAAAAAACTTTCTGAAACTATTTGTGTATTTTCCCAAAGACCTTTAGCATACATCATTAATCCAAATCTTGCCATACTTCTAGAGTTGCTCCAATAAACACTAAGTCCGCCATTTTGAATCCATTGTCCATTCATACCAATTTTATCTCTTAAATTAGCATTAAAATAATTGCTCCAAGTATCATTACTTGCTTCAGAAACAACATCTTGCATTTTTACATACACATTATGATATGCCCAACGAGTTCCAGAATCAGAAATGTATTGTAGATTTGAAGGAGAAATATCATCTCCAAGCGTATCATCTAATCCAGAGTTCATTGACAACAAATTCTTACAAGTAATCAAGTTTTCTTTGTCTAGAGTTGCACTCGTCCAACCTGTTCCTAAATAATCTGAAACCTTGTTATTTAGATTTAAAATGCCTTTATCCTGTGCAATTCCAGATACTGTTGATGTCAATGTTTTTCCTGCGCTTGCCCAATACCATGGATTTGTATTAGAATGTCCATTCATATATTCTTCCAAAACTATTCTACCATTATATAGTACAATGAAGCTTTTAGAGTTTTTTTCTTTAACAAAATCTAACAGCGATTGTAAATTGCTTTCGTTCCAATTCAATTCTGATAATGTGGTTGTTTCCCAAGTATCACTTCCGATAGGAGGGAAATATAATGTTTCATTAACAGGAACATTGGTTTCTTCAAAATCGTCTGTTGAACATGATAATAATAAAAAGCATGTGAAAAACAGAAAGAAAGAACTTAATTTCATAATAAATATTTTAAGACGAATATTCTATTAAGACTAAACGTATAAGGAATGGTTTAATTACTTTTGCACTTTAAAATATATTAAATGCGCACGAAATCAGTAAAAAAGAATAAAATCAATGTTGTAACTCTTGGATGTTCTAAGAACGTTTATGATTCAGAGATTTTAATGGGACAATTGAAAGCCAATGGTAAAGATGTTGTACATGAGAAAGAAGGGAATATCGTAGTGATAAATACTTGTGGTTTTATTGATAATGCCAAAGAAGAAAGTGTCAATACAATTTTAGATTTTGTACAGCAAAAAGAAGATGGTGATATTGATAAAGTATTCGTAACAGGATGCCTGAGTGAGCGTTATAAGCCGGATTTGTTGAAGGAAATCCCGAACGTTGATCAATATTTTGGAACGACTGAGTTGCCAAATTTATTGAAAGTTTTAGGTGCAGATTATAAACATGAATTGATTGGAGAACGTTTAACAACGACACCAAAAAATTACGCATATCTTAAGATTGCTGAAGGTTGTGATAGACCTTGTAGTTTCTGTGCGATTCCGTTGATGAGAGGAAAACATCGTTCAACTCCTATCGAAGAAATAATTATTGAAGCGAAGAAATTGGCCGCAAAAGGGGTTAAAGAATTGATTTTGATAGCACAAGACTTAACATATTACGGTTTAGATATTTATAAAAAAAGAAACCTTGCTGAGTTATTGAGAGAATTGGTAAAAGTAGAAGGAGTAGAATGGATTCGTTTGCATTATGCATTTCCTACAGGTTTTCCGATGGATGTACTTGAAGTGATGAAAAATGAACCAAAGATTTGTAATTATATTGATATTCCGTTACAGCATATTTCTGATAGCATTTTGAAGAGTATGAAGCGTGGAACTACAAAAGAAAAGACAACGAAATTACTCAGAAGTTTTAGAGAAGCTGTTCCAGAAATGGCAATTAGAACGACATTAATTGTTGGTTATCCTGGAGAAACAGAAGAGGATTTTGAAACCTTAAAAAATTGGGTTACAGAAATGCGTTTTGATCGTTTAGGTTGTTTTGCTTATTCACATGAAGAAAATACAACTGCATATGAATTGGATGATAACGTACCTCAAGAAGTTAAACAACAGCGAGTTAATAAGATAATGGAATTGCAGTCTCAAATTTCTTGGGAGTTGAATCAAGAAAAAATTGGAAAAACGTTTAAAGTTATTATCGACCGAAAAGAAGGAAATAATTTTATTGGTCGTACAGAATTTGATTCTCCAGATGTAGATAATGAAGTGTTGATTGATGCTACAAAAATTTATTTAAAAACAGCAGAGTTTGCAACTGTTAAAATTACAGAAGCTGCAGATTATGATTTGTATGCTGAGGTTGTTTAGTTAAAAATTTGTTAGAAAATGAGGTAATTACCAGCAACCATATTAATTTTAGTATTTTTATCAAAAATTAATATTTAGTGAGTAAAACTTCGACTATTCCATTTTGTAAAACTGGTTATTTTTCAAAAACCATGTGTGATTATTTGGCACAAGATAATTCTATTACTGATTTTCATGGAAATTTTCCAGATTTAAAAGGTTTTGAAAAGCAGATTGATTTAAAACGTCATTCTGAACTTGTTTCAGAATCGCATCGCGAAATTTTGGTAACATCTTTAAAGTCACAATACAAAAACATAAAATCTTTTTCAAAAACTAAAAGGAATATTCAGTCTTTATCAGAAGAAAATACTTTTACCATTACTACAGGACATCAGTTGAATCTGTTTACAGGTCCTTTATATTTTTTATATAAAATCATTTCAACAATCAATCTTACGGAGCAGTTAAAGCAAGAATTTCCTGATGATAATTTTGTACCAATTTATTGGATGGCAACTGAAGATCACGATTTTGAGGAAATACAATATTTTAATTTCAAAGATAAGAAAATCACTTGGAATCGTACTGCTTCTGGTGGAGTTGGGCGTTTAAAACCATATGGTTTAGAAGATGTTTTTAATGAATTTTCTAAACTTTTAAATCTTTCTGATAATTCTAAAAAATTGCGTTTGCTATTTAGAAAGGCATATATAGAGAATGACAATCTAACTGATGCAACACGTTACCTTGCTAACGAATTATTTGGAGAATACGGCTTAGTTATTCTTGATGGAGACGATGCAGATTTAAAACGTCAGTTTTTGCCTTTTGTAGAGAAAGAATTGTTTGAAAATATTTCTTTTGACGAAGTTTCAAAAACGATCAAATCATTAGAAAAAAATTACAAGATTCAGGTAAATCCTAGAGAAATAAATTTATTTTATTTGACTGATGACTTGCGTGAACGTATCATTTTTGAAGATAATTTATTTAAAATCAATAACACTTCGATTAATTTTTCCAAAGAAGAATTGTTATATGAATTAAAATTACATCCAGAACGTTTTAGTCCAAATGTAATAATGCGACCATTGTATCAAGAAGTAATTTTACCAAATCTTTGCTATATCGGTGGAGGAGGAGAGTTGGCATATTGGCTGGAATTGAAAGATTATTTTGAAAAAGTTGAAGTTCCCTTTCCTGTTTTATTATTACGTAATTCTGCCTTGTTAATTTCAGAAAAACAATCGAAAAAAATGGAGAAATTAAATATTACTCCAGAAGAATTGTTTTTAAAACAACAAGAACTTATCAATAAAAAAGTAACAGAGAAATCAGATGTGATTATTGATTTTTCAGAACAGCGAAATCAGATTGATGCTCATTTTAAAAAGATGGAAAAGATTGCTAGTCAAACAGATAAATCGTTTGTTGGTGCAGTACAAGCACAAAAACAAAAGCAATTAAACGGTCTTAATAATCTTGAAAAACGACTTTTAAAAGCCGAAAGAAGAGTTCATAAAGACTTGGTTGATAGAATCGTATTACTTCAAGATGAGTTATTTCCAAAGAAGAGTTTACAAGAGAGAAATACTAATTTCTCAGAATTTTATTTAGAATATGGCGATGAATTAATTCCAAAATTAAAAGAAGCTCTACAGCCCTTGAGTGGAGCGTTTACAATTATTGAATTGTAACTTTAGTGACTGTTTAAAATCTTTTTAGTATTTACTTTTGCATAAAATTACCAAATAACTATGAGAGGCTCAAATACCACATTATATATAGTTGCAGGAATTATTATCTTCCATTTTTTAGCAGGTTTTATCTATCTCATTTATAAGATGAACAAGAAACCTACAGATAAAAAAGAATAATAATAACTAATGAAAAAACCTCATAAATTTTATAAATCTATGAGGTCATTTATATATAATTGTCAGCCTAAAAAAGTAAACTTTATTTAGTTTTAAATATGAAAGGCTTGATTATGTGTTAAATCTCCAGCACAACTACTGCATTTCCCTACAGTATCTCCACCGCCAGCACATCCATTTGTACAAGTGTAATGATATTGACCAGCAAGATTTGGTCCAGGAGCTGGAGTTGCAGCAGAATTCGTCACAGCAGGATTCGTTGTAGTTGGTGTTGTAATATTCGGAGTATTATGAAATCCTTGATTGTGTGCTAGTGCAGTACTACACACAGGACATGTGCCTTGAGCACTTGATGTTCCTCCAACACAATTTTGTGGACAAATATAATGTGCGCCACCAACAACGCCAGTTAAGGTGTTAAAATCTGGAGGCGGAGTAATAGGTCGTTCACTTGGTGTAACAACTTTGGATTTAGTTTTTTTTGTTTCTTCTTTACAAGAATAAAAACATAACATCACTAATGCGAATACTGGAATTAATTTTTTCATGTTCAAATATATAAAAAAAACCGAATCAATTTGATTCGGTTTTAAATTATTATAATATTATTTTTACAAATGGATCACTTCATCATAAGCAGCAGCAACAGCTTCCATAACAGCCTCACTCATAGTTGGGTGTGGGTGAATAGTTTTTAAGACTTCATGTCCTGTTGTTTCTAACTTGCGTCCTAATACGGCTTCAGCAATCATATCTGTAACTCCAGCACCAATCATGTGGCATCCAAGCCATTCACCATATTTGGCATCAAAAATCACTTTTACAAATCCGTCAGTAGTTCCTGCAGCAGTTGCTTTTCCTGATGCTGAGAATGGGAATTTCCCAATTTTCAACTCATATCCAGCCTCTCTTGCTTTGGCTTCTGTTAATCCAACACTTGCAATTTCTGGTGTTGCATAGGTACATCCTGGAACATTACCATAATCAATTGGCTCAGTATGTAAACCTGAAATTTTCTCAACACAAGTAATTCCTTCAGCAGAAGCAACATGTGCCAATGCTTGTCCTGGAACTACATCTCCAATTGCATAGTATCCTGGAATATTAGTTTGGTAAAAATCATTTACCAATATTTTATCTCTATCAACTACAATTCCAACATCTTCTAAACCAATATTTTCAATATTTGATTTTATTCCAACTGCAGATAATAAAATATCAGCCTCTAAAGTAATTTCTCCTTTTTTAGTTTTTACTGTTGCAACAACACCTTTTCCTGATGTATCAACCGATTCAACAGATGAACTTGTCATAATTTTAATTCCTGATTTTTTCAACGATTTTTCAAACTGTTTTGAAACATCAATATCTTCTACAGGTACTACATTTGGCATAAATTCTACGATTGTTACATCAGTTCCCATGGAATTATAGAAGTGAGCAAACTCAACTCCAATCGCTCCAGAACCAACAACAATCATACTTTTTGGTTGTTTAGGAAGGCTCATTGCTTCTCTATATCCAATTACTTTTTTACCATCTTGTGGCAAACTTGGCAACTCTCTACTTCTTGCACCTGTTGCTATAATAACATGATCAGCATTGTACTCAGTAATTTTTCCGTCAGTATCAGTAACATCAACTTTTTTTCCGGTTTTTATTTTTCCGAAACCATTAAGAATGTCAATTTTATTTTTTTTCATCAAAAATTGAACGCCTTTACTCATTCCTTCTGCTACACCACGACTACGTTTTATAACGGCTTCAAAATCTTTATCGATTGCTTCGGCTTTTAAACCATATTGATCTACATGTTTCAAGTAATCAAATACTTGCGCACTTTTCAACAATGCTTTAGTTGGGATACATCCCCAATTTAAGCAAATTCCACCCAAACTTTCTTTCTCTACAATGGCAACTTTGAAACCAAGTTGTGATGCTCTAATTCCAGTTACGTAACCTCCAGGACCACTTCCTATGATAATGATGTCGTATTTCATATAGTTATATTTTTATTGCTGATTTTTTCTTTTGCAAATTTACTCTAAAATTAAAAGACTAAAAAATGGTAAGTATAAAATTATTGGAGTAATTACAGGTTGCCACTTGACTCTGTCATTTTTTTCGACTAACTTACCTATCGTGCGATAAAGTTCATTATAACGGAACATTATCTTAACCATTAACCAAAATACCGTCGATGAAAAAATAATTTGATAAATAAACTTGAATATTTTATCATTTCACAAAGTAATGATAAGAAAAATCGATTATCTTATCATAATAAATTATATTTGTAAAGAAAATTAATATTTCTATACATAATGGAATCCGAAAAACTAAAAAGATTACCTCTTAAACAAGATATTGAGACTAAAAAAGTTCTTAAGAAATTAGCTTCTGCTCACAGAGCATTAGCTGAGTTAAAAGGAATTGTGTCAAGTATTCCAAATGAAAATATATTAATCAATACTTTAGGTCTTCAAGAGGCTAAAGATAGTTCTGCTATTGAAAATATTATAACAACTCACGATGACATATTTAAAGCTGAGTTAAATTTAGACGGATTCAAGTCTTTAAACGCTAAAGAAGTTCAAAACTATATTTCTGCATTAAAAAAAGGATTTGGGTTAATTAAAAAAAATAAAATACTAACCAATAATGATATAATTGAGATACAATCAGAATTAGAAAAAAACAATGCTGGATTTAGAAAAGTTCCAGGAACTGCTTTGAAAAATGCAATAACTGGAGAAATTGTATATACACCACCACAAGATTATAATACAATTTTAGATTTAATGAAAAATCTTGAACAATACATAAATGATGAAAGTATGTCTGAGTTTGATATTTTAGTCAAAATGGCTATAATTCATTACCAATTTGAAAGTATTCACCCTTTTTATGATGGAAACGGTAGAACTGGACGAATTATAAATGTGTTATATTTAGTAATGAATGATTTATTAAATTTACCTGTTCTCTATTTAAGTCGTTACATTATTGAGCACAAAGCAGGTTATTATAAACTTTTACATGAAGTTCGAGAAACTGACAATTGGGAGAATTGGATTTTATATATGTTAGATAGTGTAGAACAAGTATCAAAAGAAACAATTATACTGATTGGTAAAATAAAAAATTTAATATATGAGTATAAGAACTTATTGAGAAATAATTACAAATTTTATAGTCAAGATCTATTAAACAATTTATTTAAACATCCATATACAAAAATTGAGTTTATTGAGAATGATTTAGGTGTTTCAAGAATTACAGCGTCTAAATATCTCAACCAATTGGCCAAAGACAAAGTCCTTAAAAAAGAAAAATTAGGAACAGGGAATTATTACATTAATGAAAAACTAATTAGAATTCTAACGCTTAAAGATTAGATACTTTGGCTAACACTGCATATAAAAAATTGCTTAATTCAATTAAATAGAATGATTCTAAAACAAAAAATATTAAATTTAAACATCGGAAAATTTTAGTCTAAAACCCGCAACTTTTCATATTCAAACCCGATACATAAAATTAAACAATATAGGATCGTTATCTTCTTTTCTATATAAATATATAGTTACATTCTCTCAGGAACATCAATTCCTAAAAGGTTAAAAGCAGATTTTATAGTATCACTAACTTTTTTTGAAAGACGTGTTCTAAAGATTTTTTCGTCCATATTTTCACAACCAAGAATCGGTACACTTTGATAAAATGAATTGTACGTTTTTACCAACTCATACGTGTAATTTGCTATCAATGCAGGACTGTGATTCTTTGCAGCATTCTGAATTACTTCAGGATATTGTTGCAAAGTTTTTATCACTTCTTTTTCCTTTGGATGTAGAGATACTTCGGCTTTGCTCAGTATGACATCGAAATCAAAATCTACTTTGCGTAAAATAGATTGAATTCTTGCGTATGTATATTGAATAAATGGTCCAGTGTTTCCGTTAAAATCAATTGATTCTTTTGGGTCAAATAGAATTTGTTTTTTAGGGTCAATTTTTAAGATAAAATACTTTAAAGCACCTAAACCAATAATTCGATATAATTTTTCTTTTTCTTCAGTAGAGTAACCTTCCAATTTCCCTAATTCCTCAGAAATTTCTCTTGCAGTATTTACCATTTCAACCATCAACTCATCAGCATCTACAACAGTTCCTTCTCTTGATTTCATTTTTCCAGAAGGCAATTCTACCATTCCGTAAGAAAGATGTGAAAGGTTATCTGACCAATCGAAACCTAATTTTTTAAGGATAAGAAACAACACTTTAAAATGATAATCTTGCTCGTTCCCTACAGTATAGATAAGTGATTCTAAGTCATAATCTTTATAACGCTCAATGGCAGTTCCGATATCTTGCGTCATATAAACCGCTGTTCCGTCTGAACGTAAAACGATTTTTTCATCCAAACCATCATCAGTCAAATCTATCCAAACTGAGCCATCGTCTTTTCTGTAAAACACTCCTTTTTTAAGTCCGTCAGCAACAACATCTTTTCCTAATAAATAGGTGTTACTCTCGTAATAATTTTTATCAAAAGTGACACCTAAATTCTTATAAGTAACGTCAAAACCACCATAAACCCATTGATTCATTTTCTTCCAAAGGGTAACTACTTTTTCATCTCCTGCTTCCCATTTTATAAGCATTTCTTGTGCTTCTAATAAAATTGGAGCCTCTTTTTTTGCTACTTCTTCAGTTTTACCTTCAGCAATTAAAGTCGCAATTTCTTTTTTATATTCTTGATCAAACTTTACATAATAATTTCCAACCAATTTATCGCCTTTTAAGCCTGTACTTTCTGGAGTTTCTCCGTTTCCAAAACGCTCCCAAGCCAACATACTTTTACAAATATGAATTCCACGATCATTGATAATCTGTGTTTTATAGACTTTTTTTCCTGATGCTTCAATAATTTCAGCAACCGAATATCCTAATAAATTATTTCTAACATGACCTAAATGCAATGGTTTGTTAGTATTTGGCGAAGAATATTCAACCATTACTGCTTTGTTGTTAGGCGTTGATTTTACAGTCCCAAAATCTGCATCAGTATATAAAGTGTTGAAATCAGAAATAAAAGTAGCGTTAGAAATCACTAAATTTAAAAAACCTTTTACAACATTAAAATCAGTAATTTCATCAAGGTTTTCTTTTAAATATTCACCTATTTTAGTTCCTATTTCTACAGGATTTCCTTTGATAGTCCTCAGTAAAGCAAAAATTACTATTGTAGTATCTCCTTCAAAGTCTTTGCGTGTAGCTTGGAATTCAATAGTGTCAATAGCGACATCATAAATGCTTTTGATTGCTTTTTTTGCGGCGGTTTCTATCGTATTTTGAATATTCATTTTGTCTAAAAAAAATTGAATTGCAAATTTAAGATAAAAAGACGTCTTTGCTTAACAATAATATTATTTTAATTTGTAAACCTATAAGAAATTGATCTAAGACTATAATTGCTTTCGTCATTGCGATGGAGGAACGACAGATGCAATCTCCTTATTAATAGTTAGATTGCCACATTTCACTTGAAAAAGTAAAATTCGCAATGACGTTTTTATAATTTAGTTTTAGTAATATTGCATAATATGAAACCTACACCTGAAGAATTACAAATACTTGCAAAAGAAACACATGCTGAAACGAAAAAATACTTTCAAAACTTAAAAAAGCGTCAACAAAAAAGATTAGATCCATTGATGCAAGAATTGCATGAAAAGGAATTTGCAAAAACAGATTGTCTTGATTGTGGAAATTGTTGTAAAACGTCTAGCCCTATTGTTACAGAGAAAGATATTCAGCGTATTTCTAAGCACTTAAAAATGAAAGAGCGTGATTTTATTAAACATCATTTAGAAAGAGATGAAGATGATTTTTATGTGATGCAGAAAGTTCCTTGCACATTTTTGGATACTGATAATTCTTGTTTTATTTACGATGTACGACCAAAAGCATGTAGAGAATATCCTCATACTAATAGAAAGAAATTTATTCAAATAACCGATTTAACCTTACAGAATATTGAAATATGTCCTGCAGCCTACAATATTGTTGAAGCGCTGAAGAAACGTTTGCCGTTGGTATCTAAAGAAAAAAAGAGGATATAGTAGGCGTATTTTAATCATATATCAAATACTTTTCTCGTATTTTCTTAAAAACATCCAAATCTGATTCCCAAGATTTTCTAATTTCTTCTTCAGAAAGACCTTGTTCTATTTGTTGTTGTAATTTTTTAGTTCCTGCCAATTTGGTGAAGAAAGAATTGAAAAGAGTCGCTTTATATGGATAGCCTTGAGCATTTTTAAAACTAGTATAATCTTTATTAAATGTAAGTAACCAACTTAAATCAATAGTACTTAAACGTTTATTTTCTGTTAAATCATAACCATAACAAACTCTATCTTGGTTTTTAGGGAATTTGCTACCAAAATTTGGTTTTGGTGTAAACGAGAAATTGTCTTTTTTACTGAATAGAGGCGAACCGACAATTTGAAATTGCAACTCAGTTCCACGGCCAACAGAAACATTAGTTCCTTCAAAGAAACACAAACTCGGATATAAATTTATAGAGGTATCATTTGGTAAATTAGGTGAAGGTTTAATAGTCAAATGAACTTTAGAATCGTGTTTGTAATTTTTTAATGGAATGACCGTCAAATCACATTTTAAATTATTTTCAAGCCAATTCTCACCATTTATCATCTGAGCATATTCCCCAATTGTCATTCCGTAAACAACAGGAACTGGATGCATTCCAACAAAACTTTTGTGCTCAATTTCTAACATTGGCCCATCAATATAATGTCCGTTCGGATTCGGTCTATCCAATACAATTACAGGAATATTTGCCTCTGCACAGGCTTCCATCACATAATGTAATGTAGAAATATAAGTGTAAAATCGTACTCCAACATCTTGAATGTCAAATACAACAGTATCAACGCCTTCTAATTGTTCTTGTGTAGGTTTTTTGTTTTTTCCATATAGCGAAACAATCTCTAAACCAGTTTTAACATCTCTACCATCAGTAACTTTCTCTCCAGCATCTGCATCTCCTCTAAATCCATGTTCTGGAGAAAAAACTTTCTTAATTTTGATGTTATAGTTTGCATTTAAATAATCAACCAAATGATATTGAGTCATTGCAGATCCCATTGTACTATTGTCAACTCTTCTACGTTCTAAAACATTGATAACTGAAGTTTGATTGGCAACGATAGCAATGTTTTTGTTTTTGATAAAAGGAATATATTCCGAAATTCTATCAGCACCAACAATAATAATTGGTTGTTCTAATTGTATTTCCTTTGAAATTGTATCATTTTTATTTTCTGATGATTTTGAAGTCTGTTTATTAGCACAAGAAATCAAGAGTAAAAGCATCAGTATAACCGAAAAGAAATATGTATTTTTGAATCGAAATAGGATCATTATAGAATTTGAATTACGAATTATTTATAGCAAAGCGAATTATTGCTGCCAAAGAGCATAAAGGTAGTATATCTTCACCGATTATAAAAATTGCAATTGTAGCAATAGCACTTGGAATTATTATAATGATGATTGCTATTGCTACAAGTGTAGGTTTACAAGAAAAGATACGTGATAAAATATCAGGATTTAATGGTCATATACAATTGACAAATTTTGATACTAACAATTCTGAAATTACACTAACTCCAATCTCTACAGAGCAAGATTTTTATCCAAATTTTATTTCGGTTGAGGGTGTTAAAAAAGTACAAGTTTATGCAACCAAAGCAGGAATTATAAGAACTAAAAAAAACTGGGAAGGAGTTGTAATGAAAGGTGTTGGAGTAGATTATGACTGGACATTTTTTAAAGATTATTTGGTTGAAGGTAGGCTACCGTCATATTCAGAAAAGCGTAGTTTAGAGGTGTTATTATCACAGCATATTGCTGATAGAATGCAATTTAAAGTTGGAGATGAATTTAATACATTATTTTTAAAAGAAGACGCGAACAAACTTCCAAGTATTCGTGTTTTTAAATTAGTCGGAATTTATAATTCTGGATTTCAAGACTTTGATGAAAGCATAATGATTGGAGACATAAAGCAAATTCAAAGATTAAATAAATGGAAAGAAAACGAAGTTGGAGGATTTGAAATTTATATTGAAGATTTTGATAAAATAGAAGAAAAAGGAGACCTTATTTATACTGAAATTCCACCAAACATTAATGCTCAAACTATTACAAATAAGTTTCCAGGAATATTTGAATGGATAAAATTATTTGACACTAACACGCTGATAATCATTATTATAATGATATTGGTTGCTGGAATAAATATGATTACAGCATTGTTGGTTTTGATACTTGAACGTACTCAAATGATTGGAATCTTAAAAGCGCTTGGAAGTAATAATTGGAGTGTACGAAAACTATTTTTATACAATGCTTCACATATTATTTTTAGAGGACTTTTTTGGGGAAATTTAATTGGATTATCTATACTTTTTATTCAGCACTACTTTGGTGTAATCACCTTAAATCCAGAAACATATTATGTTGATGTTGCTCCAGTTTCAATAACTTTTGGAATGATTATTTTGTTGAACATTGGGACACTTCTTTTATGTTTAATAATGCTCATTATTCCTTCTTGGATTATTACAAAAATAAGTCCTGTAAAAGCCATAAAATTTGAGTAAATTTGCTTTTTAATTTTTATTGATGGAATACGCGAAAAATATATTGGAGACTATAGGAAATACACCTTTAGTCAAATTAAATAAAATAGTTGAAGAGATTGATGCATTGGTTTTAGCCAAAGTAGAAACATTTAATCCAGGAAATTCTGCTAAAGATAGAATGGCAGTTAAAATGGTTGAAGACGCTGAAGCAGATGGACGCTTAAAACCTGGAGGAACTATCATTGAAGGAACTTCTGGAAACACAGGAATGGGGTTGGCGATTGTTGCCATAATCAAAGGCTATAAATGTATTTTTGTAATGGCAGATAAGCAATCAAAAGAAAAGGTTGATATTATGCGTGCAGTTGGAGCAGAAGTTGTTGTTTGTCCAACAGATGTTGAACCAACGGATCCACGTTCTTATTATTCGGTTTCAAAAAGATTGGCAGCAGAAACGCCAAATTCTTGGTATGTAAATCAATATGACAACCCATCAAATGCATTAGCTCACTATGAGCAAACAGGCCCAGAAATTTGGAAGCAAACAGATGGTAAAATCACACATTTTGTTGTTGGTGTAGGTACTGGAGGAACTGTTAGTGGAATAGGAAAGTACCTTAAAGAGCAAAATCCGGATATAAAAGTTTGGGGAATTGATACATATGGTTCGGTGTTTAAAAAATACCATGAAACAGGTATTTTTGACGAAAACGAAATATATCCATACATCACAGAAGGAATTGGTGAAGATATTTTGCCAAAAAATGTTGATTTTTCTATTATTGATGGTTTTACTAAAGTAACTGATAAAGATGCTGCAGTTTATACACAGAAAATAGCGAAAGAAGAAGGAATATTTGTTGGTAATTCTGCAGGATCTGCTGTGAAAGGATTACTTCAGTTAAAAGAACATTTCTCGAAAGATGATGTTGTGGTTGTACTTTTTCACGATCATGGAAGTCGCTACATTGGGAAAATGTTTAATGATGATTGGATGCGTGAGAATAACTTTATTGATTGATTTTTGTATCTATAATATTTAAAAACACTTTTGGTTCAGGTCTTACACGATAATTATCGGTAAGGTCTGCAAAGATTATTTTTCCTTTTGTATCAGTAATTATAACTGTTGGTAAAACGGTATCAGTTTCAAAACCTAAAACTTGAAATCCTGCAGGAATTCCAGCATTGTGAAAGATGCCTAATTTTTTTGCAGCCGAACTTTCTACATCTTTTAAAAAATGAAAAGGAACTTTATGCTTGTTTGCAAGTGATTCCGTATAATTATGAGGCTGAGGGCTGATTAACACCATTTCTACATTTCGTTTTTCAAGTTCTTTGTATTCTTGTACAACTTCTTTTATCTGTGCCATACACAACGGACACCAATTTCCGCGATAGAATATAAAGATTGTGATTTTTCCATGGAAACTATTAGATAAAATCTTTTCTTCTTTAGTGTTTTCTAATTCAAAGAGAGGAAGATTATTTCCGGCTTTTAAGATAGTTTTATTCCGATTCTCAAAAACAGAATACCATTTAATATAACTTATCCATCCAATAATTAAGAAAACACCTAGAATTGTATCACTTATTTGATAAGGTTCATTTTGATAAATTCCAAATAAACTTATCAGTAGACCAAAAACAATAGTAAAGCCATATCCTTTTAGTGTTGAAGAAGTCCTTGCTCTCTGTTTTATGAATAATCCTGCAAAAAAAACAATTACAGTTATTGAAGCAATGAACTCTCCAAGAAAAAAGTATGAAAAACCATTTTGGAAACTATGAATAGCACTTAGTATAAAAACAAAAATAGCAAAAGCCGGATAGAGGGAAATAAAAAGTGACTTTAATATATTTTTCATAATTGTAATATGTATTTGTAAAAATACTTGTTTTAATATAAATAAAAAAGCGTCCCGAATCTCGGAACGCTTTAAACTAACTAATTCAAATTTTATTTTATGAAAACAAAGCCTATTAACTCTTTGTTAATTGACTATATTCAAATGTTATGCCAAAAAACTAGTTGTAGTGTTAAGAAATTGTTAATTGAAAAGAATTACTCGATTTTTAAAATCGAGGTTTCCATTGAAATTGTCATTCTCGCGAAAGCGGGAATCCAAGTAAAATGTTTTTTTACTTACAATATATGTTTGTGTGCTTTATAAGAAGAACGCACCAAAGCACCACTTTCTACATGTCTAAAGCCCATTTTCAAACCTATTTCTTCGTATTTTTTAAATTGCTCTGGAGTTATAAACTCTTTTACTGGAAGATGTTTTTTACTTGGCTGTAAATATTGACCAATAGTTACAACATCAACATTAACATCTGCTAGATCTTGCATTGTTTGGATAACTTCTTCTTCAGTTTCACCTAAACCAAGCATAATTCCCGATTTAGTTCTATGTGCACCATTATCTTTTAAGTATTTTAAAACACCCAAACTACGATCATATTTCGCCTGAATACGCACTTCGCGCGTTAATCTTCTTACTGTTTCTACGTTATGAGAAATAACTTCAGGAGCCACTTCAAGAATTCTATCAATATTCCTGTGCATTAATTGAAAATCAGGAATTAAAGTTTCTAGTGTTGTTTTTGGATTTGCTCTTCTGATGGCTTTAATAGTTTCTGCCCAAATAATTGAGCCTCCATCTTTCAAGTCATCTCTATCTACTGAAGTGATTACAGCATGTTTAATTCCCATTATTTTGATAGAACGAGCTACTTTCTCAGGTTCTTCCCATTCTACAGTGTCAGGTCTTCCGGTTTTTACACCACAAAAACCACAAGAACGCGTACAGATATTCCCTAAAATCATAAACGTTGCAGTTCCTTCGCTCCAACATTCACCCATATTTGGACAACTTCCGCTTGTACAAATAGTGTGCAAGTCATATTTCTCAACAACTTTACGTAGTTCCGTATATTTTTTTCCGGTTGGAAGTTTTACACGCAACCATTTTGGTTTTTTAACTCTAGCGGTAGTTTCTTCTATCATAATTATTAATTGTCACTTCGACCTTAGTCGATAAGTTTGACTGCAAATTTACAAATTCATTAAATACCAAGCACTAAATCCGATTAAGAAAAATATGCCTAAATAACTGAGTATTTTCATTCCTGTTGATGGTCGCCATTCTTTAGGAGTATTTTTTCCGGATATTAGCACAAAATTAATAATAGCATAGAATGGTGCAGTAAGGAAAGATAAAATAGTTGCGATTTTTATTAATGTTCCCATTTCTGATAAGAAAAACTTGAGAATTAATATAGTTCCGATGGCTAAAAAGAAAATCCAAAACCAATACATTTTTTTTGCAACTTTATTTGAGAGTAATTCTACTGTTCTAGTCATTGCTCTTGGTGAAGCGTCTAGCGTTGTTAGTGTTGTACTAAACATCGTTGTAAATGCTGCAATACCAATAAAAACATACATAGATTCACCAATAGTATCTGTGTATAAACTTATAAGTTGTTGTGAAAATTTCCCAGCACTTCCGCTAAAATCTTCTCCAGATTGATACATTACAATTGTGCCAAGCGTTAGAAAACAAAACCCTAAAAATAGCGTGATTATATAACCAACATTAAAGTCAAAAATACTTTTTTTGGTATTAAATTCCTTATTCTCTTTTTGTTTTTCTATCGCCCAAAGAGATTGCCAAATCGACACATCAAGAGGAGCAGGCATCCAACCTAAAAAAGCAATCAGAAAACCAATTTCAAGTGTTTCTTTTGGTAAAATTTGCGTAAATGTGAATGTGTTTGTTGTATTTAAAGTAGCAACAAGCACTGAAGCTATAGTTGTAATAGTTAACGTTACTATGATGATTTTCATCAAGTTATCTAAAAAATGATAACGACCTCTCAATAAAATTATCAAACCAACAATTGTAATGATAATACTCCAAGTTATAGGGTCGTTTGTAAAGCCAAATAAACTAATTGCCAGTCCTGCAGTTACGATAGTTACGGCTGCTTGAATTGTAAACATCGTCGCGAGATTCAATAAAAAATAAGTAATTAGAACTCCTTTTCCGAGTTTGTGATAACCATCCAATAAACTTTCTCCCGTCGCTGTTGCATAACGCGGACCATATTGAAAGAATGGATATTTGAATAAGTGTATTAAAACGAGCGCCCAAAGCAAGCCAAATCCGAAGTCTGCACCTGCACGTGTAGATTGTACTAAATGAGAAACTCCAATCGCAGCACCAGCAAACAATAATCCAGGGCCTAGTGATTTGAGCTGTTTTATCATTTTTTATGCGAAATAATTTCGGAAAGTAATTTTTTTGCTCTCAGCAGATTTACTTTTACAGAACTCATTGATTCGTTGAGTGTTTCAGCAATATCTTTATAACTTAATTCTTGAAAATAACGCAAGTTGATAATCTCTTGCTGTTTCTTATTCAGTTTTTTAATGTAAGATAATAATTCTGCTAAATTTTGTTCGTTAATTATTTGATCTTCAGGAGAAGGAGCGTCATCAGTTATAAGATGTGCTTCCGAATTTTTCTTATTTATCGATACCATTTCTTTCTTTTTCCCTCTTACAGAATCAATAAAAATGTTTTTTGAAATTGATACTAACCACGTTTTGAAGTTGTAATTATCATTGTACAAATCGATTTTGTCAAATGCTTTTGCAAACGTTTTTATAGTGATGTCTTCTGCTTCATTTTCATTCCCAGTTTTTGCAAATTGAAATCGATAAATATCACTCCAATAAGTGTTAAGTAATTTTTTAAACGCACTTTCTTTGCCTAAACGCGCTTCGTCAACAATAGTTTGAATATCTTCTTTATTAGTCATAAAATGAGGTTACCAATGTGTAGGTTTAGACACAGTATTTTTGATAAAGATACTCATTTGTATTAAAATTAAAAACATTTCTAATATTGGAGCCCAAATAATCAAATCTTTTTCGTTCAGTTTCTTTGCTGATGTTCCAATAACTAAATACTGAATTAGTATTCTGAATAAGATAATTCCTAAAACTATTTTCCACTGAAATGTTGTTATGAGTAGGATAGAAGCAAGGATCCAAAATAAGATTTGAGAAATATAAAATAATGCTAATAAGAACTTATGAATAGGCTTGTAATGTGATGCCGTTGAAACATGTCTTCTCTTTTGATGTATCCATTCTTTGTAAGATTTTTTAGGTTCAGATAGCGTAAAGCTATCTGTAACATAAGATAGGCTAATGTTTTGACTTGTAGCGTTTTTGTTCACAAACAAATCGTCATCTCCAGATCTTATATGCATATGATTTGAGAAACCATTAGAACTGAAAAATAGCGATTCGGTATATGCGAGATTTCGTCCAACTCCCATATAAGGCAAACCAATTTTGGCGTACGAAAAGTATTGAATTGCTGTAAAAAGTGTTTCAAAACGGATCAATTTATTCAACCAAGAATTGGATGTTTTTTGATACGCACCATAACCCAAAACAATAGATTTTTCTTTTGTAAAATGGCTTGCCATTTCGGTAATCCAATGTTCAGAAACAGGTTTGCAATCTGCATCAGAAAAAAGTAGATGTTCATGTGTTGAGGCTTTAATTCCGAGAGTAAGCGCATATTTTTTACTTCTCCAAAATTGCTCGTTTGCGACAACATCAACAACCTTTATTTTTGTTGGATGTGCAGTTTGAAACGACTCCATAATCTCAAGAGTATCGTCAGAAGAAGCATCATTGATGAGTACAAGTTCGTAATTGCTATATTTTTGATTGACAAACGATGGTAAAAACTGCTGTAAATTTTCTGATTCGTTGTGCGCACAGATAATTACAGAAATTGGAATAGTTGGAATTTCTGATGTTGCTTTTGGAGTTTTAGTAAAAGAAAAACGACCAAATATACCAATGTAGAAGAGTAGTTGTATAAAAGTGATTATTAGAAAAGCATAGAGAACAACTAACATTTCTAGTTGTTTTCGCAGTTTTCAGGAAGTTTACCACAAAAACCACAAGCTTCGCCATCTTTATTCAACATAGGGTTTTGACTAGCGCAAGTTCCAGCAAATTCACCATCTTTTTTTGCCCATATTTTGATTGCAATTCCTGCAACTGCAAGTAGTAATAAACCGATTGTAATAAATAGTAGTTTCATAATAAATAGTGTGATTTATGATGGTACAAATTTACGAAAAATCCTCAATATTATTGACTTTGTAATTGAAAAATCTTACATTGCTTATTGTAAAGTAAAGGTTGTTAAAGCGGAACTTTATATTAATAATACTTACATTTATCCAGAATGAATGAACATCATTGAAGAACTTATAGAAAAATATAACGGAAAGTATTCAGAGGACCTGACAAAAAGTTTAAACAGTCCAATAGGAAAATACGTTTATCAACCCAAAAAAGGGGTTATTCATGTTGATGGAACTAAAATTAGTATTAATCTCAATGATGTTGGTGGAGCAATGCCAGTTACAGAGCCGTTTAAAATTATTTTACATTTAGATAAAATGTATGAATATAAACTAATCATTTTCCCAAAAGGTTTAGGGAATAAATTATTGGACTTAATTCTGCCTAAAAGGAGTGAATTTATACCAAAGGCTATGAGAAAACAATTCTTATTTGAAGGAAATAAAGATTTGCTAAAACAACTCACTTCAGACAAAATATTCGCTGAAAATATAATTAATGAAAGAATTTATATTGGTACTGGGAAAAAACCTACAAACCGAATCGTATTAACACCAGAATATGGAATTAATGATATTGAACAATTTGAAAAGTTTGTTTCTATTCTTAAGCGGATTGAATATCAAATAAAAACTTTACAAAATTAAAGAGAATCATTTAAAACTCTCAGATTTTTTGAGTTCATCAAAAACAAGTTGTCTCCAAATTTTGTTTTGCTCTTTATTTCTCCCATGATTTGTATCAGCGTCTAGTTTGTTTTGAAATGTTGAGCATTCATCCCATAGAACTTTATAATCTCCCCAAAAGCGTTCGTATGTTTTTCTTTTTGCTAATATATTTTTATAAAATTGTCTTCTGATTTTTCGTGCATACAATTCTGCAATGTCAAAATGTAACTGTTCGTGTGACAAGACAACGGTATCGAATTTAGCCAAAGACCAAGATTGTTTTTTATCAAACTCTGCTTGTACAGTCATGTTCTCAACTCCTTGGATATTATCATTTTCGTCAACTGTAACTTGTTCGGGAAGAATTTTAATACTATAACTGGTTTTCGCTTTACCAAAGTTTATTGAATCAGTTTTCCCTTCAAAGTCATTCCAAGTTAGTTTCCTAGATTCTTCCCAAACAATTGTCGAATTGGCTTGAGAATACACAAAACTCATTAAGAAGACGCTTAAAATAAAGAATAGACTCTTCATAAATTCATAATTTTTTATAGTCTAAAATTTAAAGCGTTTACTAACCTACTAGGTTTCAAAAACCTAGTAGGTTTAGATAGAAATAACTAGTCAAATAGATTTAAATCACATTGACTTCGATGTCTAGAGATATATCAAACGTATTTTTTACCGTTTGTTGTATTTTTTGTGCAAGATTATAAATTTCTTTTCCAGTAGCGTTGCCATAATTGACTAAAACTAATGCTTGTTTAGTATGAACTCCTGCATCACCAAAACGTTTTCCTTTAAATCCGCATTGCTCAATGAGCCAACCTGCAGGAACTTTGTAATGGTTTGTAGTCTGTGGTTTGTAGTTCTCGCCTCTCGACTCCGCTCGAGGTGACACGCTCGAAGTGACATCCTTAACTTCGTAAAAAGGCATATTTGGATGCTTTTTTTGAAGAACATCAAATTGCTCTTTGTCAATCACAGGATTTTTAAAGAAACTACCGCTATTGCCAATCTCTTTTGGGTTTGGCAGTTTGCTATTGCGAATATCAATAACAACATCAGAAATATCTTTTATTGTTGGTTTCTGAATCTCTCTTTTTTCTAATTCGCTTTGTATTGCACCATACGAATAATTGAGTTTGTGTTTTTCTTTAGTCAGTTTAAAAATTACAGAAGTGATGATGTATTTACCTTTTAATTCGTTTTTAAAAACAGAATTTCGATAACCAAAATTACAGTCACTTTTTGAAAATTCATGTAACTTTCCTGTTGAAACTTCCATCGCTTCTAATTTGTGAAAAGTATCTTTAATCTCAACACCATACGCACCAATATTCTGCATAGGACTTGTGCCAACATTTCCTGGAATAAGTGATAAATTTTCTAATCCACCAAAATCATTTTTGATACACCAAAGTACAAATTCATGCCAATCTTCTCCAGCGTTTGCCTGAACATATACATGTTTCTTGGTTTCTTTTATGACAGAAACACCATTTAAAGCTACGTGTAAAGTTAATTTACCTATACTGTTGACTAATAGTATATTACTTCCGCCGCTTAAAATAAATAAATCTTGATTTTTAGTTAAAACTTCACGTAAATCTTCAATTGAAGTAATACTTACAAATTCACTTGCAATCACGTCAATTCCGAAAGTGTTATAAGGTTTAAGAGATATGTTTTTTTGTATATTCAATTAACGATTTTGATATTTTTCTAATGCAATTTTCAATATTTCAACAGAACGAATCAAATCTTTTTTATTCAATACATACGCAATACGAATTTGGTTTTTTCCAAATCCTTGTGTAGAATAAAATCCACTTGCAGGAGCAACCATTATCGTTTCATTATTATCATTGAAATCTTCTAATATCCATTGTGCAAAATGATCTGCATCTGCAATTGGTAATTGAACTACGCAATAGAATGCACCTTTTGGTTTTGAAACGATTACACCATCAATTTTTTGCAATTCTGTAATTAAAGTATCTCTTCTCGCTTTGTATTCAACAATAACTTCATCAAAATAACTTTGAGGTGTTTCTAACGCTGCTTCGCTTGCTATTTGAGCATAAGTTGGTGGGCTTAAACGTGCTTGAGCAAATTTTAAAGCTGTAGAAATTACATTTTTATTTTTTGATACAATACATCCGACACGTGCACCACACATGCTGTACCTTTTTGAAACAGAATCAATTACAATTGCATAGTCATCCAATCCGAAATCATTTAAAGCAGAGTAATGGCGTTCGTTTTCATCATATATAAATTCACGATATACTTCATCAGCAATTAAAAATAAATCGTGTTTTTTAACAATAGCTGCTAATTTTTGAATTTCTTCTTTAGAATATAAATATCCTGTTGGATTTCCGGGATTACAAATAAGTATTGCTTTCGTCTTATCAGTAATTAATTTTTCAAACTCCGAAATATCTGGCAATGCAAATCCGTTTTCAATAGTTGAGTTTATTGGAACTACTTTGACACCATTTGCTGTTGAGAAACCATTATAATTAGCATAAAAAGGTTCAGGAATGATAATTTCATCGCCATAATCTGTAATAGTTCCAATAGTAAACAGGAGTGCTTCAGAGCCACCAGTTGTAACTATAATATCATCTTTGGTTACATCAATATCATGTTGTTGATAATAGTTGGCGAGTTTTGTTCTATATTGATCCGAACCTTCTGATCTACTATACGCAAGTACTTCTACATCATTATTCTTAATGGCATCTAATGCAACTTGAGGTGTTTTTATGTCAGGTTGACCAATATTTAAATGAAAAACGTTCATACCTCTTTTTTTTGCATTTTCTGCAAAAGGAACGAGTTTACGAATTGGAGATTCTGGCATTGAAAGTCCTTTGGTAGATATTTTTGGCATTTCGTATTATTTTAAAGCAAAATTGCAAAATTATTTTCAATGAATAGTGTTTTTTATGGTTAATTTTAAAAGGTTAAATATTTATTAAATATTTAACTTAGAGTACTTAATTCAGTATATTGTATTTTTAAATCTCTCAGGTGGATAAAAGTTATTATAAAATATTATTTATATCATTTTTCTTTTTCCTATATGTGGATTCTTTTGCTCAAAAATTCAACTTATTGGGAGGGAAGGATTCATATAAGACAAGTTTTAAGTTGATTAACAATTTGATTGTCATACCTGTAGAAGTAAATGGTACGAAATTGACTTTTATTTTGGATTCTGGAGTGAAATCTGCAGTGATTTTTAATTTATCATCTTCCGATTCATTAGAGATAAATCATGTTGAAAAAATATTTATAAGAGGTTTAGGAGATGGAGAACCAATAGAGGCATTGCATTCTAAAGGAAATCGTTTTAAGATGGGTAATTTATTCTCCACAAATAACGACTTGTATATTGTACATAAAGAAAAATTAGATTTCTCAGCTAAACTCGGTATTACTGTTCATGGACTTATTGGTTATGATCTTTTAAAAGATTTTGTTGTTACTGTTGATTATAGTCATAAAAAAATAACTTTTACAAAACCTGAAAAATATAAGTACAAAAAATGTAGAAATTGCGAGACATTTGATTTAGAATTTTATAAAAATAAGCCTTATATTAATGCTGAAGTAACTGTAATTGAGCCATATAATAAAACAATACCTGTGAAATTGTTAATTGATTCTGGAGGTACAGATTCTGTTTGGTTATTTGAAGATGATAATATCCAAATCCCTCAAAAGTCTTTTAGAGATTTTATGGGAGAAGGAATAAGTGGAAGTATTTATGGAATGCGAAGTAAATTAAAATCATTTGCTTTAAAAAAATTTGTTTTTAAAGAACCTAATGTTGCTTATTTAGATTCTGCGTCATCCTTGCATGCTCGAAAATTTAAAGGGAGAAATGGTAGTATTGGAGGAAACATATTAAAGCGATTCAAAATTATTTTTGATTATCCAAATTCAAAAATTACCTTGAAAAAGAATGATAATTTTAATGATAGTTTTGGATATAACTTAAGTGGTATTGAATTAATGCACGCAGGACAAGAGTTGGTAAAACAACAAAACAGCACAGCCTTTACAATCTCTAAGGGAAGCTCTTCGATTGGGTCTGAAAATTCAGTGGTTTTTGATTATAATTATAAATATGAATTTAAGCCTTTATATAGTATTTTTCAAGTCAGAAAAGACTCTCCATCAGAAATTTCAGGAGTAGAAGTAGGAGATACGTTGATAAAAATTAATGGTATATATGTATATAATTATACTTTACAACAGCTTATTGAAAAGTTTCATGGAAAAAATAATAGAACTGTAAAATTGGTTGTTAATCGTAATGGACAACAGTTAAAATTTGAATTTAAATTAAAAGATATTTTGCAATAAAAAAAGCATCCCAATTTTGGAATGCTTTAATAAACTAAGTTTATATTTTATCTATTGATTAGAAATCACAGATTTTGGTTTCTCTATAACACTTGAAGTCTCAGGTTTTAATACAATACCTTTTACACGTATCGTCTTTCTTGGCTCTGTAGCATTTGAAGTAATAGTTACTGTTTTTGAAAATCCACCAATTCTATTTGTAGCATATTTAACTTTGATTTCACCAGTTTCTCCAGGCATAATAGGTCCTTCTGGTTTTGTTGGGACTGTACATCCACAACTTCCTTTTACTTTATCGATGATTAATGGAGCATTTCCAATATTTTTAAAAGTAAATACTCTTTCACCATCAGAATCTTTTTCGATTTTTCCGTAGTCTATTGTTTCAGTCACAAATTCAAATACTGGACCGTCTGTTGTTGTTGCTTTTTCTTGCGCATTCATCGAAATTGAGAATACACTTATAAATAATATTATTGCTAATTTTTTCATTGTTTTTATTGTTTTAAAAGGTAAAATTACTACTTTTTTTTTGTTTTCAAAATGTTTTACAATCAAACCTTATAATTGTACATTTGCAAACCATATTACAAATAGCATACCAAAGATGAGCATACCAGCAAAATACAGTCCGATAGAAGTAGAAAAAAAGTGGTACGACTACTGGATGGAGCACAACTATTTTCATTCAACACCTAATGATAAGGAAGCATATACAATTGTAATTCCGCCTCCAAATGTTACTGGAGTATTACATATGGGACATATGTTGAATAATACCATTCAAGATGTACTGATAAGACGTGCAAGATTGAAAGGATTTAACGCTTGTTGGGTTCCAGGAACAGATCATGCATCTATTGCTACCGAAGCAAAAGTAGTGGCGAAATTGAAAGAGGACGGTATTGACAAGGCTGATTTGACTAGAGATGAGTTCTTAAAACATGCTTGGGAATGGACAGATAAACACGGAGGAATTATTCTTGAGCAATTAAAGAAATTAGGAGCATCTTGTGATTGGGAACGTACAAAGTTTACAATGGATGACGATATGTCTGAAGGCGTAAAGAAAGTATTTATTGATTTGTTTGAAAAAGGAGATATTTATCGTGGTTATAGAATGATAAATTGGGATCCTGTTGCAAAAACAACCTTGTCTGATGAAGAAGTTATTTTTGAAGAAAAACAAGGAAATTTATACTATATAAATTATAAAATTGAGGGTTCTGATGAGGTTCTAACGATTGCTACAACGCGTCCAGAAACAATTTTGGGAGATTCCGCAATTTGTATCAATCCAAATGATGAGCGATTTACACATTTAAAAGGAAAGAAAGTAATAGTACCAATAGCAAATAGAGTAATTCCTATTATTGAAGATGAGTATGTTGATGTTGAATTTGGTACAGGATGCTTAAAAGTTACACCTGCACACGATCAAAACGATAAAGTTTTAGGAGAAAGGCATAATCTTGAAGTAATTGATATTTTTAATGATGATGCTTCGCTTAATTCTTTCGGATTGCATTATCAAGGAAAAGATCGTTTTGTGGTTCGTAAGGAAATTACAAAAGAATTAGAAAATTTAGGTTGTTTGGTGAAAATCGAGCAGCACATGCATAAAGTTGGAACATCAGAAAGAACAAAGGCAGTTATTGAACCAAAAATATCAGCACAATGGTTTCTAAAGATGGAAGAGTTGGTAAAACCTGCCTTAAAAGCGGTTTTAGTAGATAAAGAAATCAAGTTGTTTCCAAAACATTACAACAATACATATCGTCATTGGCTTGAAAATATTAGAGATTGGAATATTTCACGTCAACTTTGGTGGGGACATCAAATTCCAGCCTATTTTTATGGTGATGGAGTGAATGATTTTGTAGTTGCAGAAACGAAAGAGTTAGCATTAGAAAAAGCAATAGAAAAATCTGGAAATTCTTCACTGTCTGCGTCCGATATAAAACAAGACGAAGATGCATTAGATACTTGGTTTTCTGCTTGGTTATGGCCGATTTCTGTATTTGACGGAATAAACAATCCTGATAATGAAGAATTTAATTATTATTATCCAACCAATGATATTGTAACTGGTCCAGATATTATTTTCTTTTGGATTGCTCGTATGATTTTCGCAGGATATGAATTTAAGAAAGAAAAGCCATTTACTAATGTATATTTTACAGGAATTGTACGTGATAAACAACGTAGAAAAATGTCTAAATCATTAGGGAACTCTCCCGATCCAATTGGTCTGATTGAAAAATATGGAGCAGATGGAGTACGAGTAGGAATGTTATTATGTTCAGCTGCAGGAAATGATTTATTGTTTGATGAAGAATTATGTCAGCAAGGAAAAAACTTTTCTAACAAAATATGGAATGCCTTTAGATTGGTTAAAGGATGGGAAATTTCTACAGAAATTGAACAGCCAGAATCGGCTAAAATAGCGATTGAATGGTATCAATCAAAGTTCAATCAAGCATTACAAGAAATAGACAAATCATTTGAGCAATATAGAATTAGTGAAGCGTTGATGACACTTTATAAATTGATTTGGGACGATTTCTCTTCTTGGTTTTTGGAAATGGTAAAACCTGCATACCAACAACCAATTGATGCGAAAACATATGAAAGTGTAATTTCATTTTTTGAAAACAACGTAAAAATATTACATCCTTATATGCCGTTTATTACAGAAGATATTTGGCAATATATTGCTGAAAGAACACCTGAAGAGGCTCTAATCATTGCTGAATATCCAAAAGTTGGTGAGGTTGATGCTGTTTTATTAAAAGAATTTGAAATGGCCTCGGAAGTTATTTCCGGAATTAGAAACATCAGAAAAGAAAAGAATATCGCGTTTAAGAATGAGATTGGTTTCTCAGTATTGAAGAATGATAAATCTTCTTCTAATTTTGACTCTGTAATTGAAAAACTCGGAAACTTAACATCAGTTAATTATGTAAATTCTAAAGTAGATGGCGCATTAAGTTTTAGGGTAAAATCAAATGAATATTTTATTCCGTTTGGAGAAGAAATTGATGTTGAAGCAGAAAAAGAAAAGTTGGAAGAGGAATTGAAGTATACACAAGGTTTCTTAAATTCTGTTCAGAAGAAATTGAGTAACGAACGTTTTGTAAATAATGCTCCAGAACAAGTAATTACAAACGAACGTAAGAAAGAAGCAGATGCTTTGGCGAAAATTGAAACATTGAAAGCGAGTTTGGAATCGTTGAAGTAGAATTTTGATTTATCTTGTTGGTGGAAAACACCAACAATGGCGTTAATAATGACAGACGGTAAAAGACCTCATAAGTTATATAACTTATGAGGTCTTTTATATTTATAATGCTACCAATTACGCTACAACAGTAACTTCTACAGTAGAAATAGTTTCAATAGGATTGGTCGTAGGCGTATCAATATCGCCAGTTAAACCACATCCTTTTTGAGATTTACAAGAAGTTAATGAGGCTGTTGCGAATAGGATTACTAAAAGAATTGCTATTTTTTTCATGTGTTATATTTATTTTTCTTTAACGGTCACATGTGTTCGCTGTTAATCATTTTCATAAGTGATAATGATTTTACATGCTCGGTTCATGTGTTTGTTTTATTGTCTTAAAAAATCAAAGATATATCTTTTTTGTCAATTGATCTATATCTATGGTTGTTTCAATAACGTTTAAATCAAGTAGTTTATTTTGTATTGATTTAATTAAAGTTCTCGAGATTGGTTTTCCTTGATTCCAATCTGTAATTGTAAGCCAATCTTTGATGTCTTCTTTCTCTAGATTGTATCGCATAGAAAATAGATCTATATAACGTTTCTTTTTTGCAATTGTAGAGAGCGTTTTGACTTTATTATTGATTATTGATAGTATTTTTTTTACTTCATCATAATTATTTGCAAGCACTTCATCTCTCACAGCAATAACAAAGCAAGGCCATGGAGTAGGGCAGTCGCCAATTCGTCTAAAAGTACCGTTATCAACCAATGGTTTGGTTGTGAAATGTTCCCATAAAAAATAGTCAGCATTTCCATTGGTTAATGCATCAACTCCTCCAAGAAGATTTCCAACGATTTCAAATTCTAGGTTAGTTGTATCCCATCCATTTTTCTTTGCATTTACAACAGCAAGTAACTGAGAACCAGAACCAATTCTACTGATTGCAGGTTTTTTATTTTCTAGATCTGCAACTGTTTTGAAATCAGATTCTGCTCCAACGTGAATTCCCCAAAGAAGTGGAGAATTGATATATGTTTGCACAATTTTACTTTGATTTCCATTGATAATATCTTTGATGATTCCTTCTGTAAGGATAACTGAAATATCAATTTCTTTTTCACGTAGTGCTTTGCACATGGCTCCAGTTCCTCCATGAAAATCTTTCCAGACTAAATCAATTCCTTCGTCTTTAAATTCATCGTTCTCAATTGCCAAATGCCATGGCATATTAAAATGTTCAGCAACTCCGCCAATTTTTAATTTTGTCATATTATTCCGTCAATTTATCTAATGTATATATAATCAAATCCTGCACAACTTTGTATGGATTGCTACTAAAAGTTCCGTTTGCCCTATTTGCAATGATAGCATTCATCGAAAGTGCATTGTGACCTAGAAGTCTTGAAAGTCCATATATTGCTGAGGTTTCCATTTCAAGGTTGGTGATTTTGATTCCATTAAAATAGAAAGAATCTATTTTGTTATTTAATTTTGCATCTTGAATAGGAAGCCTTAAAACACGACCTTGAGGACCATAAAATCCTGGAGCAGTTGCAGTAATCCCTTCAAAAATTTTTGGACCTCTCAATTTTTCTGCTAATTTTTCACTTCCTTTTATGATATAAGGTCGTGCTTTATTATTGCTCCAATTTGTTTGAGTAATAAATGCATCTTCTATTTCTTTTTCAAAAATAGACTCTCCAACATACGAATGTAGTAGTCCATCAAGCCCTAAACCGTATTTTCCCATCACAAAAGTATCTACTGGAATATCACTTTGCAGCGATCCAGAAGTTCCTATTCTAACGATATTTAAAGATTTAATATCTTTCTTTACTGTTCTACTTTTCAAATCAATATTTACCAAGGCATCTAATTCATTGAGAACAATATCAATATTATCTGGACCAATACCTGTTGATATTACTGTTAATCGTTTCCCATTATAAGTTCCTGTTTGCGTTTTAAATTCGCGTTTTTGAGTTTCAAATTCGATGGTGTCAAAATGTTTTGTAACCTTTGCAACTCTATCTTGATCACCAACAAGTATAATATCATCAGCAATATTTTCAGGATGTAAGTTTAAATGATATATACTTCCATCAGGATTTAAAATGAGTTCTGATTCTTTAATTTTCTGCATCTCTGTTTCTTTCTAAATTTCTTGTTTTTAAGTGACTATCTATAAAACCTAATAGTAGTTCTGTTTTTTCCATTTGAACAAAATGGCCTGTATTCTTTAAAATAAGCAATTCTGTTTGTGGTCGTACTCGTTTAAATTTATCACAGCCATCCATAAGGTTTTGATAATCAGAATCGCCAACAATTATACTTACTTTTTTTGTAATTTCACTATATTTGGGAGCAATTTTATCCAAACCATCATTATAATTTGTTCGTTCATTAGATGTTGTATACAACACTTTTGGTTGTGACAATACATCAGTCCTAAAGTTCAAAAACTCTTCAGTTAAAAGTTCTGGCTTACTTCCCATACTACTTTTATAGGTTTCTCTTATGACACCTTTTGCTTTTGTTATATACATTAAATAAGCAAAACCTTTACCAATAACCGGAATTGAAGCAATTTTGTAAAGTATTCCAGGATTTATTCCATATAATGGAGGAGCAACCAAAATGTAAGAGTCTATTTTCGGATTGTCTTCAACAGCCAATTGTGCAGTTGTTGAACCGCCATAGGAATGCCCTATAACAACAATGTTTTTTAGTTTTAATGTATCAATTAATTGATGTACAACAGCTGCATTTTCTTTAAGTGTATAGTTATAATTGTTTGAAGAAGTATAACTATTTCCAAGTCTGTCAAATGCTGTAACACGGTAGTTTTTAGATAAATAATCAGTAATTAAATCCCAATCTTCTAGACATCCTGGAGTTCCGTGAATTAATAAAATATCTTGACCTTCTCCTTTTTGGATATATCTAATTTCTTCGTTATTGATATTTATAAACGTCCCGTTTTTTGCGTTATTTTTAGTTAAATTTCCAATACCAGAATAACCTAATAAAATTAGAGAAACTAAGGTTAATAGAAATAAGCCTGTCAATATTTTAAATATTTTTTTCATTATCCACCTACACGTTTTACTTTAAAACCTTTCTCAATCAATAGTTTCATTATTTTATCTCTATAATCACCTTGAATAATAATTTTATCGTCTTTAAAACTTCCGCCAACACTAAGTTTAGTTTTTAATTCTTTAGCAAGTTTTTTAAAGTCAGCAGTTGCACCAGTATAACCTTCAAGAATGGTAATTGGTTTCCCTTTACGCTTTTCGTACTTGCATATTATCGGATCTTCTTGCATCCAAATTTTCTCCGAATTAGCTGGAGTTTCTTTTACTTCAGATGGTTTATGATCTGGAAATAAGTTTTTTAGTTGGTCTTGTAGATCCATATGTATTATTGACTTAAATAGTTTTTAAGGCTATTTTTTATAAAGTAGTTCCAGCCATCAACACAACTTTGATGAGTAAATTCTGGGATATTATTTGGAAAACTTTCTAGCCCAAGATTTGTTAAAACAAGTTTTGTTTTATTTTCTACTTCAAAAAGTTCAAAAATAACGTTTGCATTTCCTTGATGTTCTAAATATTTCCAGTTATACACAATCTTTTTCTGTGGAATCACATCTGTTAATTCCCATAAATGAGTATAAATTCTATCTTCAACTGTAACAACAAATGAAGTTTTAAATCCAATTTCCGGTTTAAAGTCTTCAATCTGTTCAAAAAACCATTGCTGCATTTGTTTTGGATTACTTATAGCTTCCCAAACAATATTAATTGGCTTATCAAATATTTGTTGAATAACAATAGAATTGTCTGTGCTTTCCATTTTCTATTTTTTCACCAATCCTAACTCAATCAAACGCTGGTTTAAAAATTCTCCAGCAGTAATATCATCAAATTGTTTTGGGTTGTTAGAATCTATACAACTGTCTAAAACATTTAGTTTCATATCGCTCACAGGATGCATAAAAAACGGAATAGAATAGCGTGAAGTTCCCCATAACTCCTCTGGTGGATTAACAACTCTATGAATTGTAGATTTTAATTTATTGTTTGTATGTCTTGACAGCATATCACCAACATTAATCATCAACTCGTTAGGTTCTGCAATAGCATCAAGCCATTCGCCATCATTATTTTGTACTTGTAAACCTTTTCCTTGTGCTCCCATTAATAACGTAATCAAATTTATATCTCCATGCGCTGCCGCTCTTACAGCATTTTTTGGTGCGGTTTTTATCGGTGGATAATGGATAGGTCTTAAAATCGAATTTCCATTTTTGATATAATTGTCAAAATAGGTTTCTTCTAAATTTAAATGTATTGCCAATGCGCGTAATACATATTTAGCAGTTTTCTCCAACATTTGATATGTTATTTTGCCAACTTCATTAAATTCAGGAAGTTCTTTAACACTTACATTGTCAGGATATTCTTCTACTAAATTTGCATTTTCATCAACATATTGTCCGAAATGCCAAAACTCCTTTAAATCGCCTTCTTTTTTTCCTTTTGCATGTTCTTTCCCAAAAGATGTATAGCCTCTTTGCCCTCCAATTCCTTCAATTTCATAACCAGATTTCACATCCTTTGGAAGTTCAAAAAAGTTTTTAATTTCACTATATAAATTTTTAATTAAATCATCACTTAAAAAATGACCGCTTAATGCAACAAAACCAATCTCTTCGTATGCTTTTCCAATTTGGTTTACAAATTTTTGTTTTCTATTTTCGTCATCCGATAAAAAATCAGACAAGTTTACACTTGGTATAGTTTTCATAATGTTTTATGATATTAAAGGATAAAATTAAGTAAAAATTATTTATTTTTCTTATAAATAGGAATAAGATACGAAACTGTATAGTTGAAACTAAAACCAGTATCGTTTAAATATACACGCTCAAATCCAGGTATATATAAATTCTTAAAATTTTCAGGCTGTTCTTGACTGATTATCTTTTTTAAACTCACACTTGAACCTAAATAAAGATTGTTAAGAACTTCAACTTTTAGACCAACAACAAGTTCTGCCCAATGAGCAGTTAAATTATCAAATGCTAAGTTTGAAGAAACGGTATGTTCATCAAAATAAGTACCATCAAAGTTGGGACTGTACGAGTTTAATGTTTGAGAAAATGTACTAAATCCGTAACGAATACCTGTATAAATCTCGTTGCTCATCTTTCCCCAATTTTGATATAAATTGATGTTTCCTCCAATTTTAAGGTAACTCCCTTTGCTATTAAAGTTGATATAATCCTCTTCAGTATCTCGTTCGTAAAAACCAATTTCTACTGCAGCGTAAATGTTTTTTTTAATTCTAAAATCTCCAACAATTTCAAAACCTTTAATCTTATTGTTAAAAGCAGAAATTATGGGTTTGCTGATATCAACTCCTAATCTAAGACCGTATTTGTCTTTAAGTTTGACACTGTCTTTTGGTGTTTCTTCTTGTGCAGTTGCAGAAAACGAGACAGCAAAAAACAATATGCTAATGCAAAATCTTGATATGTTCTGTTTCATTTTCTACTGTTTGATTAGTTATTTCTGTACTCACAATCCAATTGTTAGTAACATCAGTTAAAGTAAGCGTATTAAAGTTGTATTTGAATCCACAAGAACGAGAAACAAACACTTCCTCTCTCGTGTAATTTATCGTAATTGTATCGTCAATATCATTAGATGATAAATGATATATAGTGAAATCTTCAGCAGGATTTAAAGGTAATGCTATAGAATCTGTTGAAACATCATTATAGATTGAATCTTTTCCTTCAGCCCAAACATACAAATCAGTTCGAGATTTATATTCAGTAGGATTGTCATTATCATAAAAACGAATCACCAATTGTGGAGTTACAGGATCAATACAAATATCATCTTTTTCGCAACTTACGATAAGTATGATAATTGCTACGATTGGTAGTATGTGTTTTTTCATTTTATATTTTTTCTAAAAGTACCACATTCTCCACATGATGTGTTTGCGGAAACATATCTACGGCTTGTGTCTTTACAATTTTATAATGCTCCTTCATCAATGCCAAATCTCTCGCTTGAGTTGCAGAATTACAACTCACATACACTATTCTTTCTGGAGCAATAGATAAAATTTCTGCTACAACTTTCTTGTGCATTCCATCTCTTGGTGGATCTGTAATAATAACGTCAGGTTTTCCATGTTTGGTGATAAAATCAGCAGTGAAAACATCTTTCATATCGCCTACAAAGAATTCAACGTTATTTATATCGTTTAATTGTGCATTTATTTTGGCATCTGCAATTGCATCAGGAACAGATTCTACACCAATTACTTTTTTTGCGTTTTTAGCGACAAACTGTGCAATAGTTCCAGTTCCTGTATATAAATCATATACGAGTTCGTTTCCTGAAAGCCCAGCGAAATCTCTTGTAATTTTATATAATTCGTATGCTTGCGTAGAATTTGTCTGATAGAATGATTTTGGACCAATTTTAAATTTTAAACCTTCCATTTCTTCAAAAATATGGTCACGACCCTTGTAAAGAATGATATCTTGATCGTATAAAGTATCGTTTCCTTTAGAGTTTATCACATATTGAAGTGATGTAATCTGTGGGAATTTTTCTGCTAATGTGTCGAGTAACAATTCGCGTTTTTCAACATGTTCTTCAAAAAATTGAAATACAATCATAATTTCACCAGTAGATGAAATACGAAGCATCATCGTACGCATCATTCCTTCTTGTACTCTTGGATTGTAGAAAGGTATATTATTTTCGATAGAAAATTCTTTTACAAAATTTCGAAGTTCATTAGAAGGGTCTTCTTGTAAATGGCATTTTTTCACATCTAATATTTTGTCCCACATTCCTGCAATATGAAAACCAAGTGCATTTCTACTATCTATTTCTTCTTCCGAATTTATTTCTTCATACGTCAACCATCGATTGCTTGAAAAAGAAAACTCCATTTTATTTCGATAAAAATATTGTTTTTCACAGCCTAAAATTGGTGTTACTTCTGGCAATTCAAGATGTCCAATTCTAACTAGGTTTTGCGTCACTTCTTTTTGCTTGTAAAAAAGTTGATGCTCATAACCCATATGTTGCCATTTACAACCGCCACAATGCTCAAAATGTTCGCAAACAGGTTCTGTACGTTTGTCAGAAAGTGTATGAAATTTTATTGCTGTTCCTTCAAAATAGGCTTTTCTCTTTTTACCTGTTCGTATATCAACTATATCTCCAGGAACAGTATTGGTAAGGAAAATGACTCTTCCGTCAGGTGCTTTTGCAACTGTTTTACCACGTGCTCCTGCATCAATCACTTCAATATTCTCAAAAACTTGATTTACTTTCTTCTTTCTTGCCATAAGGCAAAAATAACAATCACTTAAAGATATTTGCATATAATTTTCAATTATATTTAATGAAAATTTTGTTTTAAAATGAACCTTTTTGTTTTGTTTACGTCTATGTTACGAAATCTATTATGAAAAACGCTAAAAACACGATTGATACTAATTTAGTTATTGAATATCAATCTGGAAATAAAAAAGCAATTGCTTTGTTAGTCAAGAGATGGCATATCGAGTTTTGTAAATTTGCTTTTTGGTATACTAAAGACGCAGATGTTGCAAAAGATATTGCACAAGATTGTTGGACTGTAATATTAAATAAATTAGACACTTTACAAGAGCCAAAACAATTTAAAAGTTGGGCAATTAGTATTGTGAATAGAAAATCTATAGATTGGATTCGGAAAAGAAATCGAGAAAGAGAAAAAATAAAAAAATATTCTCAAGAGAATTCTAATACTGTTTTTGAAGAAAATACTGAGAATCAAGAAGAAGTAAAGTTGCTATTGCTTAAAACGATTAAAACACTATCTAAGCATCAACAAACAATATTAAAATTATTTTATACTCAAAACTATACTTTAAAAGAGATAAGTGAACTATTAAAAATATCAATTGGAACAGTAAAATCAAGATTGTTTCATGCAAGAGAAAAATTAAAAATAACGCTAAAACATAGAAAAAATGAAAAACAATATTGAAGAAATCGACAAATTAATTAAAGAGACCTTAACTGAAGAAGAAGCAAAATTTTATGATGAATTAGATGAGCAGAATGTGTTTCAAATGGTTCTAGGAATTTTTAAGGGAAAAAATAAATGGATTATGCTTATGATGAATATTATGACGTTAATCTTCTTTGGATTATTTATATATTGTTTAGTCCAGTTTTTTAATACTGATGTGACAAATGAATTGATAAAGTGGAGTATTGGTGGACTTATGTTTTTACTTGCAGTGAGTATGTTGAAAATGTTTTCATGGATGCAAATGGATAAAAATGCATTGTTAAGAGAATTGAAACGCTTGGAATTGCAGATTTCTTCTCTTTCAGGAAAAATGCATGAATAAGATTTTAGAGAGACATTTATATTTAGTAAATTGCGAGCCTTAGGGATGATTTCTTTCCCACGCTGAATTTTCGATACATCGAAAGGATAAAGGTAGATAAGGAATGAATTTTATATTCATTAATTAAAAACTTATTAAAATGGCTGTTTTAGACCAATTAACTTCGCAACAAGCGATCGATTTAGAAAACAAGTATGGTGCGCACAATTACCATCCACTTCCAGTTGTACTGAGTAAAGGAGAAGGCGTGTATGTATGGGATGTAGAAGGTAAAAAGTATTATGATTTTTTATCTGCTTACTCTGCAGTAAACCAAGGGCACTGTCACCCAAAAATTGTTGATGCAATGACGCAACAAGCACAAACATTGACATTAACATCTAGAGCTTTTTATAATGACAAACTAGGTGAATACGAAAAATTTGCAACCGAACTTTTCGGTTTCGATAAACTATTGCCAATGAATACTGGTGCAGAAGCGGTAGAGACTGCATTGAAACTTTGTAGAAAATGGGCGTATGAAGTAAAAGGAATTGAAGAGAATAAAGCACAAATTGTTGTGTGTGAAAACAATTTTCATGGACGCACAACTACTATTATTTCATTTTCAAATGATCCAGTAGCACGTAAAAACTTTGGGCCTTTTACAAACGGATTTATTAAAATCGAGTATGATAATTTAACTGCTTTAGAAGAAACGTTGAAGAGTGATAGTGATATAGCAGGATTTTTAGTAGAACCTATTCAAGGTGAAGCAGGAGTTTATGTACCTTCAGAAGGATATTTAGCCAGTGCTAAAGCATTGTGTGAAAAATATAATGTTCTTTTTATTGCTGATGAAGTTCAAACGGGAATTGCAAGAACTGGTAGAATGCTCGCTGTAGATCATGAAAATGTAAAGCCAGATGTTTTGATTTTAGGAAAAGCATTGAGTGGAGGAGCATATCCAGTTTCTGGAGTACTAGCAAATGATAGCATCATGAATGTTATCAAACCAGGAAATCACGGTTCAACTTTTGGAGGAAATCCAATCGCAGCAGCAGTTGCTATTGCAGCATTGAATGTAGTAAAAGATGAATCCCTTGCTGATAATGCTGAGGAAATGGGACAAATTTTCAGAAGAGAATTGGCATCATTTGCATTGACAAATGATTTGGTAGAATCTGTTAGAGGTAAAGGTTTGTTAAATGCGATTTTGATAAACGATACTGAAGATAGTTCAACAGCTTGGGATATTTGTATGAAACTACGTGATAATGGATTGTTGGCAAAACCAACTCATGGAAATATTATTCGTTTTGCACCGCCTCTAGTCATAAATGAAGAGCAATTGATGGATTGTATATCGATTATTAAAAAAACGATTATTGAGTTTTAATTAATTTTACTGTTTATAAAAAAAAGATCGAAACAAATTTTGTTTCGACCTTTTTTATGCTTTATCTGAAGATATTTAAAATTCAGGAAGTTTATAAATACGAGAATGGTTTAGATTAATTTCGTTGCCATTATGCTTTTTGCCAAAAAGAATTAAAGTTCTCTTATGCTTGTCCTTGAATATTTGATAGTCAACATCTACAGAAATATCATTGATATAACCAATTTGTTTTGGTTTCTCATATGTATCATTTCCATTGTTCAAATGTAGACTAAGAGCAACTTGAGTTTTAGTTTCGTTAAGTTGAAGTTCAATCTTATCAAGATCTCCATCATTGTCAATATCTTCTTGAAGAATTTTGTTTTGTGTTTTTTTATGAGAAGAAAATTCTTGCGCTTGAGTATATGTTGTAGTTAGTAGTACAATTATTGCGAAAAGAATTGACTTAAATTTGAAGGTGTTTTTAAATATCATTTATTAATTAAGCCGAACAGGATTATTTTAAGTTATTGAAAATCAAGGTGCGAAAGTAAGAATTAAAATCAACACTTCTCTTATGTGAATGTTAAAACTTGTTAGAAATATAAAAAAAGCCTAAATCATATTACGATTTAGGCTTTTTTTTGTTTTACAAATTTTCGGTAAAATGCTTTCGTGTTTTTTCTTTATTAAACTTATCTTTATTGTATTCCGATGATTTATTACGAGCAACAGAAAGCGTTTTCCATTCTTTGTTTTTAATCATCTTGGCAACATACACTATCTGACCAATATGATATGGATAATGGCTCATTTGCCGATTGATTGCCTCTAAAACCGTATGACCTTGATTTCTGATATAAATAACTCTTTCTAAATCATTCTCATCAATATCGTTTAAAGCTTCAAATAAACATGTCCACCCTTTTTCCCATGAATCAAACATTTCTGCTTTTGTTTTTACAGGATTTTCAAACTCTGTATCTCTATGTCTCCATTCTTTTTCGCCATCCGAAGTTAAAAAATTTGTCCAACGAGAAAGCATATTTCCAACAATATGTTTTACTATAATAGCGATGCTATTAGACTCTTCATTGTATTGCCAATGAATATCAACATCAGATAATTGCTCAAAAGTTTTATCTCCAAGAAACTTATAATACTCAAATTGTTGTTTGATATTTTTAAGATAATTATTCTTCACTTTTTTTCTTTTCCTCAGATTTTACAAATTTTATAGAAGTTGTATTTACACAATATCGTTTCCCAGTAGTTTCTCTAGGACCATCATTAAAAATATGACCTAAATGACCATCGCAAGCCTTGCAAGTAATTTCAGTTCTTATCATTCCTGCACTTGTATCACGTGTAAATTTAACTGTTCCATCAATAGCGTCATCAAAAGAAGGCCAACCACAATGACTTTCATATTTTGTATTTGATTCAAATAATTGTGTTCCGCAGGCTGCACACTTATAAGTCCCTTTTTCAAAATGTTTTGTATAACCACCATTTCCTGCTCTATCAGTACCTTTTTGACGTAATACATAATACTCATCTGAAGTTAATTCTTCTTTCCACTCTGCATCAGTTTTTTTCATGTTTTTTACTTTTGATTGTTTTTCAGTTTTTTTCTGCTTTTTATTTTTTTCTTGAGCATTTATTGTACAACTTGTCAATATAAGCGTTATCAAAATCAAGATAAATCCTCTCATAATACTATTTATTTTTAAATTTAAAGTTACATTTTTCTATTTTGACGTGCCATTTTTAAAGAACTTACATTAAATTTTTGCGATAACAGCTATATTTTTTGTAATTTTAAAAACTATACCTAAATAATATAATTATGAAACGAGCATATAAAATTTCCACTTATAAGAGTATGATTAAAAGCGAACAGCAAATGTTACCATTTATAATAAAATTTAAACATTTGAAAAAAATAATTTCTTTATTAATAGTATTCTTGTTTATGGTAAGCTGTAGTACAGTGCCAATTACAGGAAGAAAGCGGATAAACTTAGTTAGTGATGCTCAAATATTACCTGCAAGTTTTGCACAATATAAAGGTTTTTTAGAAGAAAATAAATTATCGTCTGATATTGCAAAAACACGTGAAGTACAAGAAGTAGGAATGAAAATTTCAAGAGCTGTTGATAGATTTATGCGCGCAAATGGTATGGTGTCTGAAGCAAATAATTATCGTTGGGAATTTAATTTAATAGAAGATAAAACAGTAAATGCTTGGTGTATGCCTGGAGGAAAAGTAGTCTTTTATACAGGTATTTTATCAATAGCAGCAAATACTGATGGGATTGCAGGAATTATGGGACATGAAGTTGCACATGCATTTGCTAAACACGGTCAAGAAAGAATGTCGCAGGGAATGTTGCAGCAAGCTGGAGGTTTAGCCGTTGCATTAGGAACAATGAATAAAGATCCTAAAACACAGCAAATATGGAATCAGGCTTTTGGTATTGGCTCAACACTAGGAATGTTAAAATTTAGTAGAACACATGAAACCGAAGCTGATAAATTAGGAATGGTATTTATGATTATGGCTGGTTATCAACCAAAAGAGGCTGTAAACGTATGGATTAGAATGAGTCAAAGAGCAGGTTCGTCTCAATCACCACCAGAATTTTTAAGTACACATCCTTCAAATCAATCAAGAATAAAAGTACTTAATGACTATATTCCTACTGCTATGGCATATGCTAAAAAGTTTAACGAACAAGCAGCTATTCAGGAGAAACAATAGCAATAAAAAGCAAAACAATAAGAAATTATATTTTGTATATTGAGCCGTTCATTTAATTATATTTGAACGGCTTTAATTTTTTAGATATGTTAAAAAAAGGGAATAAAAAAGTAATTGGTGCTTGGGCATTTTATGATTGGGCAAATTCAGTATATCCATTAGTAATAACTACAGCAGTATTTCCACTATTTTATGGGATGATAACAGGAGGGAAAGACGCAACAGTAACTTTCTTAGGTACTGATTGGAACAATACAGTATTGTATACTTATTCACTTTCATTTTCTTTTTTAATAGTTGCTTTTATTTCGCCTATACTTTCAAGTATTGCAGATTATATGGGAAACAAAAAACGGTTTATGCAGTTTTTCTGTTTCTTAGGATCGTTTTCTGTGATGTCACTCTATTTTTTTGATAGTATAGATAAATTATGGGTTGGACTTACATTTTCTGTATTGGCAAGTATCGGATTTTGGGGAAGTTTGGTTTTTTACAATGCATATTTAACAGAAATAGCACATCCAGATGAGCACGATAGTATCAGTGCAAAAGGATTTATTCACGGTTATATAGGTTCCGTTATTTTACTCGTTTTTATATTGACTATGATTATGTTTCCTAATTGGTATGGTTTTATAGATCATGCTTTAGCAGAAGGAGAGGCGCCGCCAGTTAAGGTGTTTCAATATGCTTTTGTGTTGGTTGGTATTTGGTGGATTGGCTTTGCACAATATACATTTTATCATTTGCCAAGTAATTCTTTTAAACGCAAGCCTGAAAAAGATTTTATTTTCAAAGGATTTAGAGAATTAAAAAAAGTATTTAAAGAAATAAAACAACATCCAACGATATACATATTCCTTTGGTCATTCTTTTTGATAAGTGCAGGAATCCAAACCATTATTATTTTGGCTGCTAAGTTTGGAGCTGACGAATTAGGTTTACCAACAATGAATTTAATAATAACAATATTACTAATTCAATTGGTTGCAATTGTTGGCGCAACATTGTTTTCTCGAATTTCTAAAAAAATAGGTAATATAAAGACACTAAAAATAACAATTGTGATTTGGATTGTAGTTTGTTTTTCTGCATACATGCTTCCAGGAGAAAGCCCAAATGTAGACACCTATTTTTATGCACTTGGCGGCTTGTTAGGCTTAGTTTTAGGTGCGACACAAACTTTGGCGCGCTCTACATATTCAAAATTAATACCTGAAGAAACTTATGACAATGTAACCTATTTTAGTTTCTACGATGTTACTGAAAAGTTGGCAATTGTCTTAGGAACCCTTTCCTTTGGATTGGCAATGTCTATTACAAAATCTATGCGAACATCAGTGTTAGTTTTAGCGATTTTCTTTTTCTTAGGATTGGTTGTTATCTCTTTTATGAAGCAAACAAAATATGTCAAATAAATTTGATTTTATAGTTGTTGGAGGTGGAATAGTAGGTCTTGCAACAGCTTATAAATTGCAGTTAAAATTTCCGAAAAAGACTATTGGAATTCTTGAAAAAGAATCAAAAATAGGGAAACATCAAACTGGAAGAAATTCAGGAGTTATTCATTCAGGAATTTATTATACACCCAATTCTTATAAAGCGCGAAACTGTAAGAATGGTCGTGAGCAATTGGTTGCTTTTGCAAAAGAAAATAAAATTAAGCACCAAACTTGCGGAAAGATAATTGTTGCAACAACAGCGTCAGAAGTTGAAGTTTTAGAGTCGATATATAAAAAAGGTTTACAAAACAAAACACCAAATATTCGTTTTTTATCTCCTGATGAAATCAAAGAAAAAGAACCATACATTGTAGGTTTAAAGGCGATTTGGGTACCTACAGCAGGAATCATAGATTATGTAAGTGTATCACAAAAATTTGTTGAATTAATTATTAATATCAATCAGAAAAGTAAATTAATTACTTCTTGTGAAGTCCAAAAAATTGAACATCAGAAATTAAAAACTTCAAAAGGAGACTTTTATGCTCATAAAATTATTTTCTGTGCTGGATTGTATTCCGATAGAATGGCAAAGAAAGATTCTGTAAAAACTGACATGAAAATTGTTGGTTTCAGAGGGGATTATTACCGACTTACTGATGCAGCAAAACATAAAATTAAAAACTTAGTATATCCTGTTCCAGATCCTAAATTTCCATTTTTGGGCGTTCATTTCACACCAATGATTGATGGTAGTGTTGAGTGTGGACCAAACGCTGTTTTTTCGTTTAAAAGAGAAGGTTATAAAACAACAAGTTTTAGTTTTAGAGATTCCTTTGAAGCATTAACATATAATGGAACTTGGAAGTTGTTTGCAAGACATTGGCGCAAAGGAATAGAAGAGTATAAGCGCGCTTTTTCTAAACGATTATTTGTTAAAGAATTACATAAAATGATGCCTTCAATTACAATGAATGATGTTGTTTTTGCTCGTTCAGGAGTTAGGGCGCAAGCATTGGATAGTAACGGTAATTTAGTTGATGATTTTAAAATTGAGGATAGAGATGGTAACATTCATGTATTAAATGCACCATCTCCAGCCGCAACTTCTTGTCTTGCTATTGCTGATGAAATTGTAAACAGAATCTGATTATAAATTGAAATTTATTCCAACAACAATATTTCTTCCAATTGCATTGATATTATCGTTTTTTAAACGCGATAAATGTGGAATATATGACTTGTCAAAAAGATTGTTTGCATTTAGTGATAATTCAAATTTGAAATTATTTATTTTTAGATCTCCACCTAATCCAAAGTTTGCAACAGTGTAACCATCTGAAGTTGTTTCAAAATCACTTACAATTTTTTGACTAAATGTATTTGAAACAGTAAACGCAGAATATCCATTTGTCAACCATTTTTTTAAGTTAAACTCAGTTTTTAAAGTTGCACTTAATTTGTTTGCTGGAATCAACGGAAGAAAATCTCCATTGTCTTGTTTTCCAATTACAGTTTCAAAAGTAGTTTCTAAATGCAACCAATCGATAGGATGTGGATGTAAGTGAAATCCAATTTCTCCACCATATAATTTTGCATTTTCTTGAGTATAATTATACACTTCTGCACCATCTTCAATTTCACCAGTTGGTGTTAAATATATATAATCATTCAACTTATTATAAAATCCGTTTACAAACAATTCTAAGTGTTCATTTTTATATTCCACTGCAATATCAACCTGTAAATTCTGTTCATTATTTAGATTATTATTACCTATTTCAAATCTATTTGTACCATGATGTACACCGTTTGAAGTTAATTCGGCTAGATTAGGAGATCTAAAACCTGTTGCTAGGTTTACTCTTGTAGTGATATTTTCATTGAAGTCAAATTTATAGCCAAGTGATGCTGTAAAATTGCTAAAATTTTTATCGATACTTTCAAATATATGTACTTCATTTTCATGTGAAACTTCATGATAAGATGTCTCTATTTTTCTTGTGTCATAACGTATTCCACCTTGAAGAGAACTTTTCTCAAAATCGATTACTGATGTAGCAAAAAGACCTAAATCATCAATTCTTGCATCAGGAATTAAAATTTCTTCACCCAGATTTTTATTTGTTTGATGCATTCCTTGAGTACCCAATATTATTTCTGTGTTTTTAAATTTCGGAAAATTATATTTTACATCATAATTGTAGGTTTTGAGTTTCATTCTCAATGCAGGTCCTTCTTCTTCATTGCCATCTTCATGGTGTTCAAACTCATTTCTATCATTAAAAATATAACCAAAATCAATATCTAAAGTAGAATTTTCCAAAAAAACGTGATTGTGTAAACTTAAGATATGATTGTCAATTTCTTGATAAGGCTCTTCCAATCTCTTCGATGTAGATTGCTCTTCAATGCCTTCGGTCAAACCAAGATTTGATTTATTGTAATTATATCTTAATTCACTTGAAATCAATTTGTTATTAAATCTTAAACCACTATTAAAGTTTATTTCATTATATCTAGTATTTGTTACTCGTTCAATTTCAGGAGTTTCATAATCTAAATGTTCGTTATACGCTCCGCGAACTAAAAATTTCCATTGTTCAAACGATTTTTTAAAACCGATTGTTGTATTTGTACCTCTTGTGTTAGAAAAATATTGTTGTCCAAAATCACCTTCAAAAGTATCATCATAAGCAAATTTCTCTGGATTAAAGTAGATAACTCCTCCTAAAGCATCTGAACCATACAATAACGATGCAGGACCTTTTATTATCTCTACACTTTCAATTCCTGCTTCATTTATTCCAAGACCATGTTCGTCTCCAAACTGTTGATTTTCAAGGCGCACACCTTGAGCGTACACTAAAACTCGATTGCCGCTTAAGCCTCTGATAACAGGTTTTCCAATAGATGTTCCTGTAGAGATTTGAGAAACTCCTGCGAACGTTTCTAACCCTTCAATTAAAGTAGCAACTCCTTTTTGTTTTAAAGATTTTACTTTTGCAAATTCTACCTTCATCACATTGTCAGATTGTAATTTATTAAATGGTGTTGAAATAAGAATTTCGTCAATAGTAAAAATAGCTTCTTCTAAAACAACATCAAAGTTTAACTGATTGTTGGTTAAATTTATTGTTTTATGTACTTCTTTAAACCCTATATATGTAATAACGATTCTAATCTCACCATTTGGTAAATTATTTAATTCATAGACTCCATTTTCATCAGTTGTAGTACCAATGTGTAAATCTGGAGCGTAAACTTCAACTCCATATAAAGGTTCATTTTCTATATTTTGTATTTTTCCGGTAATGCTATTTTGAGCATGACCAAATATGCTAAATCCTAAAAAAAATAGGACGAATAGTATTTTATTCATTGTGTAAGTATTTATTGTTAATAACTGTTTATTAGTCGTTTAAGCAATAAATATTGGGGGTCCTCGTGAAGATTTGTAAAGAAGATGAATTTCTATATTCTCTTTTTCAAAAAATACAGGAGCATTATCAGTTATAGTTGTTTTGTGTAATGTAAAATGATTGTTGTTAAAAACAGTTGTCGTTTCTAATAGTACATGGCAAAAACTACAATCAATTTGTTGTGAATGAAGATGCGTTGTTTCTTCAGAACTACAAACAAAATGTTCATGATTTTCTAGTGAATGAAAAAACTGAACACCAATTGGACACAGTAGTAAAACAACTGTCCAAATAGAAATTATTTTATGTAAAAAAGTTTTATTCAAGTTTTTCTATTCTGCTAACAACTTATATACAGTTCCTTTTTGCACATAATTTGAATGTCCAATAACAGCTTCAAAGGTATATGAATTTACCTTAATCCCTGTGATTTTAACATTAATTAGCTGATTGTCCAAGTCTGTTTTTGGATGTAGCATTTTCAATGTGTAATTGAAACTATTTTTCCAATGTATAGCCAAAGTATCAGTACGATTACCATAAGTTTCAATTTGTAATGAACCTGTTCTTATGATAACCGTTCTTTGGATTTTCTTTTCTGCTGGAATTTCAAATTTACCAATTTTAAAACTTTCAATATCTACCTTTTCTCTTTCCGCACAGGAAGAAATCACTAATATAATTGAAATAAAAAGTATGATTTTTTTCATTAAATCCCTGTATAATTTCCTGGTGTTATTGCTTTTAATTCCGTTTTTATATTGTCACTTACTTCTAAAGTTTCAATAAAATCTGCTATAGATTTTTGATTGATTTTTTCATTAGTTCTGGTCAATCCTTTCAATGCCTCGTAGGGATTTGGATACGCTTCTCTTCTTAATATTGTTTGGATTGCTTCTGCAACAACTGCCCAATTATTTTCAAGATCTTCAGCAAATTTTTCTTTGTTGATAAGTAATTTATTCAACCCTTTTAAAGTTGATGAAAATGCAATTGCAGTATGCGCCAATGGCACACCAATATTTCTTAATACTGTAGAATCTGTCAAATCTCTTTGTAATCTTGAAATAGGTAATTTTGCTGATAGATGCTCAAATAAAGCATTTGCAATTCCGAGATTTCCTTCCGAGTTTTCAAAATCTATCGGATTTACTTTATGAGGCATGGCAGACGAACCGATTTCCCCTTTTTTAATTTTTTGCTTAAAATAATCTGTAGAAACATATGTCCAAATATCTCTATCTAAATCGATTAAAATAGTATTGATACGCTTTAATCCGTCAAAAATTCCAGCCAGATGATCATAATGTTCAATTTGTGTCGTTGGAAACGAATGGTGTAACTCTAAAGTGTTTTGAACAAAATATGTTCCAAAAGCTTTCCAATCATTGTTTGGGTATGCAACTTTGTGCGCATTAAAATTTCCTGTTGCTCCACCAAATTTTGCTGCATGAGGAATCATTTTCAACATCTTTAATTGCTGATTAATACGCTCTACAAAAACATAAAGTTCTTTACCAAGTCGAGTAGGAGATGCAGGTTGACCATGTGTTCTTGCAAGCATAGACACGTCTTTCCATTCATCAGAAAGGTCAGCCAATTTGTTAACTAATTCTTCTAATTGCGGATAATACACATCATTCAAGGCATCCTTTAATGACAATGGTACTGCAGTGTTATTAATATCTTGCGATGTCAATCCGAAGTGAATAAACTCTTTTGAAGCATCAAGATTTAGTGTTTCAAACTTTTCTTTAATAAAGTACTCAACAGCTTTTACATCGTGATTGGTTACTTTTTCAATATCCTTTATTTTTTGTGCATCAGTATCTGTAAAATCAGTATAAATTTTGCGCAAAGATGGATATAAATTTTTATCAAAATCTGCCAATTGAGGCAATGGAATTTCGCATAGTGCAATAAAATATTCAATTTCTACTTTTACGCGATATTGTATCAATGCTTTTTCAGAAAAGTAAGGAGCAAAATTTTCTACTTTACCTCTGTAACGTCCGTCAATAGGAGAAATTGCGTTAAGCGAATTTAGTGTCATAGTGTATTGTTATAATACTACAAAAATACTATTTCGTTATGGATTAAACTACTAAATATTATAAGAGTTCTCGACTCCGCTTGAACAGACAGCATTTCTTTTTTAATAAATTGTCATGTCACATCGAGCGGAGTCGAGATGAAAGAATTCTATGCAATCTAAGAATTACTTCAGTCGTTTCAAGATCCTTTTCCCTCGTGCTTTATATGCAGGACTTCCGTTCATTATTTCTTGTTGGATGATTAATTTTAATTCGTCATGAACCCAATTTTTTTCTTTGCCAAACAAGAACAAACTCTCCATTGTATATACTTTAACAGCCACTTTTTGATCAGAAATGAGCCAATCAAATCCTGTTTCAATAATTGTGTCGATATGTTTTTTTGTTAGATGTTTTTTTATTTTAGTTTCCTTTTTTGAAGTATAATCTTTGGCAAGGAATTCACAAATTTTAGCAATTGGTCTTGTAGAACTATCAAAGTGTATTTTCGAAATATTTTCTACGAAATAATTTAAATGTGGAAAGATCCATTCTAATTTTTCTCTCAATACAAATTCCAACACCCAACACGCTCTGATTGAAGTTTTATTGTTAACCTCAAATGCTATTTTGAGTAAAGGCAAGAATAAATCTTTATTTGATAGTATGTGTTTCGCGTAACGTTCTCGAACATCTCGATACGAACTTATTTTGGTTTCCAACAATTTTATTAATTCTTGATTTAACATCAGTCAAAAATACTAAAATTATGTATTTTTATGCCTTAATATTTAAATGAAGAAATGAGCATGTTCAAAATTTTATCATTTAAATGGACGATTTATTGCGAACAGCATGTGATCATTAAAAAACAATAAAAATAAACACATGAAACGAAAAATTTTACTTTTCCTGCTAATTATATTTATAGGAATCCAATTTATTCCAGTTGAATTAAATCAATCAGAAATCACTTCGAACAATGACTTTATAGCAGCAACTAATCCATCAAAAGAAATTGAAACGTTGTTGAAAACGTCTTGTTATGACTGTCATTCTAACAACACTAATTATCCTTGGTATGACAGAGTCGCACCTGTTTCTTTTTGGGTAAGACAGCATATTGATGAAGCGAAAGATGAGTTAAATTTCTCAGAATGGAATACTTACACTCAGAAAAGAAAAAATCATAAGATTAAAGAAATAATAGAAGAAACGGAAGAAGGGGAAATGCCTTTAGAGAGTTATTTGATTATGCATGTAGATGCTAAACTATCAATAATACAAATAGAACAATTAAAAAATTGGTTGGATACAATAAAAGCGGAATGATTGTTGTTTTAGGATTGTAAAACGAATGATAATATGAATAAAGTTGCATTAGGTATTTTAAGTTACATCTTTTTATTTGGGAGTTTATTTGCTCAAGAAAAAATAAACCAAATAAATGCAAAGGGAGAACGCATTGGTGTTTGGAAAAAGTTTTATGAGAATAAGAAGATTCGTTATCAAGGTCAGTTTGAAAACGGAAAAGAAGTTGGTGTTTTTAAGTATTATTCTCCTGTATCATCAGAATTTCCGATGGTATTAAAAACATTTGAAGTAAATAGTGGCCAAGCTTTAGTACAACATTTTACTTTAAAAGGTCTGCCTGAAAGTGAAGGGAAGATGAATGGTAAGTTGCGTGTCGGAAAATGGGTATATTATCATAAAGATGGTAAGGGTATACTTATTGAAGAAAACTATATAAATGATGTTTTAAATGGAGAGTTTAAGGTTTTTTATGAAGATGGTAAGTTAACTAAGTTTGCACATTTTAAGAATGGTAAATTGCACGGAAATAGTAAAAAATACAGTCCAAAAAGTATACTTATAGAAGATGTGAACTACGTAAATGGTGAACTTCATGGTGATGCTGCTTTTTATGAAGATAACGGAAATCTAAAACAAAAAGGGCGCTATGAAGAAGATTTAAAAGTTGGTCCTTGGGAGTTCTTTGAGGATGGTAAATTATCTGAAACTAAAGAAATAAAGGTTTGGAAAGAAAAGGAGTAGCCAAATTAAGTTTTAATACGAATAACTTTTAATTTATCTAAAACCAACATAATGTAATAAGTAATATCAATTTCATGCCATCTTACTCCACCAAAATTAGCTCTTCCACTATGCATATGATGATTATTATGATATCCTTCACCCATCATTAAAAAATCAAAAGGTAAAAGATTTTTAGAAGTGTCTTTCACTTTAAAATTTACATAACCATAAATATGAGCAAACCAATTAATAATTACTCCATGAATTGGTGCCATAAAAAAGGCTAAAGGTAAAAGTAACCATTGCCACCATTCGTTTGCAAATATTACAAAGAAAATAGTGTAGAATAGCGCCCATGAAAGTCTAGATATATTTGAACTAGCAAATTTATCAAAACGTTCCCATTGTGGTACATTTTTGGTAAATTTTTCAGGTATTTCAATACGCTTTTTATTAATATCTTGATATGTTTTTTTTGTTCTCAACATCATAGAAAATATTGAATTATCATATTTTGGTGAATGAGGATCTTTTTCTGTATCTGCATATGCATGGTGCATTCTATGCATTACTCCATAGCCATAAGCACTCAAATAATTTGAACCTTGGAAAAGCCATGTTAAAAAAAAGCAAACTTTCTCACCAAATTTAGACATTGTAAATGCTTGATGTGCTGCGTATCTATGTAGAAAAAACGTTTGAAAGAATAGTCCAACGTACCACAATAGTAAAATTAATATTAAAATTTCCATACTCTTTGTTTTAAAGTGCAAAGAACATATGTATTGAGTGAAAATAAAATGAACTTAGGTTAAGAAATTCGTTTGCGAATCCTACTTAAAGCTTGTGGAGTTACACCAATGTATGATGCAATATATTTAAGAGGAATTTCTCTTATTAGATTTGGTCGTTCAGTAAATAAATTTAAATAACGTTGTTCAGCAGATTCATTTAATAATGATTGTTCTCTTTTAGATTTTATTAAAAACAGTCTTTCAGAAGAAAAACGCCCAATCATATTACCTATTTGAGTTTGTTGATACACCTCTTGTAAATCATTATAGGTAATACTCCAAACAATTGTATCAATTAAGGCTTCCAGTCTATATGTAGAAGGTGTTTGGGTTAAAAAAGAATCATATGCACTAACAAATTCATCCTTAAAACAAAAACCAAAAGTAATCTCTTTCTCTAAGTCTTCTTTGGGAAATAATAAACGAACAATTCCTTTTTCAATAAAAGACAAATAATTTTCAGTTTGCCCATCAATTAGAAGATTACTTTTTTTAGAAAACTCTCTTTTTTTAAGTTTAGAAGAAAATAGATTCCAATCGTTTTCATCAATTTCAATTGTTTTTTCAAGATATTCTCTGATTTGTTTCATTTAGATGATTACATATTTTTTGTAAAGATAATTATAATATTGAAAATATTTTTTTAAAGCAATAAGGTTTGAGGTGTAATCAATACTTTCCTAAACTAAAACTTATTACTATCTTTGCAGTCTTAAATTTTTTAGAACTCATGAAACGTGTAATCGTTGGTCTTTCTGGAGGTGTAGATAGCAGTGTAGCAGCATATTTATTGCAGCAACAAGGCTATGAAGTCATTGGCTTGTTTATGAAAAACTGGCATGATGATTCGGTAACTATTTCTAACGAATGTCCTTGGCTTGAAGATAGTAATGATGCTATGTTGGTTGCTGAGAAATTGGGAATTCCCTTTCAAGTTGTTGATTTAAGCGAGCAATATAAAGACAAGATTGTTGATTATATGTTCAGAGAATATGAAATGGGTCGCACTCCAAATCCTGATGTATTGTGTAACAGGGAAATCAAGTTTGATGTATTCTTAAAAATCGCCCTTGATTTAGGAGCAGATTTTGTTGCAACAGGTCATTATTGTAGAAAAGGTGAATTAGACACTTCGACTTCGCTCGGTGCAGGAAAAGAAGGAGGGAAAGTATATCAATTACTTTCAGGAGTTGATGGCAATAAAGATCAATCGTACTTTTTATGTCAGTTATCGCAAGAACAATTAGCAACTTCGTTGTTTCCTATTGGCGAATTAACTAAACCAGAAGTTCGTAAAATTGCTGCAGAACAAGATTTAATTACAGCAGATAAAAAAGATTCACAAGGTTTATGTTTTATAGGTAAAGTTCGCTTGCCAGAATTCTTACAGCAAAAATTACAACCAAAAGAAGGGGTAATAGTTCAAGTTCCTGCAGATTCTGAAATCTATAATAGATCAATTCCAAGATTTGTTAATAAAGAAGCAGAACTAGAATATTTATCAACTAAGTATAAATATAATTTAGAGAGTGGAAAAGTTGTTGGAAAACATCAAGGCGCTCACTATTTCACGAAAGGTCAGCGAAAAGGCTTAAATGTTGGAGGAACAAAAGAAGCGTTATATGTTATTGAAACGGATGTTGTAGAGAATGTAATTTATACAGGTGAAGGAAAAAATCACAAAGGATTGTATAGAAATGTATTGTTTGTAACCAATGAAGAATTGCATTGGATTCGCACAGATTTGGCACTTAAAGATGGTGAGTCAATGGAAGTTCAAGCACAGATTCGTTACCGTCAAAAACATGAAAATGCTACTATTTACAAATTTGAAAAAGGGTTGTATGTGGATTTTGAAAACAAACAATCTGCAATTACTGAAGGTCAATTTGTGGCTTGGTATCTTGGAGAAGAATTAGTAGGTTCAGGAGTTATTTCGTAGATTAAAAAATTAGTTGAATTAGATGTCATTTCGACAGAAAGAGGAACGAGTGACGAGAAATCTCTCGTTATGAGATTCCTCCTCATACTTCGTTCGGAATGACAGCCAGTTTTATATTATTATCCGAAATAATTTATAAATTGCGTATCAAATAGAATTCATATTAAATGAAAAATAGAATTACAGAATTATTTAATATTCAGTATCCACTTATTCAAGCAGGAATGATTTGGAATAGTGGTTATAAATTGGCTTCAGCAGTGAGTAACTCTGGAGGTCTTGGAATAATTGGAGCAGGAAGTATGTATCCGGAAGTACTTCGTGAACACATTCAGAAATGTAAGAAGGCAACAGATAAACCATTTGCAGTGAATGTTCCGATGTTGTATCCACAGATAAAAGAAATCATCGATATTATTGTTGAAGAAGGTGTTGAAATTGTATTTACATCCGCAGGAAATCCAAAGACTTGGACATCGTTTTTAAAAGAAAAAGGCATTACAGTTGTGCATGTTGTAAGTAGCGTTAAGTTCGCTTTAAAAGCACAAGATGCAGGTGTTGATGCAGTGGTTGCTGAAGGTTTTGAAGCAGGAGGACACAACGGAAGAGAAGAGACTACAACATTTACATTGATACCAATGGTAAAGGAGAAAATTGCCATTCCATTGATTGCTGCTGGAGGAATTGCAACAGGAAGAGGGATGCTTGCAGCCATGGTTTTAGGTGCAGATGCTGTTCAAATTGGTAGTAGATTTGTGACGAGTTTTGAATCATCGGCACACGAAAATTTTAAACAAAAAGTTGTGGACACTCAAGACGGTGAAACCGAATTGACCTTAAAAGAATTGGCGCCTGTACGTTTGATAAAAAATAAGTTTTATAACGAAGTAAAAGAGTTGTACACTCAAAATCCAACGGTTGAAGAAATCAAAGAATTGTTAGGAAGAGCAAGAGCAAAGAAAGGTATGTTTGAAGGTGATATGGAAGACGGCGAACTTGAAATTGGTCAAATTGCTGGATTGATTCATGAGATAAAACCTGCGGCTGAAATAGTCAAAGAAATTATAGAAGAATTCGAAGAAGTTAAAAGAAGTTTATAGTATTATTTACTGAAGAACATCAATTTAACAGCAACAATTAATAGCATCACACCAAATATTTTTTTAAGTACAAGTTGATCTATTTTTAAAGCGAATTTCGAGCCAATATAACCTCCAACTATAAAAACAGCCGAAACAATTAACGCCATTTTCCAATCAACTTGACCTGCTTTATGATAGTTGTAAACAGCCAAAAATGTAACTGGCGGAAGCATAACAGCAAGGCTCATTCCTTGTGCGTTGTGCTGAGTTAGACCAAGGAAAATAACAAATAAAGGAACCATTATAATTCCTCCACCAACACCAACCAAACCACTTAACATTCCTGCTGCAAGACCAATAATAATTAAAATTAATAGAGTAGATAATGTCATTTTAGGCTTCATTTATTGAGGTAATTTGATTTGATATTTTTTGCCTGAAGCATTATTTAATTTGTTCTCTCTCAACCAAGGATTGTGAATTTTTAGATTCTTATAGTTTGTGCCAAATTTTTGTGCAAAGGCAGCAATATTAGTAATGACAGAGTCAACTTCAACAGTTGTAGTGTATTCTAAATTATATAAATCTTCTTGGTCAAAAGAAAAACCATAATTTTCTGGATTAGACATAATCTCTTTGAGAGCCACAATTCTAAATACATACCTTCCTGTTTCTTGACCTAAAAGCAAATCATAATAAGTTCCAACTTTTTGAGTTTTTAAACGTTTTGAAATTCCATAATTTCCTGCGTTATATGCAGCCGCTGCAAGTGTCCAAGATCCTAAGCGTTCTTTTGATTTTTTTAAATAATCACATGCAACTTTTGTTGCTTTTTCAAGATGATAACGTTCATCAACATTACTATTTACCTCTAATTTGTTTTCTCTCGCTGTTGCTTTCATGATTTGCCAAAATCCGCTTGCTCCTGCAGGAGATTTAACATTTTGCAATCCGCTTTCAATAACTGCAAGGTATTTAAAATCGTCTGGAATACCATTCTCTGCGAGTATTGGCTCAATGATTGGAAAATATTTATTAGCTCTTTTAAACATCAATAAACCATTTGATTGCCAATACGTATTGACCAATAACTCTCTATCAATTCTTTCTTTGACATCAGTTTTTTCAACAGGAACACGTTCGCCAGCAAAATTTAATCCTTCAGGAATTTTTAATGCTTTTATTTCATACAAATCACTTGTATTTTTTTTGCTTTGTATAACCGTCTCTGTTGCTTCTGTTGTTTCTTCTATTGTTGTGTTTTGTTTTGCATTGATCAGAACTCCTGCTATTAACACAATGCTCAAAATCACCAAAAATCTTAATGGTCTATTCATAACTTTAATTTTTAAAAATTCGTAATAGAAGTTAAATGTACTAACTTTTGAAGTTTTTATTGACTGAAATAATAGATTTAACTAATTATTTATGTTTTCAACTATTATTTTACTTATTTCCTTCGCTCTATTAAGCACCATAACATGAGATGCATTTTTTATCTCAATACTGTTTTTTATATGCTTAAAAGGAAAAATATGGTCTGATGTACCGTGAATATGTAGAATATTTGGTAAAGTTTCTTCTTGTTGCCAATGCAAAACATTGTAAACGGACCATTTTAGATACAATGGATCACGTACAGAAAGGTACTTTTTATATTGCTCAATACGTTTCTTTGCCATTTTTCCAAAAACAGTACTCATAAAGTTTTCGATGGATGTAATACTTTTAGTAGGAAATAATTTATATGCTCTGCTTGATTTTGCAAGCTTAAGCCTTTTTGGTAATTCGCTTTTATTTTTGATACTTGAAATTAGAATTATTTTCTTTGGATGTATAATTCTGCTCATTTCTTGTACCATAACTCCGCCAAAAGAAACGCCCATCAAAACAACGCTTTCTTCTGTGATAGTTTCACACATTCGTTTTGCATAATGTTCAATCGTTTCGTTGATAGATTCTGGTATTAACCATTCTAGCAAATGAATTTCAAAGTCTTCTTTAGGAAGTTTTACAAACTCAAATATCTTTGAACTTGCCGATAATCCTGGAACGCAATATATGTGTGTTTTACTCAATGTGTTTAATTAAATAGTAATAGACCTTCTAGGTTTTTAAAACCTAGAAGGTCTTGTTGTAAATCTCGTCAAACTTAAACCGTACCAAACCATCTTCATCAATTTCTGTAAGTTTTATGGTATGAAGCGTATTTATCAATTCAGGATTCCATGGTGTTTTTACTTTTACGTAGTTTTCTGTAAATCCGTAGATAAAACCTTCTTTATTTTCACCTTCAAACAGTGCTGTCAATGTATTTCCTAACTGACTTTCATAAAAGGCTCTTCTCTTTTTTACAGATAAACCTCTTAACATCTTACTACGCTTACTTCGTATATTTTTTGGAATAACATCCTTCATATCAAAAGCCTCAGTATTTGGTCTTTCTGAATAAGTAAATACATGTAAGTATGAAATGTCTAACTCGTTAAGATAATTATAAGTTTCTAAAAATAATTCATCCGTTTCTCCAGGAAAACCAACAATAATATCAACACCAATACAAGCGTTTGGCATTACTTCTTTGATTTTTGCAACTCTGTCATCGTACGTTTTTCGTAAATAACGACGCTTCATCTTTTTTAACAATTCGTCACTACCACTTTGTAGTGGAATATGAAAATGAGGAACAAAACTATTAGAATTTGCAATAAAATCTATAGTTTCATTTTTCAATAAATTTGGTTCTATAGAAGAAACACGTAAACGATGAATTCCATCGACATTATCCAACGCTTTTACCAATTCAAAGAACGTATGTTCATGTTTTTTATTCCCAAACTCACCTTTACCATAATCACCGACATTAACACCTGTTAAAACGATTTCTTTGATGCCTTTTTCAGAAATTTCTTTGGCGTTTTGGAGTACGTTTTCTAAAGTATCACTTCGTGAAATTCCTCTTGCAAGCGGAATTGTACAATACGTACACTTATAGTCGCAACCATCTTGAACCTTAAGAAAAGCACGCGTACGGTCACCAATAGAGTAGGAGCCTACATAAAAATCTGCATCTTCTATTTCACATGAATGAATTTCGCCTAAATCGTTTTTAGAAAGGTCGTTGATATAGTCTGTAACTTTAAATTTTTCGGTTGCTCCAAGTACTAAATCAACACCATCAACAGCCGCCAATTCCTCAGGTTTTAACTGAGCATAACATCCGATAGCAATTAAAAAGGCCTCTTCATTTTTTTTTAAAGCCGATTTTACAATCGTTTTAAATCGTTTGTCAGCATTATCGGTCACAGAGCAAGTATTTATTACATATATGTCTGCTTTTTCTTCAAAGTCAACACGTTCAAAATTATCTTTTTGAAAATTACGAGCAATCGTAGAAGTTTCTGAGAAATTCAGTTTGCAACCTAACGTATAAAAAGCGACTTTTTTTTGTGAATTCATTACTGTACTTTTATCGATGCAAATTTACGATATAAATTATGATATTTGAAACCGAACGCCTTTTTGTGCGAAAATTAGCATTCACTGATTTTGAGTCTTTTCATGAGATGCAATCAAACAAGAATGTGATGCGATTTGTGAGAGCAAAAGTCATGACGTATGATGATAATAAAAAAGATTTAAAAGATGTAATTGAGAAATATGATAATCCAACAAATGATTTTTGGATTTATGCTGTTGAACGTAAGTCTGATAGTGTATTTGTAGGTACAATTGCATTTGTAAAAGATAAAAAAGATGATGAAATTGGTTATCGTTTTTTAGAAAAATATTGGGGAAACGGTTATGGAACAGAGATTATTCAAGGTATGATTTCGTATGCAAAAAAAATAAAATTCCCAAGTTTAATTGCGTATGTTTCTCCAGACAATATTGGTTCAGAAAAGATTATTAAAGGCGCAAATTTCACTTTTCTTGAATCTGTTTTATGTGAAGATTTGGGCATTCCTGAGAATAAATATATATTAGAATTATGATAGCAAACACTCCAAAAACACCTTATTATGCTGTGATTTTTACATCAATAATGTCAAAAAACGAAAAAGGATACAATTCAATGTCTGATAAAATGGTAGCATTAGCATCACAACAAGAAGGATTTCTTGGAATAGAATCTGCACGAAATGATATTGGTATTACTGTTTCTTATTGGAAAAGTTTGGACGCTATTACTAAGTGGAAAATGAATATTGAACATACAGAAGCACGAAATTTAGGTCGCGAACAATGGTATGATACATTTAAAGTTCGTATTTGTAAAGTAGAACGCGATTATTAGTTCTGTAAGTTATAGAAAGAACAAGATGGAGCATCTAACCAACGCCCTTTACTCTTAAAATTAAAGTCTATCATTAGCATAACTTCATGTGAACTTAGATTGGTTCCTAAATCGGTTAATGTTTTGTCATAGGCATAACCAATTCTAAAATTTTTATTTAAAACTACCGCAAGCATTGCACTTGCAGAATCATTATAACGGTATGACAATCCTAATTCAATTCGATTGTTATATAAAATATTGGTATTAAAATCTATTGATAAAGGTAAATTTGGAGCGTATTTTATCATTGTAGATGGTCTGAATTTTAGTTTGTCATTTATTTCAAATATAACTCCTGCAGTTGTAAAAATATTTATATTGTCGGATAATCCTGTTATATTTTCTGAATTGTCTATTCTAAATTGAGGTGTTTTCAATAAATAAGGCATTGATAAGCCAACGTAAAAGCGTTCATTGTAAAAAAATGCACCAACACCAACATTCATATGACTTCCTTTTAAAGAGGTGTATATTTCGTTGTCAGGAGTAATACCTTCTGCTAAATTATTATTAAAAAAAGATGCACCTCCTTTTAAACCGAGAGATAGTCTGTTTCGATCAGAAACAACTACTGTATAGGATGCGTCAATATTAATATTTGTGTTTTCTGCTAAACCTATTTTGTCATTTATTACAGAAAACCCTAAACCAAGACCATCAAAAGCTCTACCGTTTAAAGAAAAAGTAGTAGTTTTTGGGGATCCTTCTACACCAATCCATTGCGACCTTGTCAATAAATTAATACTTAAATCTGATCTTACACCAACATACGCAGGATTTATCGTCTGCATATTATACATGTATTGAGTATAATGTGGAGTTTGTTGTGCAGAAATAATTAAACTAAACAGGAAAATTAATCCACTAAAAATTGGGGTTTTTTGTGTCATTTATTTATCGGATTAATTCTATAAAGTTAGTTTTAGGTTTTGTCATAGCATCATTAAAGTCTAATGTGTAAAAATAAACACCTTCAGGAACAGGTTTGTTTTTATAAGTTCCATCCCACCATTCTGGGTTTATATTTCCTTTGTTACTGTAGTTGTGAACTTCACTTCCCCAACGATCAAAAATTATCAATATAAATTCTGGGAAGTCTTGCATTCCAGATATTGCAAACGTATCACTCATTCCATCATTATTTGGTGAAAATAGATTAGGAATATCATTGTCTTTTATAGTTCCAATTCCTTCAATTATTGGTGATGAATTTGCAACATTTGCAGATGTTACTGTTGCTATTAATGACATTGTTTCTGTATCTTCATTTAGATTGTCATCGATTGTAGAAACGTTTAATGAAATAGATTCTGTTAAGGGAGGAATTGATGCTGTTGTAGTTAAACTGCTATAGTCATTTGGAGCAATAGCCGTAATATTATTAGAATTTATATCAAAGTTAATAGCAGCGTAGTTTTGCATAGGTAAATCTGTATCACCGTCAATCATACTAAGTGTAAAAACCAATGTATTCCCTTCAACAACAGTAGGATTGTTGATAATAATTGTTGGATCAGGATTTAAATCTAAAATGGTTCCAGTTTTGTCTAAATCTTGTAGCCCTACATTATTACTTGTAACTTGTCCAATAACAGCAAGGGGTTCCTGGTCTGGCTCGTTAAGGTTATCAATATTGGTTGTGATACTGAATGTTGCTTGTGTATTTGCATTAGCAGGATCTATTGTGCCATCAATTATCAGCGTATTTATATAAGTTGAATAATCTTCTGGACTTATTGCAATGATATCTGATGTTTTAATAGATATGTTTACAGGCGTTGAACTTGGATGACTTATTACGATTGTATGTACTAAATCGACTCCTTCATCTTCAATAGTATCATTCATTGTGATTGTTGGAGGAACTTCATTGTCTAAAATTGTTCCGATCCCTTCTGCTTCTGTATTAATAGTATTGTTTGATAGTATTGTACCGTTTAGAGTTAATAACTCATCTAATTCATAAATAATATCATCTAATGTGGTAACTGATAGTGTTTCCGTTGTTTGAAATGGCGGTATAATAATTTGGGTTGTAAGTACTTGATTGTAATCAAATGGTGTAATTGCTACATCATATAGAGTTGTTGTACTTGCTCCATCAGAAGTGAAAAGGTCAATAATTATAGGAGTTGCACTTGGAACTAGAATTGTACTATCATTCATTGTAGTTAATGATATTGTAAATATTAAATCTCCTCCTTCTATTATTGATACATTATCAATTCGTATTATAATTGCTATTATTTCTCTCCAATCTCTTTCTGATGTGTCTGTATTGTCAACATTTGGAAAACTTGTTGGTATTTGACTGTTTGTTGGATTTATTTGAGAATCATTATTGTCATATGCATCATCTAATCCGTCATTATCTGCGTCATTATTTGCAGCAATTGTTTCAGGAGTTCCGTCATTATTAAAATCCCAACCTTCAATATAATCATCTCTTACATCATTATCAGAATTTGTATCGATATAATCAAATATAGTATCACCTTCGGTATCGACAGGATTTATTCCGTTTGGATATGATGTGTCAATTCCGTTTGTATCAACTGTTCCGTTAGGAGCAATATAATTATCGGTTGATTGTCCTTCTATATTATCTACAATTCCGTCTCCATCTGAATCTATGTCTAAGTAATTGTTGTTTCCAGTTGTGTCTGTATTTGGGATTGTATAGTTAATAACAGCAGTAAAAGTGTCATTATTTTCTACAGTATTGTCTAGGCCGTTTATTCCAACAGGATTGTCAGTAATACCATTATCATCAACATCTAACGCAGTGTTTCCTGCTTCGGTAATATCAAAAATTCCATCATTATCACTATCTAAATCAAAATGGTTTGGAATGCCATCTCTATCAAAATCAAAAAGATCTACAATTCCATCATTATTAGAATCTACACCAAAATTAATATCTCTATAATTTGGGATAAGATCATTATCATCATCATCTAAAGGGTTTAAACCTCCATATTCTATAGTGTCAGGAATAGTGTCGTTGTCATCATCAATATCATCAATATTACTAATTCCGTCATTGTCGCTATCTGTAAAAGTTGAAACATTAACGGTTCCATCAGAAGAAATTGTATTGTTTAACGGATTACTTCCTGTGAAAGTTGCAGTATTTATGCCAATACAATCTTCATTGAAAATTACAGTAAATTCAATTACTACATTCTGATTTGGTTCTAAAATACCAGAAGTACCATTTAAAAGATTAATATCTGTTGTGCCATTATATGAAGGATTTAAAATAGGGTTACTTACTGCAGTAGAGCTAACAATATTGAGATTGCTTACAGAAAGTATATTTCCACTACATATATTATTTAAATCGTCTTGTATTTGCAAATCTCCTATTTGTACTGCTGTACTAGTATTGGTTATTGTTAATTGAAATGTAACTTCTTCATGCTCTAATATTCCGTTTGGTTCAGATTCAGTATCTGTAATAGTTTTTAAAGTAGTGAGAGTGGAGTCGAATAAAAAACGCATAAATTCAGATGTACAATTACACTGTTCATTTGAAGTTGGTACAGATGCTGCACTCGCTAATGTATAATACCTATCTAAATGATCTCCAAGTGCATCACTCCAAGTTACAAAAGAAAAGGTACGTCTTTGATTTAGTGTATCTTCGTTAAACCCATCAAGTGCACCTTGAGTCATACTTAAACTAAGTTGAGAAAAGAAATTTCTATTTTGAGAAGAAATTACTCCAACTACATAATAAATTTCAAAGACAATAGTTTCTCCTGCTGCCAATGATTGATTTGGTATTAAGATTTTTGTATTTGTGTCACCATCATACGAAGTATTGATTGCTACTGGATTTCCGGCTGTTTGTGTTACTATGATACTTGTAAAAACGACTCCGTTATTTAAAAAATTCCCTAATCCCATGTTGTAATTAACATCATTAGCAGTTGCAGTACCTTCATTAGTAATTACGATTGTATTTGTGAAATCGTATGTACCGTCAAAGTTGACTAAAGGATCAGAATTTGGAATATAAATTCCTGCAGCAACAGAAGTTTCAGTTGTATGAAAATCTGAAATTAAAAGGTTATTTGTTTGATTACCATTAGATGAAGTTACATTTAGAGTATTATCAAAATCTATTCCAGAACCAGAAGGTGTGGGATTTGGTCTTCCATTACAGAAAGGATCTACTGTAACACAAAAAGAAATATTTATTGATTGTCTTGGATATAAAATATTTGTTGCTATAGCGTTTGGATTAAAAAAAGTAGATGAGGTTAAATTTTCAAAATTGGGGTTTAAAGAATTTATGTCCCAATCTTGAGGATAAGGATTTCCTAATACATCTAGTGAATAACTAGTTTGTATAGACATTTGATCTATTAATGTTGCACACCCATTTCCAAACGTATTTTGTAAATTATCAGTTAAATTAATAGTTGAAATTAAACTTGTAGGGTTGTAATTTACAGCATTACTGTTATTAGTTATTCTAATAGTATACTGTACATTATAATCTCCATCAAGAGTGTAACCTTGATTACAAGTTGAATGATTAGAAATATTGATAAGATCGTTTGGTTCGCTTATAGTTAAAATTAATGTAGCAGTACTAAGGTCGGTACCATCAGAAACTTCATATATAATCGTAGGAAATATGCCTACATAAGTTGGCGAAGGGATAAACACGTAACTTCCATTTGCATTGATAGTAATAGTTCCTTCAGTTAAGATAGCAGTATCTCCAACTAAATAAATCGTTCCGTTAATTGTAAATTGAGTTATGAATAGTGCATCACCATCAACATCAGAGTCATTTGCTAAAATTCCAGGAGCAACAACAGTTAAAGGTGTGTTTATAGGTGTTATGTTGACATCGTTTATTAATGTTGGAGGAGTATTTTGTGCGAAAACATTTTGCACAATAAAGAATAGAAAAAATAAATGGAAAGGGTTGATTTTAGTCATAATACTTTAATATTATTAAATCCCCAAAATTTAATTGTTATTTCAACGTAAAAATATTGATAAAATTATATAAAATTATTTTAATTTGAGTTAATGTTATATTGCTTTGGGGAAATATTTTTATTAAAAATTTATTGTTTATAATTATTGCTAATGTATCAATTAATTTTTAAACGAGCCATAATTGGAAAATGGTCTGAATATTTTACGGTATATGTCTTGAAGTTGTTGACTTCAAACTGTTTATCAGTTAGAATAAAATCAATGCGTGCGGGAAAAAAATAGTCGTAAGATTTCCCAAATCCTTTTCCGGCTTCTACAAAGGCATCATTTTTATTTCCTTTTAATTTGCGATATGCCCATGAAAAAGCGGTGTTATTAAAATCTCCACAAATTATAGTTTTGTAATTGCTTATTTTTTCGTGTGCTACTAATTTTTCTGATTGTTCTGCTTGGAGTTTAAATGTTTTCTTTAATCGCTGTATTAGTTTTTCAGAATCTTTTTCGCCAAAATTTTCTTTATCCAATTGAATTTTTTGAGATTCTAAATGCACATTATATATTCTAATAGTATCTTTATTCTTAACAATATCTACAAAGATTGCATTATTAGCAGTACTATTAAAATCTAATGAACCAGAATTTATAATTTTGTATTTCGAGTAAATTGCTTGTCCAAAATACGAAACTCGCTTGTTTGGGTTATTATTGACAAATTTATATTTATAATCAAAATTCACTTTAGATTTAGTTAAAAATTCTTGAAAGCAAATGATATCTGGATCTTTTTCTTTGATAAAATCTGAAACAAATTTTAGCGTTTCTTCTTTACCCTCTTTTTTCCATTTGTAGATATTAAAAAGGCGAACATTATAACTCATTATTTTAAGATCATCTGTCAATAAAACTTTTTTTTCTGCTACTTGGAAAAAAGAATTAATAGTTTGAAAACCAATCACCAATACAAATAAAGATAAAAGAAATTGACGCTTTAGTTTTATCAGCCAGTAGATTGAAAAAGAAATATTTATCAAGATTAATGCAGGAACAGTAAGGCTTAAAATACTTATTATTGGAAAGGTTTTTGGCGAAATATACGGTAATAAATAAGATAGCAATAATATAGTTGCAAAGAGTGAATTAATCACAAAAACTAATTTATTAAACCAAGATAATTTGCGCATATTTACTTTTTATTTCCAGATTTAAACAAAAATTCTTTTTCTTCTTTATTCAAACTTTCATAGCCAGATTTACCAATTTTATCTAATATTTTATTTATTTGCTGTTGATTTTGGTTCACTTCTTTATGTGTTGGCTTTCTCTTAATATGCTGTTTCTTATGAACTGTTCGTAACGGACTATGTTTCTTTTGTTTAAACAGATTAGAGAAAAAATTAATGGTACTCTCAACCCATTTTCCAATATCCATTCCTCTTTCGAGTTGCTTAGCATAAACAAAACCAATCAAAGCGCCTCCAAGATGTGCTATTGATGAACCCTTATTGGCAGTACTTAACTCTAATAAACTCAATACAATCCATATTGCTGTTAATACCCATAATTCTATACTTCCAATGAGTCGTAATCGAATAGAATAATGTGGAATTTTTACTGTTATTGCAACAAAAATAGCCGTTACAGCAGCTGAAGCTCCTCCAAGAGGGAAACCAGTGTTTTTAGTTATAAAATAATAGGTTAAGAATGCAATACCTCCAGATAATATACCAAGAAAGTATAGGTTTAAGAATTGTTTTTTAGAGAAAAAATCTAAAAATAAATTTCCAATGAAATATAAAACGAAGAGGTTGCTTAGTATGTGAAGTAAATTATTATGGATAAACGCATGCGTAATAAGTGTCCAAGGTTGTGAACTTAAATTTTCAATACCTGATTTTAAAGTAAACCAATCAATAAAGAAACTTTTAAAAAAAAGAGACATGAAAAATATAGCAACGTTGATGTAGATGAACTTTTCAGCAACTGTCGCATTGTTATATGCTATTTTTATATCGTTATTAAAACTCACTAATTCCAGCGTTTAAATTGATTCTTTTTCCATTGCCAAGCGATTATAAAACCGATTAAAGCACCTCCGATATGCGCAAAATGTGCAATATTTCCTACAGAATATTTAGTTACGCCAAAGAATAAATCACCTAGAATAATTATTGGGATGAAATATTTTGCAGCAATAGGAACTGGGAAAAATATCAAAGCTAATTTTGAATTTGGATAGTACATTGCAAATGCGACTAAAACACCATAAACGGCTCCAGATGCTCCAACTGCAGGAGTGTTGTATGTTGCGTAAAATTCTGACAATTTTGACTCACTAACTGATTCTAATATTCCAGAATTATAACTTCCAGTATCTAATAATTGTTGAATATCAGTAATTGATAATCCTGAACTAATTAGTTGTTCATATGTTCCGTTAAACTGATAATAATTAACCAAACTATAAATAATTCCCGCACCTAAACCTGCAGAAAAGTAGAAAAATAAAAACTTATTTCGCCCCCAAATCTGTTCTAAAGGCGTTCCAAAAGCCCATAATCCATACATGTTGAATATCAAATGCATTGGTGATCCATGGACAAACATATGACTAATGAATTGCCAAAAACCGAAATTTCCATTTTTTGGAAAATATAAAGCCAATGAATCGCTAAAACCTAATTTTAGAGCATAGGTTGCTACAAAGAAAATAATATTTATAATAATTAAATGCTTAACTGCATCAGAAATTCTATTCATCATAATCCAAATTTTTTGTCAATTTCATTAATTTCCATCGAAATAAAAGTAGGTTTTCCAAAAGGTGAATGATTTGGCTCTTTACAGGCAAATAATCTTCCTAAAATATCTTCTTGTTCTTCAGTACTCAATTGAATTCCTGTTTTTATAGCCATACTTTTAGCCATACTTTTAGCCATTACATCTAATTGACTAAAACTTGTATCAGGAATTTCGTTTTTAATATCGTCTAATAATTGTTCAAGAATTACTGTAATTTGACTTTCATTAACTGTTGTAGGAACTCCTTTTACAACAATAGTTTCGCCTTTAATCTTATCAAACAAAAAACCAGTGCTAACTAAATCAGACTGAATTTCTTTTATCAATTTGATGTCATCTTTGCTAAAATTAATCTCTATAGGAAACAGTAATTGCTGACTTATTGCTTCTTTAACGGTACTATTCTCTAAATATTCTTCATACAATATGCGTTGATGTGCTAAATTTTGATGAATGAACAATACGCCAGATTTTATGGTACTCACAATATACTTACGATGAACTTGATGTGTTTTGGCTACAATAGTATCGTTGGTAAATAATTGTTTTGCTGCATTTGTTTCTGGAACTGGAATATCTGTATATAAACTTTCCCAATCTGCAGTTTTCTCTCTTTTGTATGGAAATTGAATGTTCTTTTGAACTTCAGTTTTAAATGGATTAAAACTTCTGTCTACGGTAACTGTAGGCTCTTTATAGATTTTTTTATTCTCAAATCCATAAGGAGTATCCATCGTTGAATCTCTGTTGAAATCAAGGATTGGAGCCACATTATATTGTCCTAAACTATGTTTGATTGTTGAGCGTATGATTGCATACAATGTTTTTTCGTTGTCAAACTTTATCTCCGTTTTTGTAGGATGTATATTTATATCAATTGTATTGGTTGGAACAGTTAGATATAAGAAATACGAAGGATGGTATCCTGTTGCCAACAAGCCTTCAAATGCACTAACAACTGCATGATGTAAATAGCCGCTTTTTATAAATCTATTATTAACGAAAAAGAATTGTTCGCCTCTTTTTTTCTTTGCAAATTCTGGTTTTGACACAAAACCCGTCAATCCTAAGACATCAGTTGTTTCATCAATCGGAACTAATTTTTCGTTCGTTTTTTTTCCTAATACAGCGACAATTCGTTTGCGTAAATTACTTTTTTCTAACCTATATACTTCTTTTTCGTTGTGATACATTGAAAAGTCAATTGAAGGATGCACAAGTGCAACACGTTGAAATTCGTCAATAATATGACGCGTTTCTACAGTGTTAGATTTTAAGAAATTTCTACGAGCAGGAATATTGTAAAACAAGTTTTTGACAGCAATTGATGTTCCTTTTGGAGTTGAAATCAACTCTTGTGAGACGATAGAGCTTCCTTCAATTTTTATATGTGTGCCAAGTTCTTGATGTTCTTGCTTGGTTTTTAAATCTACATGTGCAATAGCAGCAATAGAAGCAAGGGCTTCACCACGAAAACCTTTTGTTTGTAGATTAAACAAATCTTCTGCAGTTTTTATTTTGGATGTTGCATGTCTTTCAAAACAAAAACGAGCATCTGTTTCACTCATTCCTTTACCATTGTCAATCACTTGAATCAATGCTTTTCCAGCATCTTTAACCAATAACTTGATAGTTGTTGCATTGGCGTCAATAGCATTTTCTAATAATTCTTTCACTACAGATGCTGGACGTTGAACGACTTCACCAGCAGCAATTTGATTTGCTACGTGATCAGGTAAAAGTTGGATGATATCTGACATTAATTTTTTGTTGTAAAAATTGACAAATCAAAGTCTATAAAAAAAAGAAATATTAAAACTAAAATGGCGATTGTTATACTTATAATTTTGATTGAGGTTTTACTTTGCTCACTTTTAAGATCATCTACTGCCAATCTAAATCTAGATTTTAAGCCACCACTTTTTCCAAGTGTATTTCTAAAGTCATCAAATTTTCCTTTAATTTTATAGGGATTTATGTTCTCACCATCTTCGTTTTTATTTTTATAATAACGAGGATTGTAATCAAACTTTTTATTTTTTCTGCGAATTAATGCTCCCAAAATGCCAATATTTAGAAATTAAAATATGAAAATCAAAGTTACGCAAATAATAGTTTGTGGTCAAATATTGTTTATAAGAATAAATGTTAAAAAAGAGATTCCTGCCTTCGCAGGAATGACAGTCAAATTAATCTAATTGACTAAAGAGCAGCCATTTTAATAGCAGCAACAGCACATTCAATACCTTTATTACCGTGTTTTCCACCAGATCTGTCGATAGATTGCTGTTTTGTATCGTCTGTCAATACACAAAAAATAGTTGGTGAGTTGTATTTGATGTTTAAATCTTTGATGCCTTGGGTTACACCTTGGCAAACAAAATCAAAATGTTTTGTTTCTCCTTGGATAACATTTCCAATAGCAATAACTGCATAAACTTCTTGAGTTTCTAGCATTTTTTTACAGCCATAAATCAATTCAAAGCTTCCAGGAACTTTCCAAGTAATAATATTTTTAGCTAATGCGCCACAGTCAATAAGTGTGTCAATAGCACCTTTTGTAAGGTTTGAAGTAATCTCTGGATTCCATTCAGAAACAACAATCCCAAACCGAAAATTCTTCGCGTTTGGGATTGTTGTTTTATCGTATGCAGATAAATTAGTTGTTGCCATTTTTTAGATGTTTGGTCTTTTGGATTGTTAGATTATTTTGAATAAATTGATATCCTTTATCGTAAAATACGAGTAATCTAGTAGTCCAAGAATCTATTCTCCTGCGTATTTTGCTTTGTTAATATACACATCAATATTTCTTGCTTCTTCTGATTTTGGAAAAGATTTTTTGATTTGTTCAAACATTGCTTGCGCTCTGTCAGATTTCCCTAAATCTAATGCTGTATTTGCTGCTTTGAATAAGAATAAAGGTGTTGTGAATGAGTTGTCTCTCTCACTTGCTGCTGCTTCATAATATTCTAGCGCATCTTCTGGTTGGTTTAAATCAGCAAAAGCATCACCAATTGCACCTTTTGCAACAGCACCTAATATTTCATCATCTGAAGAAAATTTTTCTAAAAACTCAATTGCTTCAGGATATTTTTTCATTTTTAAATAAGAGATTCCAGCATAATAGTTTGCCAAATTCCCTGCTTTAGTTCCAGAAAATTCACTTGCGATATCAATAAAACCATATTTTCCTTCACCGCCTTCAAGACCTAACGTATATAAAGAATCTGTTGCAACAGCACTTATGCTTGCTTGCTCAAAATATTTTTTTGGAAAAGCCAATTCGTTTGCAGCTGTAATTTCTTTTGGTCCGCTTACAAATTTATTAAAAGCCATGAATGCTAAAATTGCAGCAACAATAACTCCTAAAACAATAAATATATTTTTTTGATTTTTGATTACCCATTCCTCAGAACGAGATGCAGTTTCATCTAAAGTGTTAAATACTTCAGCAGTTGTACTATCTCTTTCTACTTTAGAAATTGTATCTCCTGATTTATTTTTGATTTTATTACCTTTCTTTTTGTAAGTCGCCATTATCTCTTAATTTTGTAGGCGCAAAAGTAAGATTTTTAATTGGAAAGTAAAAGTCGATTTATAGCAAAAATTTCAATAATTTTATCAATCCTTTTAGAATCAATAGAAAACAATGTATTTAGAAAAATTATCACTTCTCAATTTTAAGAATTTTGAATCGCAATCATTTGATTTTCAAGATAAAATAAATTGTTTTGTTGGTGATAATGGTATTGGAAAAACCAATATCTTAGATGCAATTTACTATCTTTCTTTTGGTAAAAGTTATTTTAATCCAGTTGCAACTCAGAATATTCGTCATTCTCAAGATTTTTTTATGATTGAAGGGAACTATGATATCGACAATAGAAAAGAATCAATTGTATGTAGTTTGAAGCGTGGACAAAAGAAGGTAATTAAGAGAAATGATAAAGAGTATGAGCGTTTTTCTGATCATATTGGATTTTTGCCGTTGGTTATTATTTCTCCTGCAGATAGAGATTTAATTACTGAAGGAAGCGATAGACGTAGAAAATTTATAGATAGTGTGATTTCACAATCTGACACTTCGTATTTAAAAACATTGATTAATTATAATAAGGTTTTGTCACAGCGTAATTCTTTATTGAAATATTTTGCTGCTAATCGAACTTTTGACGCATTGAATTTAAAAGTGTACGATGAGCAGTTAGAACAGTATGGGAAAGTAATTTATGAAAAACGAAAACTTTTTTTAGATGAATTTACGCCAATCTTTGAAGAGCGGTATAAAACTATTTCTAACGGAAAAGAAAAAGTAAGCTTGTCTTATAAAACACAGTTAAGTGATGCTTCGTTAACCGATTTGTTGGAGCAATCTTTAGAGAAAGATAGAATGTTACAATATACAAGTGTTGGTGCTCACAAGGATGATTTACTATTTGAAATTGATGGTTTTTCAGTTAAAAAATATGGAAGTCAAGGGCAGCAAAAATCATTTTTGATTGCATTGAAATTAGCTCAATTTGATTTTATTAAAAATCAATCAAAAGTGAAACCAATTTTACTGTTAGATGATATTTTTGATAAATTAGACGAAAGTAGAGTTATTCAAATTATAGATTTGGTAAATCAAGATGATTTCGGACAGTTATTTATCAGTGATACACATGCCGATAGAACCGAAAAAGTTGTGAAGAAAACAAACCAATCATATCAAATATTTAAATTGTAATGGCAAAGCGAGAAAACGAATCTATGAAGATTGAAGACTTGATGAAAGTTATGATTAAGCAAAATAACTTGACCAAAGGTATGCGTCAAATGGATATTCGTGAAGCATGGGAAAAATTGATGGGAAATGGTGTGATGTCTTATACAGAAAGTGTACAACTACAAAATAAAACATTGGTTGTAAAATTAAAATCTTCAGTATTGCGAGAAGAATTGTCTTACGGTAAAGATAAGATTATTACAATGATTAATCAAGAAATGGGCGAGGAATTGGTAAGTAAAATCTTATTGGTTTAGTTACTCCCTTTACCATATTTACGTGTGTCACTCCAAATTAGTTTTTCGTCAGTTTTGGTGTCAAAAAAGTCAGCACATTTACCGTCTCCTTTTCCTGTTTTGCCACCATCAGGAGCACAAATACGATTACAATCATTGTCATATAATTCACTATAAACGTCACAACATACTGCAGTAACAAAATAAACAGTTTCTTCGTTATAAGTGTAACTGTAAATTTTTATAGGAGGATTAGTAACTTTTTGTGAAGTAAACTCCTCTATTTTTTCTTGAATACATTCTGGAATATTTTCTGCGTTTTTTTCTGCGTCTTTTTTTGATTTGCAATCAGATGCATTGAGAATAAAGAAAGAAAGAAGGATAAAGATATTTTTCATTTTATAAAATTAGTCATTTTTATCACAAAAATCATGCGCTTCAGAAATTTTTTCAAATAAGTGGTATTTCCATTTCAAATCATCATAATGATTCATGAAGCCTGTAACCATCTGCCTTACTTGTGTGTTTGTTGCAACAAACAGCATATTTATATCGGCATTCCAAGCAGTAGAAAATTGTGTTACAACTTTAACTCTTGTCATGTAATCTTTGGGGGAAGTATAATCTACAGCCTTACTACAATCAAAAATCATATGATTTATTTCTTTGATATTTATAGTGTCAACTATTTCAAGAAAAGCAGCAGTAATTTCGCCTTCTTTTAAATCTTTGCTAAAAGTGGCAACAGTTTTTTTGTCAATAAAATTTATTTTAAAACCCATAAGATTATAAAAATGATTGTTAAGGAGGAATCGACGCGAAGTTATAAATAAAGGATGTAAGAAACAAAAAACCGATTCAAAAGAATCGGTTAATAATAATTGTACAATTTAAAAGTTTAGAATTGCTCTCTTCCAGAAAAATGGAAGAATCCTTCGATTTGAGCATTTTCATCACTATCAGAACCGTGAACTGCATTTTCACCCATAGATGCAGCATATAATTTACGGATAGTTCCTTCTGCAGCATCAGCAGGATTTGTAGCTCCAATTAAGGCTCTAAAATCTTCAACAGCGTTGTCTTTTTCTAAAATTGCTGCAACGACTGGTCCGCGAGTCATATACTCAACTAATTCACCATAAAAAGGACGTTCGCTATGAACAGCATAAAATGCCTGAGCATCTGCAGTTGTCATTTGAGTCATTTTCATTGCTACGATTCTGAAACCTGCAGCATTAATTTTTTCTAATATTGCGCCTATATATCCTTTTTCTACTGAATCAGGTTTAAGCATTGTAAATGTTCTATTTGTTGCCATTTTATCTTGTTTTTAATCGGATGCAAATGTACAGTTTTCTTTTGAATACGAAAGAATTGTATTAATTATAATTTTGACTATAAGATTCTAAAACAACATTGTCTTTCCCTCTTATTTCCATTAATACATTATTAGCAGAGAAATTAAATTTTAAGACACCGTAATTAAGGACAGAGACTACATTTTTAACTCGATATTTATTTGGTTCGCCACTAAAACTAGAATACGAATGTGTCAATCCACTTGCAGTAAAATCTATTAAAGGATAAGACAACCCTTCAACTTCTTTTTTTGAAAATTCTGATATATGTCTATCTCCAGACAAAATGATGGTGTTTTTTGCATTTGTTGTCATTAATAAATTCTCTAACTTTTTGACTTCATTTGGCATTGTTCCCCAAGACTCAAAACCATGTTCTGCAGATAAAAATTGAATACTACTAACGATGATATTAAAGTTTGCTTTTGAAGTTTTTAATTCATTTTCTAACCAGTTCCATTGTGTATCGCCTAACATCGAATTTTTCTTATCTATACTTGGTTTGTAACGTTTTTTTGATTCATTATCTGGAGTTAAAGCAGTTCTGAAATAACGAGTATCAAGAATAATAACCTTTACACTATTCTTACCAATTTTATATTCTTTTGTAGCGTATACGCCTTCTTGTTTTCTTCTTTCATCATCTTTAGAAACATCTATAAAATCTAAAAATAACTGTTGTGATTCTGCCTTTTTAGAGTATTCAATTCCACCATCATTTAATCCATAATCATGATCGTCCCAAGTTCCAATAACTTCAACATTCTTTCTAAAATCAGTATATTCAGGATTATTTCTTTGAACGTTATAGTTTTTTTCTAACACTTTCATATCATCAGTATCTGAATAGATAATATCTCCTCCCCAAATCCACACATTTGGATTATTTTGCTGTATTTCTTTCCAAAACGGATTGTATTTCCATTGTTTGTTGCAAGAGCCAAAAGCAATTGTAAAATCACTTTCGATAGTTGTTTTGCTGATATTAGTACCTTCCTTGGCGTTTTTACAGCCAGTAACCATAAATAAAAGGAGTGTAAGGCTTAAAAAGTATTTCATGTATTTATATTTATTGTTTTTTAATGGTCACATGCAGTTCTCAATTAATCATTTCTCTTTGGAAGTAAAATTTTAGCATGCTCGTTTCATAAGAGTAATTTTGAAATGCAAAAATATTCAAAACAAAGGTAGTTTTTTTATATAAAAAATGATGTATTAAATTGTATATTCGCAACCTTATGAAAGCAGAGAAAATCAAAGAAATAAAAAAGTTACTTGCAACACCTAAAAACATAGTAATTGTACCTCATAGAAATCCTGATGGCGATGCAATAGGCTCGTCGTTAGCACTATATAATTATTTAAGAAACAATCATTATGTAACCGTTGTTGCACCTAATGACTATCCTGATTTTTTAAAATGGATGCCTTTTTCTGATGATGTAAAACTATTTGATAAGCAAAATAAGCAATCAAAAAAAGCACTTGAAGGAGCATCAATTGTTTTCTTATTGGATTTTAATGCACTTCATAGAATAGGAGAAGATATGCAGAAAACGGTTGAACAGTTTAAGGGGACTTTTATTATGATTGATCATCATCAACAACCTGATACTTCAATTACTGATTATATTTATTCTGACGCCTCTATTTGTTCAACATGTCAAATGGTATATCACTTTTTAGAAATGTTAGATGATGTAAATAAGATTGATGCAGATATTGCATCGTGCTTATACGCAGGAATCGTAACAGATACAGGTTCATTTCGTTTCCCATCAACTACAAGTA
>NVWM01000021.1 GCA_002733665.1 Lutibacter sp.
ATTGCCGTCAATATTATCAGTTGCCGTTGCACCTTGTTCTGTATATGCATCACCAACATTTAAATTGATTGTTGAATTACCGTTTAAAGTAATCACTGGCGCAGTTGTATCAGGCGGTGTTGCAACATTAATCGTTCTAGTAACTTGTATAGCATTATTCCCAGCAGCATCACTCACATTATAAGTCACTGTATAAGTTCCTACTAAAGATGTGTTCACTGTTCCACCAATAACAATACTTGAAGTTAGATTTCCATCTATATTATCAGTTGCCGTTGCTCCTAGTTCAGTATAAGTATCACTTACAAATAAATCAATTACTGAATTACCATTAAGAGTAATTACAGGAGCAGTTGTATCTGGAAGAATTACATTCACAGTTCTACTAACTTGTGTTGCATTATTTCCAGCCGCATCGCTTACGTTGTAGTTTACAGTATATGTACCTTCTAAAGCAGTATTTACATTTCCAGTCGTAACAATGCTTGAAGTTAAATTGCCGTCAATATTATCAGTTGCCGTTGCACCTTGTTCTGTATAAGAATCTCCAACGTTTATGTTTATTGTTGAAGCGCCAATTAATGTAATAATAGGAGCAGTTGTATCTGCAATTACATTAACAGTTCTAATAACTGGAGTCGCATTATTTCCAGCAGCATCACTAACATTATAAGTTACAAAGTATGTTCCTGCTGTATTGGTGTCAACCGTTCCTGCTGTTACAATATTTGCTGTAATGTCGCCATCAATATTATCAGTTGCCGTTGCACCTTGTTCTGTATATGCATCACCAACATTTAAATTGATTGTTGAATTACCGTTTAAAGTAATCACTGGAGCAGTTGTATCTGGCGGTGTTGCAACATTAATTGTTCTATTAACTTGTATAGCATCATTCCCAGCCGCATCACTCACATTGTAAGTCACCGTATAAGTTCCTACTAAAGATGTGTTCACTGTTCCACCTATAACAATACTTGAAGTTAGATTTCCATCTATGTTGTCAGTTGCAGTTGCGCCTAGTTCAGCATATGTGTCTCCAACGAACAAATTAATTGTTGAATTACCATTTAAAGTAATTACAGGAGCAGTCACGTCAGGCTCTGAACCTTCAATTACGATGGTATAATCTTCAACTTCACCATATTGAAATGTTTCGCAAGATGTTGGAAGGGCGTTATATTTCATAGAAACTCTCATTCTTGTTGAATTTTCAACAGCGCTAGATGGAATTGTAAAACTACCACTTACAGAAGTAGCTTGAGTATTTCCTTGACTAAACACCTGCTCACCTGAATCAGTAAAATCTCCATCTCTGTTATAATCTATCCAAACAGAATATGCTTCATTATAAACTGTTCCTGTCCAAGTAGGTGTTACAGTTATTGTGTATTGAGAGCCTTTTGTTAATGTAGTAGAAATACCAGTAAAATCAGAATAAAATTGTGCTCCAGAAGTATTGTCAATAGTATTTAATTGAACTCTACTTATATATTCATCATTTATATTTGTACTTGCTGAAGCACAATAATTTAATTGTACATCTGTAGTTGAGAAATTAACAGAAGTACTATAAGCAGAGTTTCCACCTCCACTACATTTACTTCTTACTTGAACTTCATATTGTGTTGAAGCCGAAAGTCCTGTAAGATTGTGAGTTATTGAAGATAAGTTACTAACATCGACCCATGTGCTAGAACTTGTTTCTTTATACCTTAAATCATAAGTTGCTGATGGCACATTATTCCAAGTTATAGATGCGTCACTTGTTGTTATATTGCTAGCAACAACTCCTGTAGGTTCAACTATTGTACAGGGCACTTGTATAGAAATCACCTTAAAATCATCAAAAACAAAACCATCAAATGTTGTAGAGTAACCATCCGCTCTATTCGTAGCATCTGAATCAAAAACAAAGCGAAAACGTGCATTATTAGCTCCTAATAAAAAGTTATTCTCACTAGCACTTATTGCAATTTCCTCCATGACCCATTTGCCTGAAGAGTTTCCATCGTATAATGAGCTTCCTGTTGGCTGATTATTTTGGTCTGCTGTTGTTTTTCCCGCGTTTGTATTTGTACTATTACTACTACTATATCTATTAGTGGATATACTAGATCCAGGTTTAGTGTATTTACCACACAAGGTTACCCAATTAGTACCATCTGTAGATCCTTGAAACTGAACATAATCAAAATTTCGTTCTAAATCCCATTTCGCATAAAATTGAACGATAGCATTAGAAGAAGAAGAAAGGTTAATTCCAGAATTTAATGTTAATTGATTTGACAAACTATTATTGTAACTTCCTCCAGGAGAATCTGTAATAGCTGTAGATCCTGAATAGGCATCATTAGTTATATTCCATGATCCGCCAGATGCTGACCAATTGGTTGTTAAAGAGTCTGTATCTAGATAACTGAAAAGTAACGTTGGATTGTAATATTTAATAATATTAGCTTTGTACATAACATAGCCATCATCATTACTTAAAGTAATTTGAAACTCTATTTCATCATTTGGTTGAATCCCAGAATTTAATGTATAAGCGGCCGTTACAGTTCTTTGCTCTAACTTACTCCATCCAGATTGTGTTATTGGTGGTGTTATAGACGTAATGTTTGAAGAAACTGGCGTTACATTTAATGTGATGTCTCCTAAAGTTTGCCCTAAATATTCTAGTCCAAACTCTAAATCTCCATTAATTGTGGTAATATTACTTGTGTTTAAATCATGAAATTGAACAAATTTTCCACTGTGATATGCATTTACAAAATTCATTCTTACAGCTCTTTGAGCAATTTCAACAATTTTAGTAGCATTTGGCCAAAAGCCACCTTCACCATCTGAATTTTGCCAAGAACCATTTTCTGGCGCTAATGCTAATATTTGTTTTCCAGATCCAGTAGAACCATTTACATCTGCAATACCTCCAAGCATCCAATCGCTCATATCACCATTAGCAACGGTTAGTATATCTGGAGCTTCTCCATATATATACCTGTTAAACCGTGTTAAATCATGGCAGAATTTATTATATTCAGCTTCTCTTCCAGAAGCTGGAGCCGCTGGGTAACCATTGTAAGCATGAGGAATTAAATTTGAAGTAGCATGGTGATTCATGGCTGTTTTAAATTCTCTTGTAGCCGAAAAATTTCTCACTATTTGTGTTTCTGGCTCCGAAAAAGCTGTTGGACCTCTGTAAATATCACTACTTTGCGAGCCAGAAGATCCACCGTAGATAGGGTTTGATCCCCAAAAATAATTATAATTTCTATTTAAATCTACTCCTCTTTGAGCATTATTACCAGTATTATAAGGGCCTAAATTTTTACGTTGCATACCACCTCCACTTGGAGCTATTTGCTCATTCCACATTAATCCATCTGGATTAGCTACTGGAATGAAATACATTTCGTGGTTGTCTATTAAATTTTTAATCCCTGCATCGCTATCATAGTTTTCTAAAACATACCACATGTAGTATATTAAATTCATCATACTACTAACCTCACGAGAATGTGTCATCCCTGAATATAAAGATTCTGGTTCGTTAGATTCATCTGTATCTGGATTATCAGAGATTCTTACATAATAAACGGGTTGTCCAGCCCATGAGTCATATACACCACCATTTGTAAAAGAGTTGCCATGGGTTAGTGTGCCAGGAGACGCATCTGTTTTAACCGAAATAAGGTTAGGGTACAATGACCGCATTTCATCAAGTTCTGCTAACATTTCGCTGTAGGTCAAACAACCTCCCATAGTTCCTAGGTTAAAGTTTGTGGGTACTGCCCAGTTAACCTCACTACAACCTTCGTACTGAATCAAGTTATCTACCTCCGTAGATTTTGTACTTAAGGACTTACTTGCCAATTGAGATTGTGCCTTTTTTGCTTCTAACTGAGATTTTGCAAGTGGTAATTCTCGTTCGAACTTTGATTTATAATAACTTGTTAGATCTTCTACCAGAATAGTATAAGGAATACCTTTGTTGGTGAAGCCCTCTATTTCTGAAATTCCAAGTTCCAATATTAGATTGTTGTCGCTAAATATTGCACTACAGGATAGGTCGATACCTATTTCTTTAATCTGTAGCAGTTGTGACTTTGTTGGGTTAGATATAGATATTCTTTTGGAAATTGGGGCTTGTGAGTAAATAAATTGAGTAAAGAGTAGTACTACAATCAATAAGAAAGTGATTCTTTTCATGATAACTAATTTTATTGGTTAATATAGATTTAAGATATGAGTTTTAAAAAAGACATATAATTTAATTAAAGTCTTTTGAAGTAAAGAAGTGTCATTAAAAATAGGAACTTCGATTTTTAGATTGGAACCAAAGGGTTATAGCACTTATTAAAAAAATAAGCAGGAGTAATATCATTTTCATAGTAACTTTTAAGTTTTGGTTAAAAAAAAATTTTCTTAAAGATACAATAATTTTTTTACTTTTTTAAAAACAAAAAACCCAAGCAATTGCCTGGGTTTTTCTATGGTAAGAACTTAATTAAAGATTATTTTTTTATAAATCGTTTAACTTTCGTTTTTTCTCCAATATTTAATTGAATCATATAGATTCCAACAGGTAATCTTGAAACATCTACAGTACTAGAATATCTACCTTGAAGAACAACTCTTCCAAGTGAATTAAATACTTGATACTGTTGTGCTTCAAGCCCATGAAGAGAAATGTTTAATTTATCTCCAACAGGATTAGGGAATATTTCAAAGATGGATTTAGTTTCTGCATTATTGTTTACAGTGCTATTATCAAATCCAAATGTTGCAACTGTAGTTGCCGTTGCTCCACCAACACAGAAACTAGTAGTTTCTGAACTAGTAAATGAAGCGCCACTTGCTAAAGTAGTTCCATTATCGTTTAAAGAGTATGAACCATTTCCATAACTACAACATATTCCATCACCATAAACATCTTTCATTACCAATGAATAACATCCTGTAGGTAAATCTACACTTACATTAAGAGTTGAGCCATCAGCTTGGGAAGCATAAGTTCCTCCAGAAGCAACTACCGTGTTTGAGCTATCTTGAATTTCCCAACTTGTTTCTTCAGGATAATTATCAAAAGTCATTGTTAAAACAACAGTTGTATCTCCACCTCCAGAAGTTGCACCAGTTAAACTTACGTCATCAATAGCAATATCTGCTTTCCAAGTTGCTCCCGTTACACGATTAAATCGCAACTGAACACTTCCACCAATATAGCTTGCCAAACTTACTGAAGCAGTTTGCCATGAATTTCCTTTATTTCCAGATTCATTCCAGATGCTTGTCCAAGTAGATCCATTGTCACTACTTGCTTCTAAAGCAATTGTACCCATATCTGCGGCACCATACATATGATATTTGAATGCGAATGTAGCTTCAGTTTCGCTAGTTAAATCATAACAAGGAGAGTTTAAAATTGCTCTTTTATTAGGGTAGCCTGTATTATTACCTGAGGCTTCAACATAAACATAATATGTACCTTGAGAAGCACTAGATGGTCCAGTTCCAGAAGAAGGTGTACCACTTGCATCTACTGTCCAATTAATATCATCAGAAGTGGATTGTGTCCAAGCTCCTAAAGTGTTTTCATACCCTTCAGTGTAAGGGAAAGAAGTAATTCCTCCAGAACAACCACCTGAACTAGGTGCTGTAACGATTACAGTTCTAGAAACTTGTGTTGCGTTATTACCAGCAGCATCACTTACATTATAATTAATTGTATAAGTATTGGCAACAGCAGTATTCACAGAGCCTGTTGTTACTATGCTTGAAGTTAAATTTCCATCTACATTATCAGTTGCAGTAGCACCTTGATCTGTATATGAGTCTCCAACATTTAAGTTGATAGTTGAAGCGCCAGTTAAAGTAATTACAGGAGCAGTGGTGTCTGAAGGTACAGAAACGATTACAGTTCTAGAAACTTGTGTTGCGTTATTACCAGCAGCATCACTTACATTATAATTAATTATATAAGTATTGGCAACAGCAGTATTCACAGAACCTGTTGTTACTATATTAGAAGTTAAATTTCCGTCTACATTATCAGTTGCAGTAGCACCTTGATCTGTATATGAGTCTCCAACATTTAAGTTGATATTAGCGTTGCCAACTAAAGTAATAATAGGTGAGGTATTGTCAGTTACTATTATAGTTCTAGAAACTTGTGTTGCAGCATTTCCAGCAGCATCACTAACATTATAATTTATAGTGTAAGTTCCAGGAGTTGCTGTATTTACAGCTCCAGTTGTTACAATGCTAGAAGTTAAATTACCATCTACGTTATCAGTAGCAGTGGCACCTTGATCTGTATATGAGTCTCCTGCATTCAAATTGATAGTTGAAGCACCAGTTAAAGTAATCACTGGTGCAGTTGTATCAGCAACACCATTTGTAATGTTTACTGTGTAGTCTTCTACTTCTCCGTATTGGAAAGTTTCACACGATGTAGGTACTCCATTATATTTCATTGAAATTCGCATTCTAGTTGCTCCACTTGTTGCTCCAGAAGGAACTGTAAACGATCCGCTAACTGGTGTTGTTTTAGTTGCAGTTTGAGTCCAAACTTGCTCTCCAGAATCTGTAAAATCACCATCTTTATTGTAGTCAATCCAAACAGAATAACCCTCACTATAAACTGTTCCAGTCCAAGTAGGAGTAACAGTAATTGTTGATGATGTTCCTTTAACTAAATTAGTTGAAATGCTAGTAAAATCTGTATAGAATTGTCCGCCAGAAGAATTGTCAATTGTTCCTAGTTGAACTCTACCAATGAACTCGTCATTTATATTTGTACTTGCAGAATCACAATAAGTTACAGGCGCAGTACCAGTAGTTGTTACATTTGTACTTGCAGCAGTTCCAGATCCTCCAGTAGAACATTTTGCTATAATACTACAAGCATAAGAAGTTCCAACTGTTAATCCTGAAGCGGTATATGAAGTTCCAGTAACATTGGTTGTATTTCCTCCAATAGTTACATCATAAGATGCAGCACTAGAAACAGCACTCCAAGTTAAAGTGAAGCCGTTGTCACCAATATTTGAACTAGCAAAATTTGATGGAGCGGCTAAACTACATGTTTGGACGTATTCTGCACCAACACCAACAGCATACCATGCATTTGTTGTAGAGATAACTTCTTGCGAACCTGCACCGTATAAATCTGTCGCAGAAGTAATCGCGGCAGTTCTAGCATCAGCAAATGTAGAATTTGCAGATAAATAATTTGCTTCTGTACGGTAAGCAATCTTTGCTGATTTAGTCATTCCGATTCTAGTTACATTAAAAGAATCACTATTATCATTAGTTCCTGTTCCACCAGCAGTTAACAAATAAAACCAATGGTTTAACACTCCTGAATTGGTGTGTACGCCACAATAATCATTCTGTTGCTGTGAGGGTGTTATACAACCTTCTGCGACAGTAGCTGCAACCCAATTGGTTCCCCTATAAGTATCGGGTTGACCTAAAGAATTAGGATTACTCATAGAACGTAAACCAGCAGAACCACTTCTTCTATCAATTTCATCACCAATTAACCAAACTGATGCATCTGGAGCTAAGTCATTTCCATTTCCTTTAGCAAAATGTTCAACAGCTGCTCCCCAAATATCAGAAAAACCTTCATTTAATCCTCCAGATTCTCTTTGATACGCTAAATCAGCAGTATTTGAGCAAATAGCATGACCAATTTCATGTGCGGCAACATCAATAGATGTAAGTGCGTCAAAATTACCATTCCCTTCATTTCCATTAGAACTACCATCTCCATAAGACATTACAGAACCATTCCAAAATGCATTATCATAGTTATTGTCAACGTGAACATAACTACGGATTTGAGCGCCATTACCATCATAACTATCTCTACTATGAGCATTATTAAAATAATCGTAAGTCATCATCGCTCCCCAATGAGCATCTAACGCTGCATCATCTTTATTTGCGCTATGTTCTGCTGTAGTCCAATTATTATCATTGTCGGTAAACTGACTGTAATTTGATATATAAGGATACGTATTTCCTGGTGCTTGATTTAATGCATCCCTTGTATATACTTTTCTTCCAGCATCACTTAATATATAATTTGACCCGCTTAGTGTAGTTTCAATTGAACGTGTTCCGCTATAACGTGTTTGAGCAGATCCGGAAACCATTATTGAGTTTAAAAAGTTTTCTGGAATTATTTTGTTAGAACTATTTACCTCACCAATATGACCAAAAGTAGAAGCGTGCTTAATAATTGCATTAAAAAACAAAGATTCTCCCGTGTGTGCATCTATATACAAATACCCTCTGCTAATAGGTTGAGTAGCATAAATGTCAAATTTATAAGCTAAATGTGCTTTTTCAGTTCCAATAACTTTAGCTGGTAAGATTACTAATTCACCTTCAGGTTTTTTATAATCATCCATTTCTTTAGCAGCATCTGGATATTCCCATAAGTAGTGTTCTGCTCCAGTATGTGAGATTGCTCTTTGAAAAGCAGTTTCTTTAGATAAAGAAGGCGAAATGTTTAATTTCCCTGTAGAATATAGTTCTCCATTCATTGTTTTGATAGAACCGTTTTTTGCATGAACTGAATAAGTTCCAAATTCTACTTTAATACCCTTAAAAAATTGTTGATATTTTATGTGGGTAAACCCTAATTCGTCGTTTTCAGTTTTCGTTTTGACAAGTTTTTCGTCGGATGAGAGTTTTAGATTTTCTCGAATCAATTGTTTAGCATTTTGAAGTGATTGAGGAGCTGCTTTCTCCAAGTTAATGTACTTAATATCTTTATTTTGTTGAGCAAAAAGAGCTACAGAAAAGACAAAAAATAACATTAGGGACGTAATTTTTTTCATAATAAATAGTAAGTTTTAGTTAATAAATGGTAAGTTTTGGTTAATAAATGGTGTTTTAAAGCGTGAATTTAAAACATTTTTTTTAATAATTAAGTTAAATTTTTAAATAATATTCAACAAATTATGTTAAAAAACGTCAAAAACTTAGATTTTACCACTTGGGAGTGATTTTATTTCACTTTTTATAATCTATTGGAAGTTTATTGTTAAGTCTTTAAATTTATATTAGAATTGTATATTTGCATTAAATCGAATTTAGAAAATAAATATGAAAATAATAGTACCAATGGCCGGAATCGGATCACGATTACGCCCACATACACTCACAACACCAAAACCTTTAACATTAATTGCAGGAAAACCGATAGTTCAAAGATTGGTTGAAGATATTGCACAAGTTGTAAATCAAAAAATTGACGAAATAGCATTTATTATTGGTCCTGTTGCAAAAGGATTTCCTGGAGATACAGAGGAAAGATTACTAAAAATAGCGAAGGACTTAAACGCAAAAGGAAGTGTTTTTGTGCAAGAACAAGCTCTTGGAACCGCTCACGCTATTCAATGTGCAAAATCGGCACTAGATGGCCCATGTGTTGTGGCATTTGCAGATACACTTTTCAAAGCAGATTTTACGTTGGACGCTCATGCAGATGGCGCTATTTGGGTAAAACAAGTTGAAGATCCAAGCGCATTTGGAGTTGTAAAATTAAAAGACGGAATTATCACAGATTTTGTTGAAAAACCAGCAGAATTTGTTTCAGATTTAGCCATTATTGGAATTTATTATTTCAAAGAAGGAAGTATATTAAAAGATGAAATTCAATATTTACTAGACAATAACCTTAAAGAAAAAGGCGAGTATCAATTGACAAACGCTTTGGAAAGCATGAAGCAAAAAGGCTTAAAATTTGTTCCAGGAAAAGTAAATGAATGGATGGATTGTGGGAATAAAAATGTAACGGTTGAAACAAACTCTAAAGTTTTAGAATTACTTGAAAAAGAAGGAGTAAATTTAACTTCTGACGATGTAAAATTAGAAAATTCTAAAATCATTCAACCATGTTACATTGGCAAGAATGTAGTTTTAAAAAACACAACAATTGGTCCTTTTGTATCGTTAGGAGAAGATAGTGTTGTTGAAAATTCGACAATTAAAAACTCTCTAATTCAATCAAATGTAAAAATCACAAATGCCAATTTAGACAGTGCTATGATTGGTCATCACGCAAAATATAACGGAGAATACACCTCAGTTAGCATAGGAGATTATACAGAATTGTTATAGAATAGAATGAAAAATCGTACAAGTAATTTTTTTATACTGATATTATTTTGCACTTCTTTTTTGTCTTATTCTCAAGACGATGATAGTATGATATTGCTTAAAGATGATGAGAGTAAACTCATAAAATTTGAGAACCATTATTTTGAGGCATTAAAATATAAAGCAATTGGAAATTATACACGTGCAATTACTGAATTAGAAAAATGTCAACAATTATTTTCTGACGATAAATCAGTAGTATTTGAATTTTCCAAAAATTACTTTTTTCTCAATAAATTTGTAGAAGCTGAATTATATATCCAAAATGCGTTGGAAAAAGATTCGGAGAATTATTGGTTTTTGGAACACGCAAAAAAAGTGTCATTAAAGCAATTTAATTATGAAAGAGCAATAGAGTTTCAAAAGAAAATGGTTTTAAAAAAACCAGAAAAGACAGAAGATTTAGTGTTAATTTATATTCAAGCGCGAAAATATAAAGAAGCCCAAAGAATTATAGACGAACTAACTTCTAAGAAAATAACATCTTCAAAATTAGAACATTATCAAGAAACAATACTTAGACTTCTTGACCAGAAGACCATAAAAGAAAAGGTTAACAATACAAATAATCTATCACTAGAAGCGCTAAAAAAATCGTTTGAAGACAATCAGCAATACACTATCTTAAAAGAAATATTAACACAAGAAATCACAAATAATAATTTTGATATTTTGTTGAATTATAGTAATAAAGGATTGGAATTGTTTCCAGCACAACCATTAAATTATTTGGTTAATGCTAAGACTTTAATTCACACTAAAAAATATAATGAAGCAATAGGCGTTTTAAATAATGGCATCGATTTTGTAGTTGATGATACGAATTTAGAAATCGATTTTTATGAGCAACTTATAATATGTTTTGAGGCTCTAAATCAAGGAAAAGAAGCAAAGAAATACCTTGATAAAGTAAATCGTTTGAAAACCAATATCCATAAATGATAAAATATTTAAAATATATTTTTGTTCTGAGCATACTTTTAACTTCCTGTAAGTCAAAAAAAGTTGTTACAAATACTACTGTTATGTCAATGTCTACCAAAAAAATTATTAAAAATCATTATAATAATAGTTTTGAAAAGAGGACGATAAAAGCAAGACTTAAAGCAAAATATCAAGATAAAAAAACCTCCCAAAATATTACCATAAAACTTCGGATGGAAAAGGACAAAGCAATATGGATGAGTGGAACAATATTGGGAATTCCGTTAGCAAAAGTTTTGATTACACCAAATCGCGTAACGTATTATGAAAAGTTAAAAAAGACTTATTTTGATGGTGATTTTAAGTTGTTAAGCAATTTTTTAGGTACTGAAGTTGATTTTGAAAAATTACAAAATTTGTTGATTGGTCAAACGATATTTAATCTAAAAGACAAACGCTATATATCTGAAGTAGAAGGAGTGTCATACTTGATTGAACCAAAACAACAAGAAGAATTATTTGACATTCTATTTTGGTTAAATCCATCAACTTTTAAAGTAAATAAACAGGAAGTTCGTCAACCAATAGAACAGAAAAAACTAACAGTTTCATATACCGAATACCAAAAAATTTCTGATGAAGTTTTCCCTAAAAAAATAAATCTTATTGCTATTGATAAAACAAAGAGAACGTTGTTAGACTTAGAATATCGCTCTGTTGTTTTTGATGAAAAAGTAACATTTCCTTTTAGAATTCCTTCAGGATATAAAGAAATCAAATTAAAATAATGAACTCTAAACACATCTTATTTATAGTTTTCTTTTTACTTAGTTTGAATGTTATTTCTCAAACTCGGAAAGAATTGGAAGCGCAACGAAAAGAGTTGCAAGAGCAAGTCGATCAGATACGAAAGTTACTTTCTCAAACAAGATCTGTAGAAAAAAATGAATTGGAAGAGTTAAGTGAATTGAATTTACAGATAATCGCTCAAGTAAAACTGTCTAAGGCTTTTGATGCTGAAGCAAAATCACTAAATAGAGAAATCACATCTAACGAAAAAGAAATAAAAGCACTTGCTAAAGAGTTAAAAACTTTAAAAGAAGATTATGCTGAAATGATTTATAAGTCTTATAAAAGCAAATCTCAGAATAACAGAATTATGTTTTTATTATCCTCAGAGAATTTCCATCAAGCATATAAACGCTTGCAGTATATGAAACAATATACTGATTTTAGAAAAGCGCAAGGTGTTCAGATAAGTAGTAAGTCAGATCAATTATTGATTTTAAATGATACGCTAAGTATCCGTAAAAAAGAAAAATACACATTAGTAAAAGAGAGCAAACAAGTACAAGGTGAAATAGAAAAAAGAAAAAAAGATCAAGAAGTTGTTGTCGCTAAAGTAAAAAAGCAAGAGAAAAAGTACGTTTCTCAAATCAAGAAAAAACAGCGAGAAGAGCGTAAGATTGATAAAAAGATAGAGAAGATTATTCGTGATGCAATTGCGAAATCTAATAAAGGTTCTGGGAAAAAATCGTCAGGTTTTGCAATGACTGCAGAGGCAAAATTATTGGCAAAAAAGTTTGAAGAAAACAAAGGTAAATTGCCTTGGCCATTAGAAAAAGGAGTTGTTTCAAGGCGTTATGGAAAACAGAATCACCCTACACTTCCAGGAATTACGGTGACTACGGCAGGAGTTTATATTTTAACTGAAAAAGGGACGAATGCACGAGCTATATTTAATGGTGAGGTAATGGCAATACAGGTAACATCGGGAAATAGAAAGGCTGTATATATAAGACATGGAAATTATATTACAGTGTATAATAACCTTGAAAATTCATTAGTTAAAAAAGGGGATAAAGTAATTACAAAACAAATAATAGGAAAGGTGTATACAGATAAAATATCAAAAAAAACCACGCTTAAATTCCAACTTCGTAAAAATGTACAACAACTAAATCCTGCAAGTTGGATTTACAAAATGTAAGTTAGAAATATTTTAAAACTATCTATCATCGAGGCAAAGCATACGAGGCATTTCGCTAGTCTTATTTTAACCTAAAAGTCAAAAATTAATATTTCTAACTTAGATTCCCGCTTTCGCGAGAATGACAATTTCAATGGAAACCTCAACGCAAAGCATCGAGGAATTCTTTTCGATTAACTAAACAACGCCTTTAATTCAGTTGCTTGTTCGGGCTTTATTTTACCTGCCAATAACAAACTAAGTTGTTTTCGTCTAAGCGCTCCATCAAAGCGTATTTTTTCAAGTTTTGTTTCTGGTACTATTTCCGGGACTTTTACTGGACTTCCAGTTCTATCAACGGCAACAAAAGTATAAATCCCTTCATTTACCTTTGTTTTTTCACCAGTCTCACGATCTTCAATCCATACATCTACATAGATTTCCATAGAAGATTTAAAGGCACGAGAAACTTTTGATTCAATAGTCACAACACTTCCAACAGGAACAGCTTTATTAAATGCAACGTGATTTACAGATGCTGTAACTACAATTCTACGCGAATGTCTTTGTGCAGAAATACTACATGCTCTATCCATTCTAGCAAGCAATTCACCTCCAAAAAGGTTGTTTAAAGCATTGGTTTCTCCTGGAAGAACCATATCAGTAAGTATCGTTAAAGAATCTTTAGGATTTTTTGCCGCCATTGTTTATTTTTTTTGGCAAAGATAGTAGAAAAGGACAAAATAACAAAGGTGCAAAGTCAGAAAGAAATGAAGTTATTTGAGGAAATTTAAAAGTTTTAGATTGATTACTTTGTGCCTATGACCCTCAGAATCTTTGACTCTTTTTTAACACTAAAACTCTTGAACAAGTAGCCAAGCTTCAGAAGCAACAGTACGTTTGATAATTCTTAAATTTTTAAGAGCAGCATGTTTATCTGCAAAACTTCCGTAAGAAACTTGAGTTAAGTTCCATTTATTTACACCAAGAATTTGAGCATCATACCCTTTTTTGATAAGTTGCGCTACTTTCTTTTCAGCATTTTGAGATTCTCTAAAAGCACCAGCAATAACATGGTAATTTTTAGACTCTTTCGTTATATTTAACGTGATTGCAGGCAGTGGATTTGTAATAACAAATGTTGCTTGTTGAATTTTTTGCTCAACATTGTCCTGTTGTTGTTGCTCTGCTAAAAGTTGATTTTGATACTGATTCTTATTGTATTCATTCCATCCAAAACTTCCAACAGCAAAAAGTATTGCAGCAGTTGCAGCATATTTTAAGAATAATGGTGTTTTTCTACGTGCTGTTTCTTCCGTATGAATTATAGGAGCAACGGTTTCTAATTGACGAACTTTTTCTGCATATTCCAAACGTTTTATAGCAGGAGAAGAGAAAGAATTCAATCCAAAAGACGAGGTAAGATAATTTACAGTAGTTGAAGGTTCAAAAAGTAGTTTTTCATCTTTGTTTAAAGAGAGCGATCCAATTTTTGAAATTTCAACAGACTCACTTACAAGTGTTTGTTTCCAACTTTGGACTTCTTTTTCTATTTTAGAAACAGCATCTGAAAAAGGAATTTTTTCAACAGAAGCAATATAATTTGCCAACAATCCATCATTATTTTTCAGGTGACTATTAAAAGTAATCTGTTTTTTTGGCGGATAAAAAGTAGAAGTAAAATGATTTACTTTGGCTGAAGTTTCGTTGGTAATAAAACCACCAAAATCAGGTACAATAACACATTCATATCTGTATAGTAAATCGCTTATGTAATTATCTAAAATCATCAAAACAAATATAGAAAAATAGCCATTTGATTTGAAGAGAAAATAGAGGAGTTATTAACAAAATTAGAAACAATTGAAAGCCAAGGATATACTTCTAACTTTATCATCCTTGTGAAACGGAAACCTAAAATTAGCGTCATTGCGAATTTTACTTTTTTAAGTAAAATGTGGCAATCTATTTATTTGTGGTTAGATTGCCACAGTCGTACCTCCTTCACAATGACCTAATTGAAAAAAATTAAATTGAGCCACAAACACTCGAAGGTTACAAATATTTTATATCTTTAAAATTCAAATTGCTATCAATGTTAGAAGAAGAAATTATTGCTGTTTTGGCGCTCCAAAAAGTCAAGGGAATAGGAGATATTATTGCTAAAAAATTAATTGCGCATTGTGGTAGCGCAAAAAATGTATTTGCGGAAAAACGAGCACTTCTTGAAAAAATAAACGGTATAGGAACCTTTACCATTAAAAACCTGAATGATAAGCAATATTTTATTCGTGCAGAAAAAGAATATAAATACATCACCAAAAACAATATCAAAACAACCTATTTCCAAGACGATGATTTTCCACACAGATTAAAACATTGTCCTGATGGTCCAATACTATTGTTTCAAGATGGAAATATAAATCTTCAAAACAATCGTATTATCAGTATTGTAGGTTCTCGAAAAATGACGAATTACGGTCGTGATTTTATCAAACAACTTGTAGAAGAAGTAGCACCTTACAATCCAATTATTGTAAGTGGTTTTGCCTACGGAGTTGATATCACAGCTCAAAAAGAAGCCATAAAAAACAAGTTACAGACGATTGCTGTTTTGGCTCATGGTTTGGAGCAAATTTATCCAAAAACGCATAAGAAATACATAAATCAAGTAAATGAAAATGGCGGTTTTTATACGGAGTTTTGGCATGATGAAGAGCCACTTCGCGAACATTTTTTAAAACGAAATCGTATTGTTGCAGGAATTTCTGAAGCAACAGTTATTATAGAATCTGCCGAAAAAGGAGGCTCTTTAGTAACTGCAGATATTGCCAATTCTTATAGTAGAGATGTTTTTGCAGTTCCTGGAAAAACAACTGACAGTTTGAGTAAAGGATGCAATAATTTGATAAAATATAACAAAGCTGGAATTTTAACTTCTGCTCAAGATTTGATAGATGCTTTGAATTGGGAATTGAATGACAAGCAGCCATTGGCTGTGCAGAAACAATTGTTTGTTGAGTTAACTTCTGAAGAGCAAATAATCTACGATTACCTTCTCAAAAACGGTAAGAAGTATTTAGATACTATAGCGTTGGATTGCCAAATTCCCGTGTATAAAATGGCGACGCTTTTATTTACAATGGAAATGAAAGGTGTTGTGAGACCATTGCAAGGGAAGTTGTTTGAGGTGCTTTAAATGTTATTCATTATACTTTTCATCAAAATACAAACGAGTTCCTGAAACCCAAAGAACTCTATTAAATATGTAATAATTTTTTTCCTTTTTAAATAATTTAAATTTATTTTTTACGGAAGACTCATATTCCTCCTTGACTATTTTTTTTTCTAAAAGATAAATATATACAGGTTGTTTTACTAACTCCATTAATTTATTAGACGCTTCAACTGAACCATCGAAATGGATTATATTCTTTTTGTTTAATTCCTTTTTATCAAGCATTAAACTATTAGGTGTGTATACCCTTTCATTAAAATGATTAAATAAAAATTTCTCAAATTCAAGAGAGTCCTTCCTAGTAACACTTTTTTTACCTAAAAATCGAGTTTTAAAAACTTTATAAGCGTTACTTTCCTTTATTTTAAAATTGAAACTTTTTTTGTTAGGTTTATTAATAAAATACTGCCCAACACAACGATGACAATTACTTGATGCGCCTATTAACTTTCCTAAATTCAACATACTATCTCTATATTTTATATATCGATTTCTTGTGTTTTTTTCTGTATTATTTAATAGATTATATGTTGTTTTTAATTCATTTTGTCGGTTACTATATATTTCAACAATATTTTCATCTAACATTGTTGAATCGTATGTAATAAAAAGGGTGTCTATTTCTTTAAAAAAAGAGTGATTATCTTGAGCATTTACTTTGAATAAAGTAAGAGTTAAAAATGTTGATATATATATTAATTTTCTCATATTTAATTACAATTTCCTTTAACAGATCCATTCACTACATTCGTATTGTTAGTCCACCATGAAGTGATATTTTGATAATACTGCGCCTCAATATTAGGAGGGGAAAAACCTGCAGGAACAAAAGATGTTTGTGTTAGTATCCAAGTTGCAAACTCGGGAGTTTCTTCTAACCCTGTCCAACTCATATATTCTGCTACTTTTTTTTTCCAATCAATTCCAAATAGAGTAATCATTAAGTTTTTTATTCCATTAGGCTCTGAATCCCAATCATGTTCATTTAACAATAACTGTTCCAATTCTTCTCTATAGGTTGATATATAAAATTCTGCACTATTAAATAAAGAGTGTGTCCACGCTTCATTTCCAGTATTATTAGTAGTAAATTCACAAATAAGATAAACCCATCTATCTTCTATTGTAAGCGTATTTAAATCTATATTAGGAACTGCTGTAAAACTTTGGCATAGAGTTGTTGGGTCTATAGTTGGCTCACCTATAGCATTAAAGTTAATAATTCCCCAATCTTCTAAAGATTGGTACATAAAGGCATGTATCATTTCATGAGATAATGACACCATTTTTTTCAAGTTAGAACCACTTTCTAATTGTGGTGAATTTATTATTTCATAACTTTCTAGTGTACCACCAGCAAGTACTAGACTCTCACCTTTGGTAAATGCCCAAGCAGTTGTGTTAGGAGGAGTTCCAATAGAAAATGTTAAAGTAGGATTAATTCCACCAAAAGCATCCAACATTTCATCAAAAAAGTTTTTTTCTTCAGAGGTATTATCTCTTTTTGATTTTTCATATATACAGTCTAATTGAGAACCAACAAAAGTTTGGTCTTTAAAGACTCCTAGAAGAAAATCCACTTCGCCACCATTAATCAAAGTTTCCAAAGCCAATTCCCCAAAATTTAAAATTTGAAAACAACGTTCATCGGCATCATCTTCAAGTAAGAAGTTACAATTTCCTAGAGAAGCAATTAATTGTTCGTACTCTGTTCTGTTCAAATCATCATTTGCCCAAGCAATTTGCTCTGCAGTTAGTTCTCCTAGATAAGAACTTAATATTTGAGCGTTTGTAGGTTGTGGTGTAGGAGCAGTATAAATTGGAGGAACATAACCATCATTATAAGTGTTTCCCGCACTTCCAGAACCTTGATTACCTCCTGTTGTTATATCTCCTGTTTGAGTGCTGGTATTCCCTCCTCCTCCCCAAGAACAGTTATAAGAAGAAGAACTAGAATTAGCAGGACATCGTGAGCCATCTGACTCGCGACCACCTGAATGATTTCCTTCTACACAATATTCTACTACAACAGAAGTACAGGTTACTGCATCTTTAGAGAATATTATATCTGCTATATTTTCATCACCTAGAACAACTCGTGATAATTTATTTGATAAATTAATACTATCACTCCCGTATAATAATTCAGAAAGTTCACCTTCAGTTACATCATATGATATTAATGAAATGTCATAAGTCCCCTCATCATTTAAAGAGGCTAATATATTTTCAAGCAAGCCGTTATCTTGCTCTCTTTGAATAGGGAAAGTATATGAATGATAACTTCCATCTCCAAACTCTATATAAGTTGCATGACTAGTAATTATTGTAAAGCCGTTTACTTCCAAGTCTTCAGTTTTATTTTTAAAGGTTTCACTTATTCTTTCCTTCAATTTATTTATCCTACTTACTAATTTCGAGTTCTCTGTGATCTTATCAGTTGAAACTTTTGAAATTGTCAATAATGGTTCTTCTGGAGAACTAGAACTTTCTGTTGATAAATTATCCTTCTCACAATTCACAAGCAATAAAGAAATCCCAAAAAGGAAAACAAAAGATTTAAAATAGGTTTTAATAGTACGTTTCATAGCGTTTAAGTGGTTTTAAAATTAATAAATAATATTGATTTAAGAGACATATAGGAATATATCTCTAGCAATTTTTTCAAATATAAAATTTAAAACCAACAAATACGTTGGGCTAATTATTTTACAATACCGCTACTTTCGATTTCAAACAATGCGAAAGCAGTATGGCGTTTTCTAAAGATGTCCTATTTATAAAAAAAGTAGGGCATCAGATAAAAACTTTTCGGAAATCACAAGATATGACTCAGTTTGATTTGGCAATTAAATCTGGAATGGAAGAGAATGCTTTACAACGAATAGAAGTTGGTCGCACAAATCCAACTATAAAAACATTACTTAAAATAACGTGTGCTTTAGAAATTGAAATGTTTGAACTTTTTATGTTTTCAGATGAAAAAAAGTAATTTTAATAGAACCTAACTTCTATTAGACCTCACACTTTCAATAACTACAGTAGAGAGAATCAACAATCCTCCCCAAAAAGTGCTCCAACTTGGCATTTCATTTAAGAAAAAATAAGCAATAATAATTCCAAAAATTGGCTGTGTACTACTTATAATTGTAGCGGTACTTGCAGAAAAATGATTTAAACTCTTCACAAATAATGTATGTCCAATTGCAGTAGTCAGTAAGGCTAAAAGAATAACATATGGAAACTGCGTTTGGATGCCAGAAGTATCCATAAAATATAAAACAGGAATCAACACAATGGTTAAAATAAAGAGTTGATAGAACATCAACATCGTTCCATTATAATGACTCACTTGTCGTTTTAAGATTAGTATCCGTATAGAATAACAAACCGCAGAAATCAATCCAAACAAAATTCCTTTTAAATGCGAATTTTCAAGATCAAATTCAGGCGCAAGAATATAAATTCCTACTAATATAAGACAACCTAATAAAATGTGAATTGGTTTGAATTTTTCTTTCCCAAATAATGGTTCAAGTAAGGCTGTTATTACAGGAAAAGCAAATAAAGATAGCATTCCAATCGCTACATTAGAAAGTTTTAATGCATAAAAATACGTTATCCAATGTGCGCCAAGCAATATTGAACTTATTATAAAAGGGAGTCTATCTTTTTTTGAGTTCAGGCGAAGATTAATTTTTCTGTATTTGCAAAAAACATATAATAATATCATTGCCAATAAGCATCTCCACCAAATTGTAACAGGCGGAGGCATCTCAATAAATTTTCCTAAAGCACCAGAAGTACTGATAAAAAAAGTTGCCAAAGTAAGTTCTAAAACGTGTTTTGAATGTTGATTCATTATATTTTTCGTAAAACTTCCAACGCCTTCTCCACCGAATCTATATGAATAAAAGTAATCAAGAGTCGTAAACCATTTTTGGTTTGCTTTTCTTTCATCACACACGACTTTGGGTTTTTCTGTAAATACTGTAAAACACGCGTGAAGTTTTCTGTTTGGTAGAAACCACTTTGTTGGTCGGCAATAAAATAGCCAATCAATCTTTTTTGTTTTAAAATGATGCGTTCCAAACCAATTTCTTTCGCAAGCCATTTTATACGAACGCTATTTAACAAGTCTACAACTTGCGTTGGAATTTCGCCAAAACGATCAATCATATCAACTTCAAATTGGTGTAATTCTTCTTCTGTTTTTAGTTCGCCTAATTTGTTATACAAACTCAGTCGCTCAGAAATCACAGAGATATAATCATCAGGAATTAAAACCTCAAAATCTGTATCAATCTGTACTTCTTTGACATAATTTTTTGGTTTATTGTCGTTTTTATATAGCTGTTTAAACTCATTTTCTTTGAGTTCTTCAATGGCTTCATTCAGTATTTTTTGATAGGTGTCAAAACCAATATCATTGATAAAACCGCTTTGCTCTCCTCCCAATAAATCTCCTGCACCACGAATCTCTAAATCTTTCATTGCAATGTTCAATCCGCTACCCAATTCAGAAAACAACACCAATGCTTCAATACGTTTTCGAGCATCATCCGTCATCATATGATAAGGAGGCGTAATGAAATGGCAAAATGCTTTTTTATTAGATCTACCTACACGTCCACGCATTTGATGTAAATCTGAAAGTCCAAAATTATTGGCATTGTTGATAAAAATAGTATTGGCATTTGGCACATCCAAACCACTTTCTACAATAGTTGTAGAAACCAAGACATCAAACTCATTATTCATAAATGCAAGCATCAGTTTTTCTAACTTTTTACCTTCCATTTGACCATGACCAATTCCAATTTTTGCATCAGGAAGCAAACGCTGAATAAGTCCTGCAACCTCTTTTATGTTTTCTATTCTATTATGGATAAAAAACACTTGTCCGCCACGAGAAATCTCATATTGAATTGCATCTCGAATAATCTCTTCAGAAAACCGAACAACTTGTGTGTCTATAGGATGACGGTTTGGCGGAGCGGTATTTATAACGGATAAATCTCTCGCAGCCATCAAACTAAATTGCAAAGTTCTCGGAATCGGAGTTGCAGTTAACGTCAATGTATCTACATTTTCTTTGATTGTTTTTAACTTATCTTTTACAGATACACCAAATTTCTGCTCTTCATCAACAATTAAAAGTCCTAAATCTTTAAATTTTATGGCTTTGTTTGTCAATTGATGTGTACCAATTACAATATCTACAGCGCCACTTTCTAATCCTTCTAAAACTACATTTCGTTGTTTGGTGGTTCTAAACCTGTTGAGATAATCTATCGTTACAGGAAAGTCTTTTAAGCGCTCAGTAAATGTTTTAAAATGCTGAAAAGCAAGAATGGTTGTTGGTACTAATATAGCGACTTGTTTGCCATTATCAACGGCTTTAAAAGCCGCACGAATAGCAATTTCTGTTTTTCCAAAACCTACATCACCGCAGACCAAACGATCCATTGGTTGCTCCTTTTCCATGTCGATTTTTACATCTTTTGTAGCCGTAAATTGGTCAGGTGTATCTTCGTAGATAAAACTTGCTTCGAGTTCGTGTTGCATAAAAGTATCAGGACCAAATTGAAACCCTTTTTGCGTTCTACGTTTGGCATATAATTTAATTAAATCATACGCGATTTTCTTAACACGAGTTTTGGTTTTTTGCTTGAGTTTTTTCCATGCACCAGAACCCAATTTATACATTTTCGGCGCCTTGCCATCTTTGCCGTTGTATTTAGATATTTTATGTAGCGAATGAATACTAATATATAACACATCTCTATCGCCATACATTAGTTTGATGGCTTCTTGTTGATTGCCTTCAACGTCTATTTTTTGAAGTCCGCCAAATTTTCCAATTCCATGATCAATATGCGTTACATAATCACCAATATCAAGATTTGTAAGTTCCTTGAGCGTAATCGCTTGTTTTTTGGCGTACCCATTTTTCAATCTAAACTTATGAAAACGTTCAAAAATCTGATGATCGGTATAGCAAGCAATTTTAGCATCATTATCTATAAACCCTTGATATATTGGAAAAACGATTGTTTTGTAAGTTATTTTTTGGTCGATGTCATCAAAAATATCACCAAAACGTTTTACTTGCTTTTCGTTATCGCACAGCAAGTAATTGGTATAGCCGTTTTCAGTATTTTTTTGCAGATTTTCAATCAGTAAATCAAATTGTTTATTGAATGATGGTTGAGGTGACGTGTCGAATTTTATAGAAGACCTAGTAGGTTTTGAAAACCTACTAGGTCTAGCGGTATTTGATATTTCTACTAATGAAAAACCCTCTAATTGAGATTGAATTAACGCTCCATCACAAAACAACTCATTTGGTTTTCCATGATTTATTTCTGAGGATAATTCTTTAAAAGCGGTTTCTGCTTTGGCAAAAAGTTTATCTAAACGTGATGAAAGTAACTCAACATTTTTTGAAAAAACGATGGTTTTATGATGGATATATTTTAGAAAACTTTCACGATTCTCCTCCAATAATTTATTCTCAACATTTGGCATAATGCTGATTTTTTTCAATTTCTCAGATGATAATTGTGTTTCTACATCAAATGTTCTGATGCTATCCACTTCGTCACCAAAAAACTCAATTCTATAAGGCTCATCATTAGAAAAAGAAAAGACATCTATAATTCCACCTCTCACAGAAAATTCTCCAGGTTCTGTAACAAAATCAGAGCGTTTAAACTTATATTCAAACAGCATTTCGTTGATAAAATCTAAAGAAACCTCTTCTCCAACAGTTAGTTTGAGTGTGCTTTTTTCCAATTCACGCTTGGTAATTACTTGCTCAAACAACGCTTCAGGATATGTAACAATAATTGCAGGTTTTTTACGCGAATTGATTCGATTTAAAACTTCAGATCGCAACAATACATTTGCATTATCGGTTTCTTCAATTTGATAAGGTCTCCGATAAGATCCTGGATAAAACAGCACATTTTTTTCACCAACCAATTGCTCTAAATCGTTGAGATAATAAGCCGCTTCTTCCTTATCATTAAGTATAAATAGAAGAGGATTTTCAATTATTTTGAAAGTTGTAGAAATAACAAAAGACAACGACGAACCAACCAAATTCGTAATTTGAAAATGGTTTTTTTCGTGTTGTAATTGTTGAACAATCTCTTTGATTTTTGATGATTGTTCGTAAGCGGAAACAATGTTTTGTTTACTCAATTAGTCACATTTTTGGCAAAGATATACTTTCATTAGAAAAAGATGAGTGAATAATTTAAAAACTTAGGATGTTTGAGTATCTTTGCGACACAAAAAACAAAAGATTATGTCAATTTCAGATTTATATTCAAGTGGTGCTCATAAAAGAGATTTAGGACACTTTTCAAATATTGTTAAACTTGCCTTAGCAGATGATATTATTACTGACAATGAACAACGTTTGCTCGACAGAATGTCAAGACGTTTAGATATTTCAGAAATAGATTATAAAGAGATTCTTAAAAACCCAACAAAATATTCAATGAATCCTCCTGTTAGTTATGACAAACGTATTGAGCGCTTATATAATTTAACTAAAATGATTTTTGCCGATAGCGAAGTTACTGGTGATGAGGCTCAAGTAATGCGTAAGGTTGCAATTGGTCTAGGTTTCCCAACTGATAATGCAGAAAAAGTTGTTGATGAAGCGATTCATTTAGCAATGAATGACAATGATTTGGAAGATTTTACAAAAGCGATTAAGAGCGTAAATAAAAACTAAACTTAATCAATTGTCTCGTCCTAAATAATCGATACAGATTATTAAAGGATTAAAAATAATAATTTAAACCTGAACAATAGTACTATTGTTCAGGTTTTTTGATTTAT
>NVWM01000008.1 GCA_002733665.1 Lutibacter sp.
GTTGCCTCCATTGTCCAATATTCCTCACTGCTGCCTCCCGTAGGAGTCTGGTCCGTGTCTCAGTACCAGTGTGGGGGATCTCCCTCTCAGGACCCCTATTTATCGTAGTCTTGGTAAGCCATTACCTTACCAACTAACTAATAAAACGCATACTCATCTTTTACCGTCGAAACTTTAATCAATTTCCGATGCCGAAAATCAATGTTATGGGGCATTAATCCGAATTTCTTCGGGCTATTCCCCAGTAAAAGGTAGATTGTATACGCGTTACGCACCCGTGCGCCGGTCGTCATCTGATTGCAAGCAATCAATGTTACCCCTCGACTTGCATGTGTTAAGCCTGCCGCTAGCGTTCATCCTGAGCCAGGATCAAACTCTTCATCGTATAAATTTTAAATAACTTATGACGTGATTAGTCTCAAAAAAAATTATCAATGTCTTAATAAAAAAACATCGGTTCTTACTCAATTTACGCTGTCAATTTCAATATTTTCAATGAACTTTATTTTCACTCTTTTCCTTAGCGGGTGCAAATGTAAAACTTCTTTTTTACTTCACAAACAAAAAAATAACTTTTTTTTTAAATTATTTTTTCCGCGATAAAAAATGAACTATTCCTCAGTATTTCAAGGGGTGCAAATATACAAACACTTAATTCAATTTACCAAATAATAATGGCTCAAAGTTATTAACAAAGCCATGATAAGTGTATTAAATCCTCATTAAGTGAAAGATAGCAGTAAGTTATTTTTTTATTTGAATTAGCTTTCCTTTTTTTGAAGCCAATTTATAGTAGTCAAAATCTAATTTTGATTCTTGTTTTTCAAGGATTTCATCAATAAAAGCTCGTTGTAAAATATCTTCTATTAAAAAATCTTCGTCAATATTTTCAGGATCATATACAGATTTAAGAGAAAGTTTAAATAATTTTGCTGTATTGTTATACCAAAATGCTTTCCATCCACTCCGTATTTCTTTAATTAAACTGAATGTTGTTTTTCCAGTTTGCCGATGAATTAACTTTATTAATATACGTCCTTCTGTTCGTGTAAGTTTTTTTAATTGAGATGTAAATTCTCCTTCCATATACTTTTGCACTCGTTTAGTATATCTTTTTCGCTTGCTTTTGGATTTTATTTTCTCTAATCTACTGTTTAAAACAGTAAATCTCTCTGCTGCAAGTTTTGCATAAGGATATGCTTTTATTGTTTTTTTACGAAACCAATAATAATAACTTCTATCATAATCGGTTTTAAATTTTAATTTGTTGAGTAAACGAACTTCTTCTAATTCGATTACAATAGTATCTCCTTCAAAAATAATATAATCCCCATACACATATGAAGAGTCTTTTTTAGTTATTTTTTCTTCTTGTGCGTATAAGTTTACACCTATTATATATATGAGTAAAAAAAGTATTCTTTTCATGTGTTTATACTAATTGCTTTTTTAAGCCGTCACATGTGTTCGCTATTAATCATTCCTCTAAATGATAAAAATTTTAACACGCTCGTTTCATCGATTATTTTAACGCTAAAACTGTTCCAAAATTACACTTTTTTATATTCTAACACTTTTTTATTAGTTCAAAATTACGTTAATGATGGTAGCGACATCCTTTTTATGCGCAGCAAAAAAGATATAGCGAACAGCATGACCTCGAATTTAATGAGAGGGAACGCCCAAATTATTTTTATAATGAATAAAACTTCGTTATTTTTGATGAAAATTAAACTAAATGAGCAAAACAAAATCTATATTGAACAAAAAATCTATTGATTTTCTAGAAAAATATTTAAACAATGCCTCGCCAACTGGTTATGAGAGTGAAGGGCAAAAAATATGGATGGATTATCTAAAGCCATATGTTGATACATTTATCACTGATAATTATGGGACTGCGGTTGGTATTATAAATCCTGATGCGAAATTTAAGGTTGTAATTGAAGGACACGCTGACGAAATTTCGTGGTACGTAAATTATATTACCGATGATGGCTTGATATATGTTATCAGAAATGGAGGGAGTGATCACCAAATTGCACCTTCAAAACGTGTAAATATCCATACTAAAAAGGGTATTGTTCAAGGGATTTTTGGTTGGCCAGCAATTCATACACGAAATAAAGGGAAAGAAGAACCACCTAAATTAGAGAATATTTTTATTGATACTGGATGTAAAACCAAGAAGGAAGTTGAAGCATTGGGTGTACATGTTGGTTGTGTTATTACATATCCTGACGAATTTTTTATTCTGAATAAAAATAACTTTGTTTGTCGTGCATTGGATAATAGAATGGGCGGATTTATGATTGCAGAAGTTGCGCGATTATTAAAAGAAAATAAGAAAAACCTTCCTTTTGGACTGTATATCACGAATTCGGTACAAGAAGAAATTGGTCTTCGTGGTGCTGAAATGATTACTCATACTATACAGCCTAATGTAGCAATTGTTACTGATGTATGTCATGACACAACGACTCCTATGATTGATAAAAAGAAAGAAGGAGAAACAAAATGTGGAGACGGTCCAGTAATTTCCTATGCTCCTGCTGTACAGAATAATCTTAGAGAACTGATTATTGATACTGCTGAAAAGAATAAAATTCCATTCCAAAGATTGGCGTCATCGCGCGCTACAGGAACTGATACAGATGCATTTGCTTATTCAAATGGAGGAGTTCCAAGTGCATTGATTTCACTTGCATTACGTTATATGCATACAACTGTTGAGATGGTTGCTAAAGAAGATGTTGAGAATGTAATAAAACTGATTTACGAATCTTTATTAGTTATTGATCCAAAGAAAGGGTTTAGTTATTTTAAATAGAATTTATGTTTGATGAATTCATCGATATATTGAATAATGATTTGACAGTTTTAAAAACTTGTTTAAAAACTGAAGTACATACATATGGACACTTGCATGCAAGTGTCCATATTTGGTTTTACACGAATGATTGTAAACTATTAATTCAAAAAAGAAGTTCAAACAAAATTGCTTTTCCAAACTTATGGGATGTTTCTGTTGCAGGTCATATTTCTACTGGAGAAACTTCTATTACAGGTGCTATTAGAGAAGTGAAAGAGGAAATTGGTTTAGACATAACAGCAAATGAGTTATTGAAAATTGGGAGTTTTAAAGAACAGTTTCAACACAAAGATGATTTTACCGACAATGAAATTCATCATATTTATTTATGTAAACTAACGAAAGATATAAATCTATTAAAGATACAGAAAGAAGAAGTATCACAAATAAAATTAATTCCGATTGACGAGTTTAAAGACCAATTAAAAAAACATGCTTTTGAGAACGTTTTCGTTCCTCATTATCCCGAATATTATGATTTTATTTTAACCAACATCGATAAACAAGTTACTTAAAATTTTCAATAATTTCTTGCACTACATCAGGATTTAAAAGTGTTGAAATATCACCAAGATTTGATGTGTCATTAGATGCTATTTTACGTAAGATACGTCTCATTATTTTCCCGCTTCTCGTTTTCGGGAGTCCAGATACAAAAATAATTTTATCTGGTTTTGCAATAGGTCCAATCGTTTTTGAAACTATTTCACGGACTTCAGCAATTAAATTATCGCTTTCCTGAACATTATCATATGTTGTGACATAAGCACATAGTGCATTTCCTTTGACATCATGAGGAAAACCGACGACTGCACATTCAACAATATCTTTATGCTCATCAATTGCATTTTCTATGGGTGCTGTCCCAAGATTATGACCAGAAACGATAACAACATCATCAACTCTACCTGTGATTCTATAATTACCATTTTCGTCTCGCAAAGCTCCATCTCCAGGAAAATATTTATTTTCATATGCAGAAAAATATACATTTTTATAACGCTCATGATCTCCATAAATAGTTCTTGCCAATGAAGGCCAAGGAAAGTTAATTGCTAAAATTCCTTCTGCTGCATCTTCTGTAAGTTCATTCCCTTTATCATCTAATAATGAAGGTTGAATCCCAACAAAAGGTAATGTTGCAAAGGCTGGCTTTTGCCCAGTAATTCCTGCCAATGAAGTCATCATCATCCCACCAGTTTCTGTTTGCCACCAAGTGTCAACAATTGGACAATTTTTCTTCCCTACATTTTCATCATACCAATGCCACGCTTCTTCATTAATTGGTTCGCCAACAGTTCCTAAAACTTTTAAAGAAGATAAATTATATTTTTCAACCAATGTTGTTGGATGTTTTGCCAATGCTCTAATTGCTGTTGGTGCTGTATAAAATTGATTCACTTTATGCTTTTCGCAAACTTCCCAAAAACGTCCGTAATCAGGATAACTTGGAATGCCTTCAAACATTACCGTTGTAGCTCCACAAGCCAATGGACCATAAATAATATAACTGTGTCCAGTAACCCAACCAATATCAGCAGTACACCAATACACATCATTTTCTTGATATTGAAAAACATTTTGAAACGTATATGCAGCATATACCATATAACCTCCACAAGTATGGACCATTCCTTTTGGTTTTCCTGTAGAGCCTGAAGTATAGAGTATAAATAACATGTCTTCAGCATCCATTTCTTCTGCTGGACAATTATCATCGACCTTTTTTAGTTCGTCATGCCACCAAACATCTTTTTCATTCCAATCTACTTTCTGTTTTGTATTTTGATATACAATTGATTTCTCTATCGATGGACAAACTTTTAAAGCTTCATCTGCAATATCTTTTAAGGCAACCAATTTACTTCCTCGATATACGCCATCAGTAGTTAATAAAATTTTACACGATGCATCATTAATTCTTGCCGCTAATGCTGTTGCAGAAAACCCTGCAAAAACAACTGAATGTATTGCTCCTATTCTTGCACAAGCCAAAACAGCCACTGCAAGTTCTACAACCATTGGCATATAAATACAAACTCTATCTCCTTTGCCAACATTGCTGGCTTTAAGCACATTAGCAAACTGACACACTTTACTGTGTAACTGCTTATATGATATATGTTGTGCTTTTTCTGATGGATTATTTGGTTCCCAAATAATCGCAGTTTTATCACCACGAGTTTTTAAATGTCTGTCTAAACAGTTTTCTGTGATATTTAATTTTCCTCCAATGAACCATTTAGTTTCTGGTTTTGACCAATCATATTTTAAAACAGTATGCCACTTTTTTCTCCAAAGAAAGTTCTCTGCAATTTCTGCCCAAAATTTAGAAGGGTTTTCTATGCTTTTTTGATATGCTTGATTGTATTCTTCTAAAGAATTTATCTTGAAGTTTTGCATTGAGTTATATTTTCTATAAAAATATAAAATTATATTTAAAAAGAAATCCTAAAACTAACATTTGGTGTAAAACCAAGAGATGACTCTGTTATTTTATTTACAGTTGCATTTGTAGACTGATACTCATAATAACTATTTAATTCGTTTTTTTCATTTAATAGATTCCAAATGGAAATTCCGGCATGCGCTTTTACTTTTTTAGAGAAGCCAAAACGATATTGTGCTGATATGTCTACTCTCATATAATCATCTAATCGACTACTATTTGCTGATTGATAATTTAATTCACCATTTTGAACTTCATTATCTAAAACCAATGCAGTTGTTGGTTTTCCAGAATGCCAATTAAGTCCTGCAGAAAACTTTAAATCCTTCAAAGTATATGTTGATGCCAATGAAACGGAATGTGTAATGTCAAAGTTATTTGGAAATGTAATTTCTAGCAAATCATTAAATGTATATTTGTTATCTACATAACTATATGTCAGCCAAGTACTACTGTTTTTAAATCGTTTATTAATTAAGAAATCCGCACCATAAACAGTATAGTTCCCAATAGTTTTAACAAATTGATATTGATTCTGAAATCCTTGACTTTGACTTGTTATTCCATCTACAAACTTATAATACCCTTCTGCTGTAATCAACCAACTTTTTTTATTATAATGAAGTCCAACAGATGCTTGTTTACTCTTCACTATCGGAATATCATTGTTGTTACTCAATAACCATCTTCTGTTTTCAACACCCAAGAAATCATTCTGAAAATCAACAACTTGTGTTGTGGTTTGATGTTTTACCTCACCTAAAAGTTCGACAGTAAAATTAGTATTTAATCGTTGATTGAAACTTAAACGAGGTTCTACCAAAAAATTCCCAAACTTTTCTAAATAATTCAATCGTAATCCTGCTCTTACAGTCGTATTTTTATTTGTTGATTGATAACCAATTTGAGAAGATAAACCATGCTTTCTAACTACTTCTTTCACCTTTAATCTAAAAATCGGATTGTCAACATCTTGAATACTGGTCACTCCTGTTTCAATATACTGATAACCATTATAAAACATTAAATTGTTAGTCAATCTATATTTAGAATCTAATTTTATTGATTCCTCAATCACTTCATTTTCTTGAATTAATCGTTGATTATTTAAAATATCAAAGTTTTTAGATTCAAGAAGGTATTTAGTCGTATAAATTTGAAAATCTGTTGAAAACCTATCGTTCCATTTCCGGTTGTAAAAAATACTTGCCGCTAAATTATTTTGAGATGCTTTACTTTCCTTTGATTCTTCTATATTATCAATGATAGCGTTTTCTAAAAAAGATAATTCATTACTCACAGAAAGCAAATTCACTCTAATTCTATCAGTATCAGAAATATGATATAACCACCGCGCAGTAATATCGTTAAATGAAAATTGATCATTAAAACTAATTACGTTTCCTGTATTGTTTACTACCTCTGTGTTTTGGAAGGACTTGTCAAAATAACTGCTGTAAGTTGGCGTTTCGATAAAGTCATTATACGACCGTCTAGCCGCTAATTGAATAGAAGATTTTTTACTATTAGGAATATCTATGAGAGCATCAATATTGATAAGATTTAGACCAGTTTCTACTACAACTTTCTGTGTCAATTCTTCATCTGTACGCATCAAAATTGTTCCTGAAACACCATCGGAATAATTGGCATGAGTTCCATTTTTTAGTAAAGTTGCGTTTTTTGTTAAATGTGGATTAAATGCAGAAATCAATCCAAAGAAGTGTCCAGATTGATACATTTTAATTCCGTCCCAAAGAATTAAATTCTCATGATGAGAACCTCCACGAATATTGATATTTGAAACTGTTTCATCTACACTTTGTATTCCTGGAATTGCTTGTATAGTTTGTAAGACATCAGCTTCAATAAGCCCTGGAAGCGTTCCAAAATTTTCATAATTTATCTCATAACTTCCATCTATTTTCTTGCGAATTCCTTTGGTTAAGTAATTACGGATTGTAATTTCTCGTATACTCTCAATTTTAGGGACTAAAAAATGATTGTCACACTTACCTTCTACAAATATATTTGGTAAGTGTTTAACGGATTTATAACTGATATGCTTAAACGAAATAAATTCGTTTTTAGAAATGTTATTTAACTCAAAATAGCCTTCTGAATCTGTTATAGAATACTCACTTCTTGCTTGTAATGTAGCATTTACAATCGGTTCACCAGTTTCTTTGTCAAGTAAATATCCACAGAAATTTTTAGCGCCATTTGCAAGACTAATAGTAATTGTGTTGTTTTCTAAAATCTTAAAATCAAGATTTGTATTCTCATCTAAAAAAGTTATTGTTTCTTTAAGAGTAGTGTAGTTTGGCGGAAGATAAACGAAAACATTCTCAACATTGATATCTGCATAAGAAAAGTTACACGTAAATTGTTTTTCTAATTGTTTAATTATTTTGACAAGAGGTTTCTTCTCTTTCGTGTTTTGAGCATAAAAAATGTTGCAAAAAAGAAAGAATCCAATTAAAATAAAGGCTTTCTTTCTATTCACTCGTATATTCTTATGGTATTTTCTTTGATTTTATATTTTAAATTCAATGGAATTGTAATTGATTGTAATGCCAATTTTTTGTCTTTGTGTGTAAAAGTTCCTGTAAACAAATTATTTACATCAGTTTCTAAATTCATTTTCACATTATATTGCCTTTCAAACTCTGCGACAACTTGAGTAAAAGGAACGCTCTTAAAACTACTATAATTATCAATCCAAGTTGGATGATGTATTGCTGTAGTGTCATCAACTATATTTCCGTTTAAAATACGTATTGTTTTTCCTAATGTCAATATTGATGTTCTTTCTTTTGTTCTAACTCTCACTTTTCCTTCGTAACAAGTAACTTCAAAATAATCATCTCTATTCTTTACATTAAACTGTGTTCCGAGAACACTCACAACTCCAGAAGATGTTAGCACATCAAACTGTGATCCTTCGGCAACTTTAAAATATGCTTCTCCGTTTAATTGTACTTCACGTTGCTTTTTCCAAGCGTCTTTATTAAAACTTAATTTTGATGATGTATTTAATTGTGCAATCGAATTATCCGGTAAATTTATAATCGTTTTTTCACTTGCAAGTGTATTAATCGTTGTTAAATCATCAGTAAAAAACGCTGAATAAACAACTAACCCAATTATAAATATTGCAGCAATCTGCAAAACTGGTTTTAATTTTTGTAGCACTGTTTTAGATATTCTTTTTTGCTTAATGATTGGTAATACTTTCTCATACGCACTAGAACTATTATATTCTGGCGCTTTAAAATGCTGGGCGTTTTCAGACAACTTTATAAAAGAATCATACTCTTCTAACAGTTTAAACTCCTGCAACTCTTCAGTAGTCAACTCATTATCCAACCATTTTTTTATTAATTCTTCTTTTCTCATATTTATTCCTCCTTAACTATATAACAACTTGTTAGTGAAAACTCCTACTTAATCCCTTCAATTTCTTTTCGTAACTTCTTTAATCCACCATATAAACGTTTTTCAACTGCTTTGACAGAAATACTTAGCAAACTTGCAATTTCTTTATGTTTCTTACCTTCAATACGGTTTAATAAAAACACTTCTCGTTGACCATCTGTTAAATTTGATAGCGCTTTTTGGTATTTCTGCATATACTCCGATTCTTCCATCAAAAACTCTGGAGATTCATTTGTATAGTTTTTTGGAATATGCTTTTGATAGTTCAAGACTACTTTCTTATGCTTTATATCATTTAGTATTGAATTATTAGCAACCGTAAATAAAAAACTTTTTGCTTTATCTAAAGAAACATTTTTGCAGTTATCCCAAAGTTTTATAAATGCCTCTTGAACTTTATCTTCAGGGCTTAAATATTCACCATATTTATAGTATAGAAAATCATGTAGTGATTTTGAATACTTCATAAAAATGGAAGAGAACAATTTTTCTTCACAGATATTTTCTTGTAAATTTTTATTCATTGATAGGAAAATAAAATCAAATATAATTTTTTTTTCTTTTATGGTAGGGATTTTTCATTCTTAGTTGTTTTATTAGCAAAACACAGAACCACAACATTAAAAACCTTATTATGAAATTTATTTTAAAAAACGCATTATTTTTATCAATAGTAATTACCTTATTCCTTTTTACAGCATGTCAAGAAGAAGTCATTGAAACAAATCAAGAAGGCCCTCTATCAGAAACATTAACTGCAAGTTCAACTATTGCATCATTAATACAACGTACCTCAACAAATGATGGATCTAATGATAATATAATAGATAATGCAAATTGTTTTAATGTTGAACTTCCAGTAACACTATTTGTAAACGGACTCGAAATAACTATTGATTCTGAAGAAGACTTTGCTGTTATCGAAACTATTTTTAATGAATTTACTAATGATAACAACACCCTCGATATTGTGTTTCCTATTACAATTATCTTATCTGATTTTACTGAAATAACTATCGAAAATCAATCGGAATTAGAAGAATATATAGATTTATGTGGCGATGAAAATGATGAAGATGACGACATTGAATGTATTGACTTTCAATATCCAATTACATTTTCTGTTTTCAACTCTCAAAACAACCAAATTAGCACTATAACTATTAATAGTGATCAGGAAATGTATTCCTTTATTGAAAATTTAGATGAAAATGATTTAGCAAGTATTTCTTTTCCTATTACAGTAGTATTATTTGATGGAACCTCAATTACTATAGACAGTTTATTAGCGTTAGAAAACATCATTGAAGAAGTAAGCAATCAATGTGACGAAGATGATGATTATGATTGGGATGATGATGACAATAATGATATCTCACAAAATGATTTTATTGATTTATTGACTGATTGTAATTGGACCATAGATAAGTTAGAAATTAATGGTGAAGATTTAGAAGAACAATATCAAAATTATGTCTTTACATTTTTTGAGAATGAAACATTATCAGTGGAGTTTAATGGGTCTACCTACTCTGGTATTTGGAATTTAGTTTCTACTGACAATATTCAAATAAGTATCTTAATTAATGATTTACCAGACTTCAATAACGAACATTGGGTTTTACATGAAATAGAAGATGGAAATGGATTCAAATTAGATTTTAGAAATGATGAAGATCGACTGAGAATTGAAAGTGGTGAATGTGGAACGATTACACAACCAAACTGTTCTGAATCTGATATTGATACTTATTTAATGGATTGTGTTTGGAATATTGTTAATTATAATAGCAGTAACGATTTAATCATATTCGATTTAGATTTTAATTCTAATCAAGAATTAGTTATTACGAATTCATCAAACAGTAATGTAATTAATGCAACTTGGTCTACATCACAATCAACTGATGGAGTTATTTTAGAGTTTAACAATGTAATAGGATCCGATATACAAACAATTACTGGTAATTGGATTATTACAGAATGTACGAATGATAGATTGGCAATGCATCATAACGATAATACTGATGAAATGATTATTGAAAAAGACTGTACAAGTAACACAAACACTTCAGATTTATCAACTATAATTACTGATGGAAATTGGGTTGTTGCAAACTATAATGACTCTGGTCAAGATGAAACTGCAGATTATAACGGGTACCAAATAACTTTTATTTCTAATGGAATTGTAGATGCTGTAAATACTTCAGGCACAATTTCTGGAACATGGTCAACAACTATTGATGATGGTCAATTAAAGATGATCTTAGACTTTGGTGCTCAAACTCCTTTTGACGAATTTAATGATGACTGGGATGTTTACGATGTTGAAGTCGATCGAGTAGAATTAAAAGATGTTAGTGGAGGAAATGGAACTACAGATATACTTGTCTTTGAAAAACTTTAAGAAAACAAATAATAACCTATAAAATAAATAAACATGAAAAGAGTAGCCCTATTAATGATTGCAATCCTAACAATGTCTTCAACTTGTTCAGATGATGATGACACTTTTAACAGCAATACAGATATTGCAGAAATAAAAAACGTAGCATCAACTGGCGTATGGGTAATTACATATTTCTATGATACAGATCACGAAGAGACAAACAACTTTACTGGTTACCAATTTGATTTTAGTTCTAACGAAAACTTGATAGCTACAAAAAACACAAGTATTGTAAATGGAACTTGGTCTGTAACAAGTAGTAGTAGTAGTAGCAATGATGTTGATTTTAATATTTTATTTTCAACTCCAACTAATTTTGAAGAATTAAGTGATGACTGGGAAATAATTAGATACACCTCTACAAAAATTGAATTAATAGATATAAGCGGAGGAAATGGAGGTACAGATTACTTAACATTTGAAAAAATATAATATTATTAGCCCCAACAAAATCCCCAAGACCCAATTATAATATCCTATAAGTATTTAGTTGGTTAGAAAACTACCTTTGAAAATAACTTTTCTAGGTAGTTTTTTTTTATTTTTGTAGACAACAATAGACTCAAAACAAAACCATTTGGAAATATCATTACTTTTTGAAACACTTATTTCTAATTGGGAAATCATTTTGCTTTTCTTTTTTGTTGCTATTCTTTATTCTTCTGTAGGTTTTGGTGGTGGCTCAAGTTATTTAGCAATTTTAGCATTGACATCTTTGGCATTTACACAAATTAGAGTAATAGCATTACTTTGCAATATTGTAGTTGTTTCAAGCGGAACATTTATATATGCTAAAAATGGATTTTATAATTGGAAAAAAGTAATTCCGTTGGTTGCTTTTTCAGTTCCAATGGCTTTTTTGGGTGGATATATAAAAATTAGTCAGAATTTCTTTTTTGTTTTACTAGGCATAACGCTTATTATTGCTGCATTTTTTATGTGGATTTCAAAATATATTATAGAAACATCTAAAGAAAAACAGTCAAAAAAATCAGTAAAAAAAGATGCTAGTTTTGGTGGAATAATTGGTTTTATTTCAGGAATGTTAGGTGTTGGAGGCGGAGTTTTCTTGGCTCCACTACTCTACCTTACAAAATGGGACACTCCAAAAAAGATTGCTGCAACTTCAAGTTTTTTTATTTTAGTAAATTCTATTGCTGGACTTCTTGGTCAATATCAAAATCCTGATTTCTCTATAGAACCAAACATTACTATACTCTTACTCATTACAGTTTTTATTGGAGGACAAATTGGTTCACGACTAAGCGCCAAAACAATTTCTCCGTTTACAATAAAAAAAATAACTGCCGTTTTAATTGTAATTGTTGGTTTACGAATTTTATGGAAGTATCTTTTTTGATTTGTTATTGCCTAATCTCAATCACCTTAGCAGTTAATTCATCTTTAATTGTACTATCAAACACACTCAATGGCAATTGAGTAGGACTCAATAAATTTGGATTTTCTAATGGATTGTCTATCAAATTATACAAAGCTTCTGAACCATCATCAAATAAAATATATTTGTGAGTTGCATTTCTAATCGTATAGTCAGAACCTCCAGTATCTTTACCTATTTCAGTATATGCATACTCTCTTTTAGTAGCGTTTTCATCAGTAAATAAAGGCATAAAACTGACTATCATTAGTTGACGAAACTCCAGCACCAACAATTTCAGCAACAGTAGCAAACATATCTGTTGTGTTAATCAATGCATCTTCAGTTTGATTCATTCTACTCACATCCAATCCAGAAACAACCATAGGCACATTAACTCCTCCTTGATATACACTTCCTTTTGCACGCTGAGAACTATATTCTTGCACTACTTGGTTTGGAGTACCGTTATCTCCAATAAAAATAATTACAGTATTATCTTTTTCCTCTTGTGTCATTGAACTCAACAATCTTCCTATTTCAGAATCCATTGCTTCTAACATTGCCATGTAATATGGTAATGGATTAGAATCTATGCTTGCTTGATCAGTTGGAAGAACACCTTGCGTATGTAACTCATTTGGAGGTAAATGAAATGGTGTGTGTGGAGCATTATACGCTAACCATAAAAACCAAGGTTTTGTTTGACTTTCTACCCAATCTATTGCTAAATCCGTGAATTTTGTTGTAGTGTATTCTGATGAATTATTGGTTTGACCATTTTCTGTGAAACTCCAATTCCAATAAGATTGCACTCCTCCTCCAATTAAACCTGCATAGTAATCAACTCCCATTGCTGTAGGATGGCTTGTATCAGTAGAAACATGCCACTTCCCTATAACTGCAGTACTATATTCATTTCCAGTATTGTTACTAATATATTGTTGTAATGAAGTTTCTGAAGTTGATAAAACATCTCCAACTTGAGTTACATTGGTTCTAAAACCATATTTCCCTGTAAGCATACTTGAACGTGTTGGAGTACACGTTGGATATGACCACAAATTATTAAACCGAAGGCCTGTATTAATCATGTTTTGCAGATTTGGCATATTAGGTTTTATACTCCCAATATTATATCCAGGTGAAGCATCTAAACCCATATCATCTGCAATAATTAATAAAACATTTGGACTTGTTTGTGCAGGAATTGGTGTTTCGTCAATTGGATCTTCAATTATTGAATCTATCGAATCACTACTACAAGATATAATAAAGATTGCTAAAACGATCAGAGTTAATTTTTTCATATAGTTAAATTAGTTAATTAATATCTTTGACCTAAAATCTATCAAAAGGTTTAATCAACTTATTTACGAGACTGTTTTCTCTTGTTTCTTTGAAACAATGCTCTTACTATAATTTTATCAATTCAATTTTAATCACCCTTCAACAAATTTACACTTACCGTTGCAATATCATTATTCGGAAACTTAGTGAAATAATTTTTATCAGGATTTAGTCCTACTTCGCCAGCTATTTGATTAAATATATCTACTTCTATAATAAACTGGTCAGAATAACCATGTGTAGCATCATAGGCAGTTGCAGCAGTTTTTCCAAGGTTTTGCGCAGTAAGTTTTGGAATTACTGTATGTAATTCGATTATTAAAAGTCCGAATTTTTCTACATATGGTTTCCATTTAACCAAATGTTCAAATAGTGAATCTTCTACCAAATTATTACTAATTCGTTTTCCTTTATCTACAAATGCGCCTGAAGAAATACTAACTCTATTAGTTGGTTTTTTTGGCATTTCCCAAATACGATTGTGGTCTAAAAATGTGCGAACGTTTAACAAATCTCTTAGTTCTATATTATAATCTTCTTCTAAATCTTTTGCCAATAAATCTGGTCTTCCGATATCTCCCCAAATTACCTTCGCCCAAATATCAGATTTTATCAAATTGGCTCTTGTTACTTTTAATGCTGCTTGATTAAAGTCTGCACCAACCAATAATAATGGGTGTTCTTCAAGTATTTTTCCTCTTAACGTTTGATGTTCAATCACATCAAAAATATGCTGAATAAAGGCTCCATTACCACAACCCATATCTAAGATTCCTTTAGGTTGCTCATCAATAGGCTTGTTGAATAGTTTTATAATTATTGAGTCTATCACTTTAAAATAGGTCGAATGTGCTCCTCCACTTCCCCAAACATTCATTTCTCTATCTACGTGTTTTTCTGTTTGACTAACATCATCTGTCTTTAAGATTAATGGGTTTCCAAATAGCAAATCATCTAATTTCATAAATGTTGGCAAATATGAAACTGTTACTCCATAAGCAGTCGCTCGTTTAGCAAAAAACAAGCCTTTATCTGTAAACTGATAGGTATCTTTCTTTTTAGTAAACCATTCCAAATAAGCCAAAAAGTCTAATATTTTCTTAAAACTTTCTGGATTTCGATGGTACTCTTGAGCTCTAAATGATGCTTCCATAAAATACTTATGAAACAAGCCCCTTGTTCCTAATAAAACTATAATAGGAGCAACAATAACACCTTCAATATGCTTTAAAATTTGATATTCAACCGAATCCTCATCGGAAAAGGAAAGGCCAAAATTATTTTTATACTTTTTAAATATTCGTTCCAGTATCAAAAAAGCATCAGAACCAATACGCTCTTCAGGAAATTTAACTGAATAGGATAATAAATTAATTGCATCTTCATATAAAGGCACTAATTCAAATGCAGTTTTACTTTGGTCATTTGTTTTATAAACAATTGTATCATTAGCATTATCTAGATGCTGCTCAAGCCAACCTTGTGAACATAAAATTCGTAAAGCAACATTTAAGTAGCCCTCATTTGCTTTAAAATGAGTAGTAAGTTCTTGCAGTGAAACTTTTGAATGTTTTAAAAGATAGTCTAAAACTCCTTTTTTGTATAATGAATATGCAGTTGTTGCTGTTGCAATACCATCAAGATGTCTAAAAATAGTTCCTCGTAGCGTAACTTTGTCAAGTTTTGATAACATAATGAATGAGATATTGTTGAAAGATAGTAAAAAAGTATTCATAGTTTCTTAATTTTAGATATATTTGGGCAACTACAAATTAACTTTTATGCTATTAGAAAACATTGTCACTCTATTTATGCTTATCCTTTTACAAGCTGTTTTGGGATTTGACAATTTGCTATATATTTCATTAGAATCTCAAAGAGCACCTAAAGAAAAACAAAAATATGTTCGAAAATTAGGAATTGGATTGGCAGTCGGCTTAAGAATTATCATGCTATTTGTTGTTGTAAAATTGGTGGCTTTTTTCCAAGATCCTTGGATAGAGGTTAATACCAAGTTTTTCTCAGGAGCATTTACCTTTGAAAGCTTAATTACACTCTTTGGAGGTGTTTTTATTATTTATACTGCCATCAAAGAAATATGGCATATGATGGAATTGGAAGAACACGATGAGTCATCAGACAAGTCAAAAAGAAGTGTTGGCAAGGTTATTTTCTTAATTGTTATGATGAACCTTGTTTTTTCTTTTGATTCTATTTTAAGTGCTATGGCACTTGCAAATCATACAGATGCAAATGGTGTTGTTGTGTATAATATGTGGTTGATGACAATTGCGATTTTAGTAAGTGGTGCTATGATGATTTGGCTTGCTGATAAGGTTTCTGAGTTCTTACAAAGAAATAGAATGTATGAAGTTTTAGGGCTTTTTATTTTACTTATCGTAGGTGTAATGTTGTTGACTGAAGGAGGTCACAAAGCAGGTATGACATTGTTTGAAAATCATATCACTGCCATGAACAAAACAACGTTTTATTTTGTAATTTTTGTATTGGTATTGGTTGATATTGTACAATCAAGATATCAAAAAAAATTAAATAAGGTATAAATAAATACGTCAAATCTTCAGAATGGAATTTTTCAGAATTATTAAATTAAAGACACAAGACAAGATTATTCAAGATGAGTTAACTATTGCAAATCTAGAATATATTAGCAATGAGATTTTTGTTATTGGGGACCAAAATAAAACCGAAGCAAATATTGGAGGAATTTGGGGAGAGTTCACTTTAACTAGAAACTTAATTAGAGGAGGAATGCGTTTTGCATTGGTAGAATGCCCAAATGCGCTAACTTGGACCATTACAACTGGAATTAATCCAGATCCTGACGCTATAGTAATTCATCTAACAATAAATCGTCAACAACAAAAAGAAGCATTTATTGAAGAAATCGAAGAGTTTTTAGATGACCAAAGTAGTTGCTTGCAAGAGTACTTCAATAAAAACAGTTAATAATAATAAAATTATCAGAATAATGAAAAATAAGAACTACATACTATTAATGTTATTATTTGTTTTTGCATGTGGAAATAAATCACAAAGTCAAGACCCTATTCCCAAGCACGACAGTTTTAAAATTGAATCCAAGCAAGTTAACGAAACAAGAGTAATAACTGTTTGGACTCCTCCTTCTTATGAAAGCAGTAACGAATCTTTCCCTGTATTGTATATGCCTGATGGTGGAATAAAGGAAGATTTTCCGCATATCGCAAATACTATTGCTAAACTTATAAAAGAAAAAAGTATTCCTCCAATTATCCTTGTTGGTATAGAAAACACTGTTAGAGGAAGAGATTTGACTGGTGTTTCGGAAGTAAAAGAAGATGAAGAATATTGTCCAATTACTGATGGCGCTAATGATTTTAGAAATTTTATCACACAAGAATTATTTTTAGAAATAGACAAAAAATATAGAACTACAAATAAAAAAGGAATTATTGGAGAATCTTTGGCTGGTCTTTTTGTAATGGAAACATTTATGCAGAAACCCGAATCATTTGATTTTTATATTGCAATGGATCCTTCTTTATGGTGGAATAACCATTACTTAGTCAGAAATGCAAATACTCTTTTAGAAAAACTTGCAAATAAAGAAATCAAGCTTTGGTTTGCAGGATCTAGAACTGAAGATATTTCTGAATATACAAATGAATTAGCAAAAGTTTTAAAAAGTGACGCTCCTAATGAGTTAAAATGGAAATATTCTGACGAACCGAACGAAAAGCATAATACCATTTTTAGAGCAACAAAAGAAAAGGCTTTAAAATGGATGTTAAATGAATAACCATCAATTACAAGCACCAAATTACTTCATAAATAAAATAAAATCATGAAATACATTTGCTCAATTGATATAAATTTATCCTTAGATAAAACAGTTGAACTTTGGGAAGATGAATCAAATTTTAAAGAATGGCAAGATGGCTTTAAGAGCATTGAACATATAAGTGGTGCACCAAATTCTAAAGGAGCGAAATCAAAAATAATTCTTGAAGAAAAAAGAAAAATTGAATTATTAGAAACAATAATTTCATATGATTTGCCAAACGAAAAAGTAGCGCTTTATGAACACATTCATATGACAAACATACAAACAACTCGTTTTAAAGAAATCCAAAAAAACAAAACACAATATACATCAGAAGTTGAATACATAAAATTTAATGGCTTTATGATTAAATTGATGGGAAAACTATTTCCAAATAAGTTTAAAGCACAAAGTCAAAAGTGGATGAATCAATTTAAGGAATTTGCAGAAAAAATGGATAATTAACGTACTACAAACTGCATGAAATTATTTGTTTGTACCAAAGTTTAATCTTCTTTATACAATTCAATCAATGTGATTTCTGGAGCAATCCCTACACGTCCAGGAAAACCTAAAAAGCCTAATCCTCGATTGATATAAATATAGTTTTTTTCATACTTATATAGTCCAGCCCAACGCTTATAACGAAGTTTTATAGGACTCCATTTTATCTTAAGAAATGGTATTTCAATTCCCATTTGCATTCCATGAGTATGACCTGAAAATGTTAAATCAATATTTTTTTTGCCCTTCACTTTTTCTTCCCACAATGTTGGGTCGTGTGATAATAACATCTTAAAATAATTATCTTCCAATCCCTTTAAAGAATTTTCTAAGTTTCCTATTTCATGAAACCCTTTTCCCCAATTATGCATTCCAATTAGCGCGATTTTTTGATTCTCCTTTTCTAAAAAAACATGTTCATCTTCCAATAAATTAAAACCCATTTCGTGATGGATTTCTTTTAGTCTACTGATGCTTTTTTTTCGTGCATCTTGAGGATAATTACTATAATCACAATAGTCATGATTTCCAAAAATAGAATATTTTCCATAGTTAGCCTTCAACTTCGAAAAAATGCCAATCCAAGGTTCTGCCTCATCAGAATGTACATTTACCATATCTCCTGTAAAGAAAATTAAGTCAGGTTTTAGGTCATTTATCATCGGAACAACGCGACTAACTTCATCAAAATCATTAATAAAACTTCCCAAATGCAAATCGCTTATTTGTACAATTCTCAAACCATTAAAAGCACTTGGAAGGTTTGGAAAACTTATTTTTTCTTTAAAAATTTTAAACGAATACCTTCCTTTTAAAACTCCGTATGCATACGAACCAAAAATGATCCCAGAAACACCTAAACCAACTTTTGTTATAAACGAACTTCGTGATATTGATGTTCCATCAAAAACTTGAGTATCTGTTTTAAAATAGGCTATAATTTTTGTAAAAATCCAAGCAATATCATCTAACAGATGAAAGAACACAAAAAACAGTTTGGTAAATAACAATACAAAAAATATTCCTGACCAAAATCTAAAGGATGCTGGACTTTCGATTGTATACGCTCTAAAATCTGAAGCAATAGTATATAGTTTAAAAAGTACTCCTAAACTTATAAGCCAATATGAAAATTTGATTGTATTTTTCCAATTAGAATGAAGATTTCCAATCAGATTTGAAATTCCTTTGTATGCATAGGCATCAAACAAAAAAAGGATAATAAAAACTATAATTAATCTATTCATTACACACCAATATCTTCATTCCAAAGTGTAGGGTTCTTATCAATAAATTCTTTCATCAAACCTTTACACTCTTGATTGTCAATAATTAACACTTCTACTCCATTTTCTTTTAATAATTTTTCAGAACCTAAAAATGTCTTGTTTTCTCCAATAATCACTTTTTTTATTCCGTATAACAAAATTGCTCCTGTACACATTGGACAAGGCGATAAGGTCGTATAAAGTATACTCTCTTTATATATTGATGCTGACAATCTTCCTGCATTTTCCAGCGCATCCATTTCACCGTGCAACACAACACTTCCAGATTGCACTCTTTTATTGTGTCCTCTACCTATAATTTCATTATTATGCACAAGTACAGAACCTATAGGTATTCCTCCTTCTTCAAGGCCTTTTTTAGCTTCAGCAATTGTTGCTTGCATGAATTTATCGATCATTTCTTTATTGATTATTTAAAAATCCCAGCACATTTCTCTCAATCCGTTCTGCAACATCCTCAACATTTGCTTTTACAAATTTTTCACCTGCTATTTGTTCATACAGTTCTATATAACGTTCAGATATTTCATTGATTTTATCATCATTCATCTCAGGAATTGATTGCCCTTCTAACCCTTGAAATCCGTTTTGAATTAACCATTGACGTACAAATTCTTTTGATAATTGTTTTTGTGTTTCACCTTTTTCTTGGCGTTCGGCATAACCATCAATATAAAAGTATCTTGAAGAATCTGGTGTATGAATTTCATCAATCAAAACAATCTTTCCTTCTTTTGTTTTACCAAATTCATACTTCGTATCCACCAAAATAAGTCCGCGTGTTTTAGCAATTTCTGTTCCTCTTTGAAACAATTTACGCGTGTAATCTTCTAAAACTAAATAATCTTCTTCAGAAACAATTCCGTTTTTAAGAATATCCTCACGAGAAATATCTTCATCATGCTCACCGTTTGCAGCTTTGGTTGAAGGAGTAATTATTGGTTCGGGAAATTTATCATTTTCTTTCATTCCATCAGCCATAGAAACGCCACATAAAATTCGTTTCCCTAACTTATACTCTCTCGCAGCATGACCAGACATGTATCCACGAATTACCATTTCAACTTTAAAAGGATCACATAAATGACCAATTGCAACATTTTCATCAGGAGTAGAAATCAACCAATTAGGAACAATGTCTTTCGTTGCATCCATCATTTTTGTTGCAATCTGATTTAAAATTTGCCCTTTATATGGTATCTGTTTCGGCATAATCACATCAAAAGCCGACAATCTGTCGGTTGCAATCATTACTAAAAAATTGTCGTCAATATTATAAACTTCACGTACTTTACCTTTGTAGATTGATTTTTGCTTCGGAAAATTATAATTTGTATCGTTTATTGTGTTCATTATTTTAGGTGTTGGGTGTTGGGTGTTGGTTTGGGTAATCGTTTTTACCCTTTACCTCATCCCATTCACCATTTTATTCTGTTTCTATACTCTTAAATGCTTTGATAATATGTTTCACCAATCTGTGGCGTACAACATCACTTTCTGTTAGATACACCATACCAATACCTTCAACATCTTTTAAAATCAATAAGGCTTCTTTTAATCCTGATACTTGTCTGTGAGGCAAATCAATTTGTCCTGGATCACCAGTAATAATAAATTTAGCGCTCTTTCCCATACGTGTCAAAAACATTTTCATTTGACCATGTGTTGTATTTTGCCCTTCATCTAAAATTACAAAAGCATTGTCCAGTGTTCGTCCTCTCATAAATGCCAAAGGTGCAATCTGAATAACACCTTTTTCGAGATATGATTCTAATCTTTCTGACGGAATCATATCTCGCAACGCATCATACAAAGGTTGCATATAAGGATCCAATTTTTCTTTCATATCTCCAGGAAGAAATCCTAATTTTTCTCCAGATTCTACTGCAGGACGCGTTAAAATTATTTTACGGACTTCTTTTTCTTTTAATGCTTTTACTGCCAATGCAACTGCTGTATAGGTCTTCCCTGTTCCTGCAGGTCCTACAGCAAATAACATGTCCTTTTTTTCCATCAAGTCAACCATTCTTTGCTGATTTGGACTTTGTGCTTTAATCAATCGACCACTTACACCATGTACCAAAACACCTTCAGTAGTTTTAGACGATTTAGTTGTTTTTCCATTAGAATTAAGAACACCTTCAATACTAGTTTCGTCCAATTTATTGTACTTATTAAAGTAATTGATAAGTTGGGTTACTTTTTTCTCAAATTCATCTAAAATTTCAGGTTCTCCATAAGCCTTAAGTTTATTTCCTCTAGCTATAATTTTTAACTTTGGATAAAATTTCTTAATAATTGCTACGTTACTATTTCGAGGTCCAAATAAATCGTTTGGACTGATATCGGTAAGTTCTATTAATCGTTCGTTCAAATGGTTATGGTTTTAATTTTTAAAGTGTCTAAAAATGCTTGTAAAAACAAATCATTTATAAATGAATATTGATTAGATTTGCATAACAAATTTATACATTTATTTTTGTAACCAAACAAATAATTTCAGGAAGTAATTAACAAATGTCTTTAATAACTTTAACTACCGATTTCGGACTCAAAGACCACTCTGTTGGCACAGTAAAAGGTGCAATATATACAGAACTTCCAGAAGCAGTTATTGTTGACATCTCTCACCAAATAACTCCTTTCAACATTGCAGAAACTGCATATGTCTTAAAGAATGCTTACAAAAGTTTTCCTGAAGGAAGTGTTCACATTATTGGCGTAGATTCTGAACTCAACAAAGAAACTAATCATATTGCTTTAAAATTAGATAATCACTATTTTGTTTGTCCAAACAATGGTGTTATCTCTATGATTGCTTCTGAGTTTAGACCTGAAAAAATCGTGGAAATAAATATTCATGATCGTATTGAGAGTAGTTTCCCTGTGCTTGATGTCTTTGTAAAAGTGGCATGTCATATAAAACGTGGTGGCTCTTTAGACATCATAGGTAAGGAAATAACTGACTTTAAAAAAATAAAAGATTTACAACCTATAATTTCGGTTGATAACACTAAAATTACTGGAAGTATTATACATATTGATAATTACGGCAATGTCATTACAAATATAAGTCGAAAATTATTTAATCAAATTGGAAAAGGGCGCAGCTTTGAAATGCTCGTTGGACGCTATACTTTTAAAAAAATAAACGAAAAATATAGTGATATTATTGACTTCTCATTGCCTATTGATGAGCGCCATCATGATGGAAGTAGATTGTCTTTATTTAATTCTGCTGGACTCATAGAAATTGCTATTTACAGAAGTAACTTAGAAACTGTTGGAGGAGCCTCCAATTTATTAGGATTAAAATATCGTGATCAATTAACCATAATTTTCAAAGATGCTGATACGAATCGTTAAATTAAGTTTTCATATAGATAATATACCTACTTTTTTACAGGTATTTGAAAATTCGAAAGAAAAAATACGAAATTCAAATGGTTGTCGTTTATTAGAATTATACAATGACAAAAATGATAAAGGAATATTTTTCACATATAGTCATTGGGACTCAGAAGACGATTTAAATAATTATAGACATTCTGATTATTTTAAAGAAGTGTGGAGTAACACAAAACCATTGTTCAATAAAAAACCTGAAGCTTGGAGTGTTGACAGATTACACAGCAGTAAGCAGTAAGCAGTAAGCAGTAAGCAGTAGGCAGTAAGCAGTAAGCAGTAAGCAGTAGGCAGTAGGCAGTAGGCAGTAGGCAGTAGGCAGTAGGCAGTAGGCAGTAGGCAGTAGGCAGTAGGCAGTAGGCAAAAATAAAAAAAATAGCTATAAAACAAGAAAACTTTGAACCTTTAACCTTTAACCTTTAACCTTTAACCAAATTAATGCTAGCAATATTAAAAAAAGAATTAAATTCATTTTTTTCAACACCAATAGGTTACTTGGTGATTGCAGTATTTCTATTGGCAAACGGCTTATTTTTATGGGTTTTTGATGGTGATTTTAATATTTTGAATGCAGGTTTTGCAGATTTAAACAGTTTCTTTTATCTCGCTCCGTGGATATTCATTTTCTTGATTCCAGCAATTACAATGCGTTCTTTTTCTGATGAATATAACAATGGAACTATTGAGTTGCTAAAAACCAAACCAATAAGCAATTGGCACATTATCATTGGTAAATATGTAGCATCTTTATTATTAATAATTTTCGCACTTATACCAACATTAATATACGTTTATAGCATTTCAAAACTTGGAAATCCTGCAGGGAATTTTGATTTTGGCAGTATGCTTGGCTCCTACTTTGGCTTACTTTTTTTAGCAGGAACCTATACTTCAATAGGTTTATTTTCTTCTACGTTATCAAACAATCAAATTGTAGCATTTATCATTGCAATTTGCATCTCTTTTTTCCTTTTTTATGGTTTTGAAGCTATGTCTTCGCTCTTTGGAGAATTAGATTATTCTGTACAACAATTAGGAATAAATGAACATTATAAAAGTATAAGTCGTGGAGTTTTAGACACACGAGATATTATCTATTTTATCAGTATTACCATATTCTTCTTGATAGTAACCAAAATGAGATTGGAACGTGAATAAGCAATCTAACACATCAAAAATAACGCTGCTTTTCATTGGTTTGATTGCGCTAAATTTTATTTCTAATAAAGTTTACAAGCGTTTTGATTTAACACAAGACAAGCGTTATACACTTTCACAACCAGCAATTGATATCTTTGATAATATTGACGAATCAATCATCGTAAAAGTATATTTAGACGGTGATTTTCCAACAGAATTTAAACGTTTACAAATTGAAACACGCCAACTTCTTGAAGAATTAAAATCAGAAAATAAAAATATCCAGTTCCGTTTTATAAATCCGTTAGATGATGCTGAAGAATTGATTGCAAAAGGATTGCAGCCAAGTCAATTATCAGTTCAAGAAAACGGAAAAGTATCAGAAATTGTGATTTTTCCTTGGGCAACAGTACAAACAGGAAAGAAGATTGAAAATGTGTCGCTTTTAAAAGATACAAACTCACAAAGTCAAGATGAGCAACTACAAAATTCGATTCAAAATTTAGAGTATGCATTTGCAAATGCTATTCATAAAGTAACATCAGAAAAGACGAAGAAAATTGCAGTATTAAGAGGAAATGGAGAATTAAGTGATGTTTATATTGCTGATTTTCTTCGCAAGTTGGGAGAATATTATCGCCTTGCTCCTTTCACATTAGATTCCGTTGCAAAAAACCCAACGAAAACACTTCAAAAATTAAATGAGTTTGATTTAACTATTATTGCAAAACCTACTGAAAAGTTTACCGAAGAAGAAAAATATACGCTTGATCAATATATAGTAAATGGCGGAAAAACCCTTTGGATGGTTGACCAAGTTCATGCAGAATTAGATAGTTTGATGACAACAGGAGAGTCTCTCGCTTATCCACGAGACTTGGGTTTAACTGATTTATTGTTTAGTTATGGAGTTCGCATAAACGCTGATTTAGTGGAGGATTTATACAGTTCAAAGATTCCGTTAGCGACAGGAAACGTTGGCAATCAAACACAGTACAATCAATTTTTATGGCGGTTTTTTCCTGTAGCGCAATCGGCAAATAATCATCCAATAAATAAACATATAGAACCTGTAAGTTTAAAGTTTACAAATTCAATTGACTTGCTAAAAAATGATATTGAGAAAACAGTTTTATTACAGAGTTCTCCGTTATCAAAAATCGTAGGAACTCCGTCTATTATCAGTTTGAATTCTATACGACAACAAGTTGACAAAGAAAGTTTTAACAAAAAAAACATTCCTTTAGGAGTGTTACTAGAAGGTGAATTTAAATCTGCTTATTCAGATAGAGTTCAACCGTTTAAGATTACAAATCCGAAAAAAAAATCAGAAAAAAATCAGCTAATTTTAATTGCTGATGGTGATATTATTGCAAATCAAGTAACGCGTGGACAACCAGAAAAATTGGGTGTTGATAAATGGACAGGTCAACAGTTTGGAAATAAAGAGTTTTTACTCAATTGCGTAAATTATTTATTGGATGATGCTGGATTGCTAGATATTCGTTCAAAAACAATAAATTTGAAACTCCTAAATCGTGAGAAAGCATTTGAAGAACGCAGTTTTTATCAGTTCTTAAATGTTGGGTTTCCGCTACTTATGTTAACCTTTTTTGGATTGCTATTTAATTATTTCAGAAAGAGGAAGTATGCTTAGGAATAGTATTACCTAAACTTTAACATTTGTCAAAAGCATAAATCACTATATTTGTTTCTTAAACTTAATTTTATAACATGATGATTAAAAAAATAATAGCCTTAGTCCTATTTGTTGGATTAACTTATACAACTAACGCGCAAGTAGAAACTCCACAACCAAGTCCGTTTTCAAAAGTTGAGCAGAAGGTTGGTTTAACTGATGTAACAATTGAATATTCACGTCCTGGAGTAAAAGGAAGAGCTATTTTTGGAGATTTAGTTCCTTTTGGTAAAACATGGAGAACAGGTGCAAACGCAAATACTAAAATCACTTTCAGTAACGATGTAACTATTGGTGAGACAACTTTGAAAGCTGGTACTTATGCTATCTATACTATTCCAAATAAAGAATCTTGGGATGTACTATTCTATACTGATTCTGAAAATTGGGGAACACCTCGTAAATGGGACGAAAGTAAAGTTGCTGCAAAAGTAGCTGCTCAAGTTCATGAAGTACCATTTAATGTAGAGTCGTTTACAATCGATATTAATAATTTACAAAGTGATAGTGCAACTTTAGAAATGATTTGGGAAAAAACATTTATTGCTGTACCTTTTTCAGTTCCAACTGACGAAGTTGCAAGTGCTAGTATTGAAAAAACGATGGCTGGACCATCAATAAATGATTATTTTAGTTCGGCAAAATATTATTTTGATTCTGGTAAAGATTTAAATAAGGCAAAAAAATGGATTGATTCTGCAGTATCAACAAGCGAGGAACCTGCATTTTGGCATATAAGATTACAATCTCTTATCTACGCTAAATTAGGAGATAAAAAAGGCGCTATAAAAGCGGCTAAAAGATCATTAGAATTAGCAACAGAAGCTGGAAATGCTGATTATGTAAAAATGAACAAAGAGTCTATTGCAGAATGGGCAAAATAAACTGATTAATTTTTAAATTCAAAACGATATGAAAACAAAAATTCTATTATTATTTACACTTGTAAGTTTTATTTCTTACGGACAAAAAAGTCCAGCAGAAAAAGCACAAGGAACAATAAACGGAACAGAAATCACAGTTGAATACAGTTCACCAAGAGTTAATGGAAGAGTCATTTTTGGAGACTTAGTTCCTTATGGCAAAGTATGGCGCGCTGGCGCAAATAAGAACACTACAATTAAATTTAGCAAGGATGTAAAAATCAACGGTAAAGAATTGAAGGCTGGTACTTATGGTTTCTTTATCATTCCAAACACCGGAAAAGGTTGGGAATTAATATTCAATAAAAAAACAGATGGTTGGGGTTCATACAGTTATAAAGAATCTGATGATGCACTAAGAATTCCTTCAAAGGTTCAAAGTAATGAGAATTCTCAAGAGGAAATGTTATTTAAAGTAACTAAAAAAGAAATTTTATTTTCTTGGAGTGATACTACGTTTACAATGAGAGTTCAGTAAATTCTCAATAATATATTTCATAAAAAGTCCGCAATTAATAATTGCGGACTTTTTAGGTTTTAATAGGCTATCAAAAAACGCTAGATTTGTCATTCTGAATGAAATGAAGAATCTATATTTATAATGAGATTTTTCGGCTGCGCTCAAAATGACAACATCTTTTATTTCGGACTTTTTAATTTTTAATAAGTTATCAAAAAATGCTTGATTTGTCATTCCTGCGAAGGCAGGAATCTACGCTCAATCTTTTTATGGATTCCTGCCTTCGCAGGAATGACATCAATTTAATTACGGTTATTTTCTATTATTATCTTTTAAACTCATTCGCATATTCAAAAGATGTCCTTTAAACCCTGCTTTCTCATAAGCTCTTATCGCTCCAGGATTATCAACATAAACATCTAATCTCACTTCATCAATTCCATGAGCGATTATCCATTCATTTAAAGCATCTACAACCATTTTATTTACGCCTTTACCTCTACTATTCTCCTTTACAAACATAAATCCTAAATACGCATACTTCTTGTGTTTCAAGTATGGTTTTCCATTTTCAATTCGTGCATAACCAGAACCAACAATTTCATTACAATTTATTGCTACTACAACAAACACATCTTTTGCTGCAATCATTGCTTCAATATCGTAATAATTGATTTTTTCTTCCTTTAAAGTAGGATCAAAAGGGCGTTCAAAATTGATAACACCTTGTTCGAATTCCAATAAAGTCTCCAAATCCTCTATTCGTGCTTCTCTAGTTGTAAATTTCATTTAATTCTGGTTCTTTTTTAGAAAACAATTGCAATAGCAGAGCAATACTCATTACAATAGCGCAACCTAACAGGTTCAACCATAAATATGGCAATATATCTATATACCAAACAATAATTATGATTACTTGTGTGATAATTGCCGCAACAAATACTGCATTTCCTTTTACAAATTTAATAAAAAATGCCAATAAAAATATTCCTAAAACATTTCCGTAGAAAATAGAACCAATAATATTTACCAATTGTATCAAATTATCAAAAAGGTTGGCTACACACGCTATTAATATGGCGACTATTCCCCAAGCTAAAGTGAACCATTTTGAAGCATTTACATAGTGTGTCTCACTTCTTTCTCCTTTCACATTTCTCTTATATAAATCTATTACTGTAGTCGAAGCCAAAGCATTTAATTCAGAAGCTGTAGATGACATCGCAGCCGATAAAATTACTGCCAAGAGCAAACCTATCAATCCTCTCGGTAAATTATTTAGAATAAAATGTAAGAAGACATAATCTTTATCATTTGTTTCTACTGTTGCATCGGCTTTTGAAATAATTGTTTTTGCTTTCGCTCTTAGTTCCTTATCCTGTAATTCTAAACTGTTTAATTGTGCATTTTTATCAAGAATAGATTCATCTAACAAGAGTGTTAACTTATCATTTTCTATTTGCTGATGTTGAGCTTCTAATAATTGATACTCAGCAGCATACTGTGAATTAACAACTGCTTCTTTTGCTTGCGGATTAAAATTTAACGGTGACGCATTAAACTGATAAAACACAAAAACCATCACACCAACTAAAAGAATAAAGAATTGCATTGGGATTTTTAATATTCCGTTAAAAATTAATCCCATTTGACTTTGGCGAACCGTTTTCCCAGTTAAATATCTTTGCACCTGACTTTGATCGGTCCCAAAATAGGATAGCATTAAAAATGTTCCTCCAAGAAAACCTGTCCAAATAGTATATCTATTACTCAAATCGAATGAAAAATCCAATACTTTCATTTTCCCGTTTGCACCAGCAATATCTAAGGCTTTAGAGAATGTAATATCTTGAGGTAATTGCTGCATAATCATATAAAATGCTACAGACATTCCCAAAAATATAATTCCCATTTGCTGTTTTTGAGTTACGTTCACAGCCTTGGTTCCTCCAGAAACAGTATATAAAATCACTAAAACTCCGATAATTATATTCAACTGAATTAAATCCCAACCTAAAACAGCAGAGAGGATAATTGCTGGAGCAAAAATTGTAATTCCAGCAGCCATTCCTCGTTGCACTAAAAACAGTATTGCCGCCAATGTCCTTGTTTTTAGGTCAAATCGACCTTCAAGATATTCGTAAGCCGTATAAACTTTAAGTTTGTGATAAATAGGAATAAAAACTAGACAAATAATCACCATAGCAATTGGCAATCCGAAATAAAACTGCACAAACCCTAAACCATCGTTAAACGCTTGTCCTGGAGCAGATAAAAAAGTAATTGCACTTGCTTGAGTTGCCATTACCGACAAACCAATAGTCCACCATTTACTTTCACTTCCTCCTTTAATGTATTCTTCTACATTCTTACTTCCTCTGGTTTTATATATCCCAAAACCGACTATAAAAAATAATGTTGCTGAAAGTACGATCCAATCTAATGCTTGCATAGTTAAGGCTTAATTTGAAAAATATGATGTGATGAAATAAAATAAAATGATATAGACAAGATTTGCAACAAGCACATAAGTATACATGCTTCGCCATTTGTATTTTGAGTTTTTCATTTTATTAATTTTTGATTTTTTGTTCGGTTTTATTCTTTCCAACAGATAATAAATTGGTGAATAGTTTATAAGCTCCTGGAACTCCTGCAGGCAATTCTCTAAAGAAACTTAGTCCTGTATAGATAAAGTACCCTTCGCCATATTTTGCGAGTAACAAACTTCCATTTTCGGCATCTTTCCCTTTATCATTCATAGATAAGATTGGTGTGAACTCAGAACTCCATTCTACTGGAAAATACAATCCTCGTTCTTGAACCCAACCTTCAAAATCTTTTTGAGTTATCTTATTTGGATAATTCATAACTTCATGAGAAGGCGCTAAAATTCTAACTTCCGAAAACTCATCAGTCACTCTACCTCTTGCTAATTTCAAAGGAATTGGCGAAACTTCATCAACTTTTAAACGATGACTTGTATTATATTGAACCATCATTGTTCCTCCATTTTTCACATATTTATGCAAATCTTCTTGGTAATATTTTGAATTTTCATTTGTATTGTATGCTCGAATTCCAAGAATAACCGCATCAAAATCTTTCAATTTTTCAAAAGAAATATCCTTTTCATTCAATTCAACAACCGTATAACCAACTTGACGAAGACTTTCTGGAACTTCATCTCCTGCACCTTGAATGTATCCAATCAATTGACCTTTTCTTTTGATATCTAATTTCACAGCCTTACTTTTTGATGGCATCAATACTGACTGAAAAGGAATGTGGTCATAATCAATTTCTATCAACTCATCAGAATACGCTGTTCCATCTATTTCAACAATTGGAGAAAAAACTCCTTCACTTTGATTTTTCGTTGGAGTAACCTTAAAAATAAATGATTGTTGAGCACCTTTTTGTGCTATGTTCACGTCATACTTTTCTGGACTTACACTCCACCCTTTTGGAATTGACAATTTCACTTTACCTTCTACATTTGGCTTTCCAGATCTTACCTTTACAATAATATCCTTAGAATTTGTATCCGAAAAAATATAAACCTTATCTGTAATACCAACAGTAACTTCTGGCAAGATTTCAAAAGGTTGATAGACTTCTCCTTTTACAGGATCGTTCTTTTTATAAACAACAGGTTTTTGAAAATGAATAGTATATCCATCAAAAGCAATAAAGAAATTCGCTATTAATTTCTTTGGAGTCTCTGGCTTCCCAATCATTTTCCTGTCATCAACCTTATACATCCCAACAGTTCCTCCTTCTTTCAACCAATATGGAGTTGTGTATTCAAAACCTTGAGTAATTACACCTTTCAATTCTATTTGTTCGATTTTATTATTTTGTAATATTATATATGGATTTTCAGCAATTTCTAATGAACTTATACCAACAGTTCTTAATTTCATTGGAAATTCACTCCTATTAATTATTTCAAACTTAAAAGAAACTTCACTCCCTATTGTCGCAGAAGATTCCGTTGCAACGGCTTCCAAATACAATCCTGTACAAGCCACAATAATTGCTGTTATTTCTTTTGTCTTTTGAGTTTTCCAATGCTCATTCTCTAATTTTTGAATCAGTTTATAAGCTTTTAACAGTTCAGAAACACTTGCAGAAGGATTCTTAAAATCAAAATCACTTTCTACTTTAGACAATATTTCTCCAATCTCTTTTCCACCTTTTACACGTGTCCAAGTAGTATTGATTCCGTCAAAGACATTCGTTTTATCCTTTGGCATATCACCTTTAACCAATTCAAGATATTCAGTGTTACTTCCTCTAGTTCCAGTACTTCCAAAACCTTGGCTTTTATGCATACTTCTACTCAAACTCGCTATTTCGGTATTAGACAATCCAGAAGTTGGGTAATATGAACCAGTATTTACTTCTAGCATAGTTGTTCTATCCGCTTTTTCAAAATTTTCTCTACTTCCATAAAACCACCAAGAAGTGTTAAAAAATTCTCTTTGAGGTTGCCAAACATCAACATATTTTAATTGTTCAGGATATTTAGTTTTATCTCCCGCCAAATCAAATGCTAATTCGCTTAAAACTGCCGAAGATGTATGATGGCCATGCGTTTTACCAAAAGTTTCTGGTTTATGACTAAAACGATTTACAATAACATCTGGTTTAAAATTACGAATAGCCCAAACTACATCTGCTAAAACTTCTTTCTTATTCCATATTTCTAACGTTTCATCAGGATGTTTTGAATATCCAAAGTCATTTGCTCTAGAAAAAAATTGTTCTCCACCATCAGTTCTTCTTGCAGCCAACAGTTCTTGAGTGCGAATTACTCCTAACAATTCTCTTATTTCTGGTCCAATTAAGTTTTGTCCGCCATCACCACGAGTTAAAGAAAGATAACCAGTTCTTGCCTTTACATCATTAGCGAAATAAGAAATTAATCGTTGGTTCTCATCATCAGGATGTGCAGCAATATAGAGTGCTGAGCCTAAAAAATTTAGTTTTTTTATTGATTCATAAACCTCAGAAGAGTTAAGTTTTTGAGGTGCTTGCGCATACATAAAAACTGTTATAAAGAGTAAGCTGAATAGTATTATTCGTTTCATGTGTTTATATTTATTGTCTTTTAACTGTCACATGTTATATCCATTTTAATCATTTTTTGAGTATCAAAATATAGTTCTGGATATTTCATAAAGTATGATAGTATAGTTCAAACAAAACTAAAAATTTAATTCCAACAAAATGAAATAGCATCAAATCTTAACAATAATTTGTGATTTGCTTTTGGTTCAATTATTGATGAATAAAAAAAGTTATGCTGAAATTGGTTCAGCATCGCATCAAAATAATACGATTCTAAACCAAGTTTAGGGCGACATTAATATTTAATTTTATAAACTAATGAGAAAATTACTATTTATCATTTCAATACTTTCACTATATAGTTGTGATATGGTTCTTGAAAATGCTATTGATAATTTAATTGAAGATCCTGATCCTAATTATGATGTTTTTCTAAAAATAGAGAACAATAGTATTTATCAGTTAAATGACATCCAAGTGACTTCATATTCTTCTATTTACATCAACAAACTTAAGCCTCATAACATGACAGGTTCATTTGGAGAATACAGCATTTTAGAAGGTCCATATATCAGTTTTTATATTAACAATAATCTATATGAACATAACTTCTCAAGTCCTCAAACTAGAATAGAATCTGGAAAATACATCTTAAAAATCAATGTATTATCTACAAGTCTGCATTCATTTAACTTTGAAATAGTAGAAGATACAGAATAAGAAAATTTGTTTATAAGTTCATTTTAATATCACAGTTATTTAGAATATCTTTGTGTTCTTAATAAAATAGAAGAGACATGAAATTTATAGTATCAAGTTCACAACTTTTAAAGCAATTACAAGTTCTTGGAGGTGTAATCAACAACAATAACACCTTACCAATTTTAGATAACTTTTTGTTTGAATTAGACACAAACCAATTGAAGATTACTGCGTCAGATTTAGAGACAACCATGAGTTCTACGATTGAAGTTGAATCGAATTCTCAAGGTTCTATTGCCGTTTCTGCACGTTTACTGTTAGATACTTTAAAAACATTTCCTAATCAACCATTGACTTTTAAGACGGAAGACAATAGCACTATCGAAATTAGTTCTAGTCAAGGAAAATATGATATGGCTTATTTTAATGGCGAAGAATTTCCTAAAACAGTAGCATTAGCCTCTCCAAGCAAAACAGTATTGAATGGAGACATTTTGGCAACTGCTATTTCAAAAACTATTTTTGCTGCAGGAAACGATGATTTACGCCCTGTAATGAGTGGTGTTTTCTTCCAATTCAGTCCAGAAAATTTAACTTTTGTTGCAACTGATGCGCACAAGTTGGTAAAATATACACGTACAGATGTTGCTGCTGATGAAGTTGCTGAGTTCATTATGCCAAAGAAACCATTGAACTTATTAAAAAGTATTTTAGGAAGTACAGGAACAGATGTTACTATTGAATATAACGATTCTAATGCTAAGTTTACGTTTGATAACATTGTCTTAGAATGTAGATTAATTGACGGAAAATATCCTAATTACGATGCAGTAATTCCTAAGGAAAATCCAAATAAATTAACTGTAGATAGAGCATCATTTTTAAATTCTGCTCGAAGAGTTTCAATATTCTCAAGTAAAACAACACATCAGATTCGCTTGAAAATGGCAGGAACAGAATTAAACATTTCTGCAGAAGATATTGATTATTCAAACAAAGCAGACGAACGCTTAAATTGTGAATATCAAGGAGATGACATGCAAATTGGCTTTAACTCTCGTTTCTTAACAGAAATGTTAAGCAACCTTGATTCTAACGAAATAACGATTGAAATGTCATTACCAAACAGAGCAGGAATCCTAACACCAATTGATGGTGTAGAAGAAGGTGAAGAAATCACAATGTTGGTAATGCCTGTAATGTTGAATTCGTAATATTTATAAACAACTAATATAAACCACAATGTAACAATTGTGGTTTTTTTGTTTAAACATAAACAGGAACAAAAGTTCCTTTTATCACGAAATATAAACCCATAAAAGAGTACTTTAGTACTTTTATAACCAGTTGTGCGTAAGCTGACCAAACCAACGAAAATTGAGTTGAAATTTAAGTTCTTGAATATTTATGAACGACAAACCAATCGGAATTTTAATTGGAACGTGAAAAATATAACGCTGGAATTATTTACTCTTGCGGAATATAACGCACGAATTAAAATCGGAACTATTTTTTAGATTTTAAAGTAAAAATTAATAAATTCACTAAAAATAAAAAGACGTTAGATTTTTTGCTCATTAAACAAAAAGTTACGTAAAAAGTAAATTTAATGATTGAGACAAACATTTACACAACTCGGAAACTTGAAAAAGTAACTAATGAGTTCATTTCAGATGACATAAATAAAGAAAATGATTTTTTAGGAAATTGGACTGCTACTCTATTTTATGTAAGCAATAAAAAATGTTGGTTAATTATCAATAAGTTGACAAAATACCTTCTGATTTTACCGAATGTAAAAAAAACTGATTTAAAAAATATATCGACTATTTTTAAAGAGACTCTGTATTCACAACTGACTTATGACGGAGTTATAACAGATTATAAATTAGTTGAGAAAATAATAGGAGAAATCAAATTGCGCGAAACAAATAATGACCGAAGTACAAATGGTTCTCTAAATAACTGTTTATTTCAAATGGAGGATTGGAAATATGATTATGGAACTTTTGAAAATATGCCGTTTAGAGATTTAAACAATAGACTAAATAGCTCACCGAATAAAATGTTGAACTGGAAATATCCGAAAGAGAAAATGGACGAAATGATAAAAGCCTACGCACAACACCGTGTATAATTAATTGCTTTGGTAAGTGCTTATTTGGAAAATTCCTTCGGAATTTTCTCTGGTTCGTATTTGTTTACTAAATTAGTTGCTTTACCACGCAACTAACCATACACAAACACGTTGGGCACTATTAAAAAAAACGAACACTTAATGAAAAAAATATTATTATTCATCATCTCTTTTACTCTATTGAGTTCGTGTAGCCAGCAAAAAATTCTAACTTTAATTACTAAAACACCAAAAATTGAATATCAAAAACCTACTAATTTCGATAAACTTAATGATTACCAAAAAGATGCTGTTTATTTAACAGAACTCATTAAACAAACTTACCCAAGATTAGGTACAAAAATTACAACTAAAAACTACCTAATTGAAAGTAATAAACTCATAAAGAAACTATCTAAAATTGAAAATGATTTAGATTTTGAAATCGAAATTCAAAAGTTTATTGCACTACTTAAAGACGGTCATAGTTATATGGGAATTAACTATGTAGATCAAGACAAAAGAAAATTCAATGTATATCTATATAAAGAAAAAAAAGATTGGGTTATTTGGAATATTGACAAATCAAAAGATAGTTTATTTATAGGCTCAAAAATAGTTTCGATTAATGGAAAAAAACCAAATGAAATTAAAAATTTGATTAACAAATTTGAATGCGGTGAAAATGAATTTTGGAAATTAAAAAATTTTGGTTGGAAAATCACTTACCCAAAATATTTAGAAGCCATTGGTATTATTAAAAAAGGTGAAAATTTAAAACTTTCAATTGCAAAAAATAATAAAACAGAAATAATTGAAATTGAAAAAAAAGAAAAAGGAACATTTTATAATATCAGAATAAGAGAAAGAAAATTTCCGTTTACAAAAAAACAAAACAATGGGTTTTATTATAAAGTAAATTCAAAACAGAATTTTGCATATCTACAAATGAACACATCTCTTGATTATGTGTCAATTAAAAGTGAAATAAGTAATTATACTAATTTTATAACAAAACCAATTGCCTTAGCATATCTGAAAAAAGATACTAAAGATGCTCGAAATTTTGGATTAACATTACAAGCCCTATTTAATGAAATAAAAAACAACAATATTGATAACTTAATAATTGACCTACGTTATAACACAGGTGGAGATGAACGCCCAGGAAAACAGTTAATATGGTATTTGACTGATAATAAAAATATAAATGGCTTTACTGATTATTTGAATATTTCTGATTATTTTAAAACTCAAATAAAAACCGATTATAAAAAGTACAATAAATTGTATATGAAAAAATACAATAAAACTATTCCTAATGGAGAGATTAATATTACAAAGGAGTTTCTTAACAAACCTTATTTCTATGATATTACCAAAGAAAATAGTCCGTTTTTATTAGACAATACCATTCCGAAATTTAAAGGAAAAGTTTATGTATTAATTGGAACAAATACTTTTAGTGCAGGTCAAGTATTAGCAACAACAATTGCAGACAATAATTTGGCAACTTTAGTGGGGAAACCAACAGGAAACAAACCTACAAGTCAAACAGGTGCTTCAGGTTTTAAATTGCCTAATACAAAAAAGATAATTATGATTTCATATACATTTATGGAAAGACCTAACAAGGAAAAGAATAGTGAAAACGCCCTATATCCTAATGTTGAAATTTACCACACTTACGAACAAATTATTAATGGAGATGATAAGCAGTTTGAATATATTATAAACGAAATAAAAAAGTAACAGTGCCCAACAATCTGTATAGTTAATGGCTACTAATTGCTAACTCCAAAGTTCAATACTTTAAAATAAGTTTGGTTATTTAACCGAAAGTTTAGTAATTTTAACACGCCACTAACCATACAGGCAACGTTGGCAACCATTAGAAAAAACCAAATATGATAATAACAAAAATATCAGCAAAAAATTATAGAAGTTTAGAGGATATTAATATAGAATTCAACCCTTACTACAATGCTTTATCAGGTAAAAATAATTCTGGAAAATCTAATTTAATTAAAGCAATACTATCTTTTCTTACATATAATTACAGAATATTTGGACATTATCAATCTGGACCAATTGACCACAATTCAGATTATCCTTCTTGGAAAAAAAATGAAAAGAAAAAAGAGCCTATTGTAATCGAAATTACATTAGAATTGGATAAAGATAATGATGCTGGATTATATAAATTTATCCGAGAATTGATTTTCAAGGAAGATGAAACAGTAGATGTTGAAAAAGAATTATTATTAATAAAAGCAACTAATTCACCCGATAAAAAAAGCACGGAAATTGAAATCTATTTTGGAAAACACAAAATTGAAGATGAATATAAGCGTGATGAACTATTGAATAGGATAAGAGGTTCTGAAAGTGTTCTGTTTCATAATTCGACAGAAAACGAACCATTTTTTTTATCTCAAAAAAGGAGAGATTCTATTTCCTCATATTTAACTAGTGAAGACCAAGAAAAAATAACAAAGAAAAAAGAGACTTTAGAAAGGGCGGTTAAGAGTTCTCTAAAAAAACATCAAACAGAGTTTAGTTCCCTTTTAGGTCGTTTAACTGAAAAATATGATGTTTCCCTAGGGATTCCAAGTTTAAATATTGATAGAGAAAGTATTGAGATATCTCTAAAAGAAAGAGGGATTGAAGTATCTCTTGAAGATTGGGGATCAGGTACAAAAAACAGAACATTGATTCTGCTTAATTTAATGAATGCGAAACGGATTCAAGAATCGGCAAACCTCAATAAAAGATTAACCCCAATAATCATTATAGAAGAACCTGAAAGTTTCCTTCACCCTTCTGCTCAAGCGGAATTTGGAAGAATCCTACAAGATATTGCTACAGAACTTAAAATTCAAATTATTGTAGCAACACATAGCCCTTATCTTTTAAGTCATAAAGTACCGAAAGCAAATCTTCTTCTTGAAAGAGATTTAGGCTCAAAATTTAAAGGCTCAAAATTAATAGATACAGATGGAGAAAAATGGTACGAGCCATTTGCACTCTCGTTAGGTATTAGTGGAGACGATTTCGGACCATTAAAATCGACTATTTTTAGTGGAAAAGATGATATTATTTTGGTTGAAGGCACATCAGACAAAGATTATTTTGAGTTATTAAAAAAAGATTATCACGGAGAGAATAAACTTAATTTTAATGGTGAAATATTCCCATATGGAGGAGCAGGAAATATTAAAAACAACATTTTACTGCGGTTTATTAAAGAACGATTCAAGAGGTTTATCGTTACAGTTGACCTTGACAAGTATAATGACACAAAAAACACATTTAAATCATTAGGTCTAACAGAAAATAAAGAATTTATAATTATTGGGAAAAATGAAACAGGAAAAAAATGTATTGAAGGATTAGTTCCAAGTGAATTACTGTCTAAAGTTTATGGGGAGAATGTTGATTTAGTACAACAATCTATGGAAAACTCACCTGATGGTAAAGATGCTCGTTCTAAAATAAAAACAAAAGTTTTAGATGCTTTTAAAGAAGAAGAAAAAAACAAAACTGTTTCAATTTTTAAAGAGTTCTATCCATTGGTGAAAATAATAAATAGAGTATTCAAATAGCAACGTTTGCCAACAATGGCTATAGTTAATACGGGTTTTGGTGCTTACCCCAAAGTTTAGAGCTTTTAAACTAAGTCCGCCAAATCTTTTGATTTGGCTTTAGAACAAAAAAGATAAAACAAAATGAAAAGTTTTGGCTAAGTGCTTAATCGAAAGTTTAGTTACTTTTAATCCCGTACTAACCATAGCCGAGACGTTACCCAACATTCCAAAACCAACAAAAATTTCGCATAATAATAATAATAATAATACCTTAGCATTTTAATTAAAAATAGAAACATATGAAACACAAAAAGACAATGACAAGCATTGCGTTTCTTCTCTTAGGACTGGGAGGGCTGCACGCACAAGAAAGCCCAATTGCCACAGGCGGTGAGGCAACAGGAACAGGCGGAACAGCCAGTTACTCGGTAGGACAAGTAGTTTACACTACAGCTACAGGAACAAACGGAAGCGTAGCACAAGGCGTACAACAACCCTATGAAATTTCTACAACGTTAGGCATAAATGAAACATCTATTAACTTAGAAATGAGTGTTTATCCAAATCCAACTACCGATTATTTAACCTTAAAAGTAGAAAAAACAGGAGGATTAACTTTTCAGTTGTATGACCTACAAGGAAAAGTAATAACAAACAAAAAAGTAAACAGTGCCACTACAACAGTAGCAATGGAAAATTTACCAACCGCTACTTACTTTTTAAACGTAGTAAAAAACAACCAAATAATAAAAACATTTAAAATCATAAAGAATTAATAAAAGCCACAATGTGGCAAATCATAAAAAATTAGAACAATGAAAAAAATATACACAATAATAGCAGGGTTAATGCTAACAGCAAGCGTATTTGCACAAGCACCCGAAAAAATGAGTTACCAAGCGGTAATACGAGATGCGAGTAACAATTTAACAACTACCCAAGCCGTAGGAATGCAAATAAGCATTTTGCAAACTACAGCAACAGGTACGGCAGTTTATGTAGAAACACAAACCCCAACCACTAATGCTAACGGATTAGTAACTTTAGAAATAGGAACAGGAACAGTAGTAAGTGGAGGTTTTGCCACTATTGATTGGGCAAACGACACCTATTTTATAAAAACAGAAACCGACCCAACAGGCGGAACAGCTTACACGATAACAGGAACAACACAATTAATGAGTGTGCCTTATGCTTTACACGCTAAAACTGCAGATAGCATTACAGGAACAGTAAACTACACAGAAACTGACCCAGTTTTTGGAGCATCTGTAGCCAATGGAATAACGGCACTTGATACTGCTAATTGGAATAACCACACCGTTGATACTGATACACAGCTTAATGAAGCAGCGGTAGATGGATTTGTTGCCAATAATGGTTATTTAACCACAGAGGTAGATGGTTCTGTTACAAATGAGTTACAAAACCTCACGGTATCACCAATAGGAGACACCCTTACTATAACTGGAGGCAACTTCGTATTAGTACCAGGTATTAGTTTATTAAATTTCCCACCAGCACCAGTAATAGGCGACTTTATAAATGGAGGAGTCGTATTTTGGGTTGATGGCAATGGCGGAGGCTTAGTGGTTGATGTAAATGATTTAAGTACAAGTGCTGAATGGGGATGCGATGGAACGGTAATAACAGGCGCAGATGGAACGGCAATAGGTACAGGTGCGCAAAACACCATTGATATAGAAGCAGGTTGTACAACAACAGGGATTGCAGCCGATTTATGTGCTAACCTGACACTAAATGGGTATAGCGATTGGTTCCTACCTTCTATAAATGAATTGACAGAGTTATACACCAATAGAGCTACAGTTAACACTGCGGCATTAGCAAATAGTGGTACAGCCTTATCAGAAAGCATCAGTGTTCCTTACGGAGCATATTGGAGTTCTACTGAGTACAGTAGTTATAGCGCTTGGGGCTACTATTTCAATTACGGTTACTCAAACGTCAACGATAAGTACGATACCTATAGAGTGAGAGCCGTTAGAGCTTTTTAACTATTTATCCCTTTACCTATTTTATTACTGCGTAGCAGTCGATTTTTATTTTTTGAAATGGCCATTTTTCCCATTTCAAAAAAATCTTTACTAATTATGGCATTATCACATACTTTACCCATTTATATAGATACCTACAAATTAATACTGCTCATTTTTGAGCGTACCTCAAATTTTGGTAGAGAGTATAAATATACGCTTGGTCAAGATATGAAACGAGATGGTATCAATTTGGTACGGAGTATTTATAGAGCCAATAGATGACGTATTAAAAAACGGCAAGATAATTAAATCTTGCCGTTTTTAATATCAAAATAAAAGCAAACGTTGGGTAACAATGGCTAAAAAACATAGGGATTTTGGAGGTAATTTGGAAATTCAGAGTTTCAATTAAAAACCGCCAAACCAAAATTTTGATAATGAAAAAAGAAAATTAATAATAAAAATATTTGGCTTGGCTAAGTGGTAAACTGAAAGGGCAGAGTTTCAAACTCCCCTACGATTTCTTAGCCTAAACGTTGTGCGTCATTAAAAATCAGAACTAAAAATTGAAAATTCTACTGAAAATAATACTCAAAATAATTCTTTTTGTTTCTCTGAGTGTAATAACTCAAATTGGCGGAATAGTTTATTTATTAAGCCTAATAATTTCCCGAAAATGGAATAAAAAACTGAATTTTAAAACACTGATTACCTTTATTGGACTTTATCTATTATCGACATTTCTAATAGTTCCTTTAGTTGCCCCAAATTTTGGACGAGAGAAAGTAAAACATTCAGAAAAAATAAAACCAACGAATTTTATGACCGTTTTATTGAACAGAAATTATGTTCGACCAAAACTGAACGAATTATTGAACCAAACGGAAAAGGAATTAAGAGGAACAGATATTGAAATTCATTATTTAGACGTAAATTTCCCTTTTATAAATAAGTTCCCACTTCTTCCACATTTAAGCCATAATGACGGAAAGAAAATAGACATTAGTTTGATTTACGAAACAAACAGCGGAAAAATAACAGATAAACAAAAATCTGTAAGTGGCTACGGAGTATTTGAAAATCCTAAATCGAATGAATATAACCAAATTGAAAAGTGTTTACAAAATGGATATTTCCAATATGATTATCCAAAATATGTGACTTTTGGGAAAATTAATAAAGAATTAGTTTTCTCTGAAAAAGGAACAAAAAGACTGATAAAAAGTATCTTGAAAAATCGAAATTTAGGAAAACTATTTATCGAACCACATTTGAAAAGCAGAATGAATTTAAAAAATAACAGAATAAGGTATCACGGTTGTAGAGCAGTAAGACACGATGACCATATTCACGTACAACTGAAATAAAAAAATAACGAACGCACAACACCGTATAAAATTAATGCTTAAGGTCAGTGTTTAACCAAAGTTTTGGCATATTTATAAAGTCCGCAAAATTTTTCAAATTTTGCATTCAGCGGAAAAATAAGATAAAATTTAAAAAACTCTGCTAAGTGCTAAATCCAAAAATTATTGTATTTTTAACTCGCACTAATCTTATACAACACGTTGTGTACAATACCAAAAAACCGAGAGAACATAGTAAATGTCAAAGATTTATCACTATACAAAATTAAGTACAGCAATTGAATTCATTTTGCCATCTATGAATTTAAGGACAAATTTTTTGAACAAAATGAATGGTCCAAAAGAAAATCAAAAATGGTCTTTTGGTGGAATAAATGTCCCATACGAAACCCTTTATGCTGAATTAGATTATAATGTAGATTCCGACAAAGCACATTTTGACAGTATGTTCAAATTTGGAGAGGAAATTAAGTCAAAAATTCAAGCCACCTGTTTTGTTTATTCAGACAAATACAAAGGATTTGAAAATGAAATGATGTGGGCACAATATTCGGAAAATCATAAAGGAATTTGCCTCGAATTAGACACAGAATTATTTATAAAAGAAAATAGTCAATTAGATATTTTTAAATTCCAAAACATCAATTACGAACCAAAAAAAGATGAATGGGTTTATTGGAATAGAAATATGTCAAAAGACGAGAATATTGAGCAATTCATTAAACGAAATTTTGAAAACCTATTTCTTTCTAAATCTCATTATTGGGAAAAAGAATTTGAAAAACGACTATTAATACTTGCTAAAAACCATTGTTATTTAAACATAAAAGAATCTCTTACTGGAATTTATTATGGATTATCAACGGACTTCAATTATGATCTTGCAATTCAGCAATTTATTGACCCATTAAGAACGAAAACATATCGTGTGTACTTTGAAGATAATAAACTGAAAAGAATGGAACGGAAAAGTACTGTACACAACAATGGCTATAATTAATACGGGTTTTGGTGCTTAACCCAAAGTTTAGTGTATTTTTATAGAGTCCGCCAAATCTTTTGATTTGGCTTTAAAACAAAAAAGATAAAACAAAATAAAAAGTTTTGGCTAAGTGCTTAATCGAAAGTTTAGTTACTTTTAATCCCGTGCTAACCATAGCCTAACCGTTGTAGTGCATTTGAGAAAAAACCCGAAATGAAGAAGAAAACTATTCTTTCAAAGAAAATTATTAGAGATATAGATAAGGCAATTATTGATTCTGATTCCAAATTAGATATTGATTTCTTGAATCAGGAAAAGTATTATAATTATGAAATTGAAGAATGGTATGGAGAGGAATTTGGAATAAAAGGAGAGTTAAGAAAAAAAATTATTGAGACTCTATTAAAAACTTATTTTGAATGGAAAAAAGAACTTGATAAATTAAATAAGGAATATTATTTAGCAATTTGGCTTTATAATCCGAGAATGCTGAAATCAGAAATTGTTTGTGCAATAGACGAAAAAATAACTTATTACGAAAATGAAARTTTTTTAGCATCTAATGAAAATAGTGAATTTGAACTAAATCGATTTGGGAAATTATCAACTGAATTACAAAAATTTAATTGGGACAAAAAAATTGATTTGGAATCTGTTCACGAATGGGAAATTAATTTTCCAAAAGAACAATATGAATTTGAAAAGGAATATAATAAAGACCAAAAATTTTATAAAAGACTAATTCGAGAGAAATTTCACGTAATCGAAAAAGATAATGAAAAAATYTATTTCTATCCGAAAGGAGATATTTGGATTGGAAAACTGAAATAAAAACGCACTACAACAGCGTGTATAATTCATTGCTTGGGTTGTTTTGTACTTGGAAAATCCKYMGGATTTTCCGCCARKTTSGNTKCWWTTTTAKTAATTTAGTYGCTTAAACACGCAACGAAATCATACACNAACACGTTGTAAGCAATTTGGAAACGAAGAAACTTTCAGAATAACATTTATGAAAAAAGAATATAAAATAATCCAATTCGAAACTAAACCAATTGCTGTAAGAGGAAAAATGGAATCATTTATGCCTAATAGCAAAGAGTGGAATAAGTTGAATAGGATTTGTAAAACCTACGTTGAAACTAAAAATCTACCTGGAGATATAAAGATAGATATTGACGAAAACATTTTTTTAAAAGAACTTAACGAACCGAAAATAATGCGGAATTGTGGTCTAAATACTTTAAATGTAAGACTGAAAGGAAAAGAATTTATTGAAACCGAAATTGTAAAACCTGCTGGAAGAAAAGTTGGAAAAAAAATATATCCCGAAATTATTAAAGTTTCAAAAAAGTATATATTGATTGAATCGAAAAAAATTGAGAATCGAAATTTTTTGAAAATAGCGAAATTTAAAAGACTTTCGGCTCTTGAAAATGAAAAATCAGTTCAATTTTATGATATAGAATTTGAAGACTCTGAATTGAAAATTATATAATGAAAAATAAAAACTGCTTACAACACCGTGTATAATTAATTGCTTTGGCAAGTGCTTATTTGGAAAATTCCTTCGGAATTTTCTCGGGTTCGTATTTGTTTACTAAATTAGTTGCTTAACCACGCAACTAACCATACACAAACACGTTGTGCTTAATGCCAGAATGAACCCTAAAATATGGAAATAGAGAAACAAATTACAATTTTTTATTCTTGGCAATCTGACTTACCAAAACAAACAAATCTAAATGCTATAAGACAGTCTATTAGAAGTGCTACAAATTCTGTTGAAGACCAAATAGATGACGTTGTTTTTAAATTAGATGAAGCAACAAGAAATGTTCCAGGAAGTCCGAATATACCTATGACAATATTTGAAAAAATTACAAAATCTGATATATTCATATGTGACTTAACAACAATTAATACTGATGCAACTGATATACAAAGAAAAACACCAAACCCTAATGTTTTAATAGAACTCGGTTTTGCTATTTCTCAACTTGGTTGGCATAGAATAATTATGTTATTTAATACAACATTTGGAGAGTTTAGTGATTTGCCTTTTGATATTGATAGACATAGAGCAAGTCAATATAAAATATGTGATAAAAATGACAAAAATGGAAAAGGTGGATTAACATCTTTATTGAAAATTGCAATAGCAAGTATTGTTTCTGAAAACCCATTAAAGCCATCTGAAAATAATGAATTAACGCCTAAAGAAAAAAAACGAAATAGAGATTTAAAAAACATTAAATTAATATTAACCGCTTTTCATAGTAAAACGTTTGATACTTTTTTGGAAGAAATGCCCGCGATTATCATTAATGAAATATTTTATTATAAAGACCTCTTTATTGAAATTTATGATAGTAGCGAATTTCATATTTATGATAAAAAAACAAAAACGATATTAGATAATATTAAAAAATATTGGAATAAATCTCTTTCTTTTTATCAACATTATGACAAGCAACATAATGGAAATGATTATAAATTTTACACGCCAATGGATGTGTTTGAAAGTGAGAAATCACAGACAGATTTTTATGTAATTTTGGATACTGTTAGACTTTTAAGAAAAGAATATGAAAAACTATTGGAATATCTACGAAAAGAATATCTTGAAATCGACCTTAAAAATGAAAGCGATATTGCATATGAAAAATATATTATAGAAACAAAACACTAAGCACAACAATGGCTATAGTTAATACGGGGTTTGATGCTTAATCCAAAGTGAAGTGCATTTTACAAAGTCCGCAAAATTTACAATTTTGCGTGTCTATTAAAAATAAAGAAAAAATTAAAAATTTGGCTAAGTGCTTAATCGAAAGTTCAGTCCTTCGAAATCCCGTACTAACCATAGCCGAGACGTTACCTGCAAGCAAAAAAAACAACATTCTGCAAAAAGTATTCAATCTTCTGCAATTTGTTTAAACTTTACATAAGTTCATTGTCGAAATTTGTACCATAATAAAAAGAGAAAATTATGTCAACAAATAAAAACTTACCAGTAGTATTAATAACAGGTTGCTCTTCTGGACACGGAGAAGCATTAGCAAAATTATTTATAAAAAATGGCTATCCAACTTATGCCTCTGCTAGAAAATTAGAATCTATTGAAGAATTGAAAAAATTAGGTTGTGAAACATTACAAATTGATGTAACCGATTATGATACCATTCATAAAGCAGTAGAAACAATTGAAAAAACACACGACTCTGTAGGTATATTGGTTAATAATGCTGCCATTGGTATTATGACTCCAATGGAAACAATTCCTATGGAAGAAGTAAAAAAACAATACGAAACCAATGTTTTTGGTTTATTAGCAATGACACAAGCCGTTTTACCTAAAATGCGAAAAGCAGGAAAAGGAAGAATTGTAAATATTGGCTCAAGTGGTGGTGAATTTACAACTCCAGGCGGAGGAATTTATCAAGCAACTAAATATGCGCTTACTTCAATGAATGATGCTATGAGAGCAGAATTAGAGCCTTTTGGTATTTATGTTTCTATGATACAGCCAGGTGCTATCGCTTCCAAATTTGCTCAAAACGGAGCAGTTTTAGGATATAAAGAAAAAGGGCCTTACCAAGAATTGATGTTAGGAATTAATAAAATTACAAGTGCTGCTGTAAAAAAAGGCGCTCCTGGTACTTGGACTCCTGAACAAGTTGCAAAAGTTAGTTTTAAGGCAGCAACTAAAAGAAAACCTAGAGCACGATATAGACCTGGCTTTGTAGCAAAAGCATTAATTTACACAAGACTATGGCTACCTTACAGAATGTGGGATAAAATGTTTATGAATATGATGCTTAAACAAGGAAAAAAAATAAAACAAAATCAAGGTTAATGGATTTTTATCAGCACACACAAAATTGGTATAATGGAGAATTATTTGAAGGAAAAATAATCCTCTTTTCAGGTATAATTATAACTGTTGTTTCCTTAGTAATTTGGAAATATGGCACTACACCTAATGCAAAAACCTTATTTATTCCTTTGTTATCGGTTGGCTTATTGTTTGCGATTGGAATAAGTTCTATGATGATAAGTTACCCTAAAAGGATGACAGAATCTGAACTCGATTTTAAACAAGATTCGACTGAATTTTTATTATCCGAAAAAAAACGAGTTGAAGATTTTCAGGTTCTGTATAAATATTCTGTAGGCTTTGCAGCAGTTAGTTTTGTTTTAACAATTATTGCATTTGGTTTTATGGAAAACAGAATATTTCAATCCATCTGTATAGCATTAATGTTAATATCTGTTTCTTTAATAATTATTGACCATTTTTCTAAAGAAAGAGCCAAAATGTATTACATTGAAATTCAGAAACAGTTAGAAATCTAAATGAGCGAAATTATTCAAATAAAAACCATTAGCGAAATACACCGCTTTCTGAACGTAGAAAAACCTTTACACCCATTAATATCGGTTTGTAAGCACAATCCTTATATGAATCTGGAAACTACGAATATAAAGGTGTCTTTTGATTTCTATATCATTTCTTTAAAATCAGATATTAAAGGAAGTATAAATTATGGTAGAAATACTTATGATTTCGAAGAAGGAACAATGTTGTTTTCTGCTCCGGGACAAGTTTTTAATATAACAGGCGAACCCATAATTGACATAAAAGGTTGGACGCTTTTTATTCATCCAGAATTATTGTCAAAATCTAATCTTCATCAAGCCATACAGCAATACAATTTCTTCTCGTATGATGCGAATGAAGCCTTGCATATTTCGGATAAAGAAAAAGTAGTTTTAACCGAATTTGTGAGTAATATAAAAAATGAAATCTCTCAAAATTTAGACCGTCACAGCCAAGATTTAATTATTTATAATATAGGATCCATATTAAAATATAGCGAACGATTTTACGACAGACAATTTTTAACTCGTACCAACAAAAACAAAGATTTTATTAGTCAGTTTGAATGGTATCTAAAAAATTATTTCAATTCAGAAAAAATAGCAACAAACGGAATGCCTACAACAGAGCAATGCGGAAAAGCATTGAATATGTCTGGGCATTATTTAAGTGATTTATTAAAACTAGAAACGGGTAAAACAATTAAAGAACATATCCATTTAAGACTTATAGATAAAGCAAAATATAAATTACTAAACTCTACTATTTCTGTAAAGTCATTAGCCTACGATTTAGGATTTGAATATCCTCAATACTTTAGTAGACTATTTAAAAACAAAACAGGAATGAGTCCGAGTGAATATCGTAACTTGAATTAAAGCCAGCAGGTAACACTGTATAAAAATAATAGCGGTTTTAGTGCTAAATTCAAAGACAGTATCTTTGTACAAAGTTCAGTAATAAATTGAAAGGTTCGTGCCTTGAAATCCGCTACTATTCTTATACTTAACGTTGTGTGCAATTAGACCGAACGAAATTACCTACTATTGGGTATTGACATTAATATTCGCTTCAACTAATTTTGCAGTAAATAAAGAAATTATGAAACTAAAATTAACACTATCAATTTTAACATTGCTTTTTACATTGAGTACATATAGTCAAGAAAAACCTGATTTGTATTATGTTATGACTGTACCTGCATTTGATTTATCTTATCAAGAAAAAGGTAAATTGTTTTTGGCGAAAATTTTTACTTGCAAAGGTTATCAAATCGATAATTATAAACAGAAAGTTATTTGGATGAAAGAATTTAAAATTCATTTACTAAAACGATATGATGTTTGGAAAAAGTATTCAGACCCTTTGACTCAAGCAAATTGGAATTGTTCTTCTTTTTCATCAAAAAATGAAGCCGAAAAATATATGAAAGAACAAGTAGGTTTCGGGCAGGAATTAGGTGATGTTATATACACAGATTTTAAAATTACCAATTGCGAGTAACAGCAAAAAATTACTTAACAAAAGGAATAGATTAACTAAAATATAAATTATGAAAACAATTAAATTACTTTTATTATTTACATTAATAATAGCATCAATCTCTAATATAAATGCACAAAATGAAAAGCGGACTTATTTCTTTACAATGTCTACTGCTTTTATTGATGGAGAAGGTAAAAAAGCAATTATAACAACTGTACAAAGTACAACTTGTTATTATGGCACAACAACATTAGACAATTCAATTACAAATCAAGTATTTGATTACCTAAAATCTGAATATAAAAATTGGCATAAATATGATAGTAAAATTGCTTTTACATTCGCATCAAAATCTGAAGCAGAAAAACGACGAATTAAATATATAGGAGAATATAAAGATGACAATTATACAGTAACTAAAGATATTCACTTTAAATATTACTGTGACAATTAAACTATCAATAAAACATAATATTATGAAAAAAACGCTTACAATACTTATTATACTCCTTGGGTTTTCATGTAACTCTTTTGCTCAAGAAAAGCAAAACGATGCAACTTGGAATGAAACGATTGAGTTTTTGAAAAATCAATTAAATGAACGTGTAGAATATGAATCAGGGAGGGAATATGCTAATTCTTTCAAAATAACTAGCACTACATTAACTACTTACTTTAAAGCCGTTATACCTACTAAACATTCAGTGACATCAACGGAGACTATCAAACTAAATAATTTACTTGTCGTTAATGTAAATGATGAAAAATTTATAAAGGAAGTTATAGTAATAAGAACAGTTAATAAAAGTGTTTTATCTAATACTGGACGTTTATCATATATTGCAGTTTTAAGAATTAATGATGAATTTGAAAGAAATAGAATTCTTAAAGCCTTTAAGCATCTTACTTATTTGGCTCAAGAAAAAAATGGAAAAAGTAAATTTTAAAATAAACACTATGAAAAAAACGCTTACACTACTTATTATCGTTCTTGGGTTTTCATTCAATACTTTTGCACAATTAAACGATGCCACTTGGGAAGAAACGATATCATTTCTTAAAGAAAACATGCATCATCTTCAATTGAGGGGACCAAACGGTCCAGGGGGTTCCTTTACTGAGAACTCCGAAATTGATAATTACTATTTAAAGACAGTAAGAAGTTGGTTTGAAAAAGACAGCAGCAAAGATTACATACAGTATATACATATGAAATTAACTGACCTAAGAGCAGCCAGTTTAAATAAAGATGGCAATATTAGGCTATATGGTAAAACAAAATTAGCATATAATCACAGACCTAACTTCGAACCTGACAATGATATGCATCTTAAATGTCGTGACAGTTTTATGAAAGATAGAATACTAAAAGCCTTTAAGCACCTTGCATATTTGGCTCAAGAAAAAAAAGGAGGAAGTAAATTTTAAAACACAGTAATTATGAAAAAAACGCTTACAATACTTATTATTGCTCTTGGGTTTTCATTTAACAGTTTTACACAAACAAAACAAAATGACGCTACTTGGGAGGAAACAATTGAGTTTTTAAAAGAAAATTTACATTATGCTACTAGTTATAAGCCTTTTAAAATGACTTATGAAATTAATTCAAAAGAACTTATAAAAACAAGCCATTTTACACAGTCCCCTAAATCTTTTGAGACTTTCAAACTTGAAAGATTATTTCTGACAAAAACTTCTGATAAATATAATTCTCTAGGTTCTCTAGGCTATACGCTAAACCTAATAAATGTTAATAAAAACGGAGGAAATATACGAATGTTTATTAAAGATTATTCTATGTATAATAGGATAAATAAAGCCTTTATGCAATTAGCATTTTATGCAAAATTAAAAAGAGAAAAAAGTAGATTTTAAAACAAAACATTATGAAAAAAATATTTTTAACTTTTATAATTTGTGCATGTTCTGTTTTATTATGTAATAGTCAAAAGAAAAAAGAAAAAGTTAAAGGGTGTGCCACTATAACTCACAAAGTTGAACCTGTAGATTTTTGTAAAACAAGTACTGCTACTTCGGTAATTTTAACTTTAGAATTAAATTGTGAGATTAAAGATGGTGTTAACGTAAGAATTGAATTTTTTGGGAAAAATAAAAAATGGAATCATATAAAAACAGAAACGTTAAAAACGGGTACTGGCATTATAAAATATAGAGGAACAGGATTAGAAGTAGGCACAAACCAAGCATATAGGATTTTGGTTTACCCGAAAAAAGATAATTTTTATGATTTTAAATACCCTTCGGAAAAATATGAAGAACATTCCTTTTTTGTTGAAAGAATATGTGACTAAAACAATAACTGCACACAACAATCTGTATAGTTAATGGCTACTAATTGCTAAAACCATAAGTTAATGTGTTTTTGCAAAGTCCAATACTTGGCTGAAAAACAGTAATTTTAACACGCCACTAACCATACAGGCAACGTTAGCCATAATTAGGAAAAAGAAAGAAAATGAAACCAACAACACAAACCATTCAGGCTTGGATTAATAATCCGAACTATAAAACTCAAATGGAATCAATTTTCACGAACAGTGTTAATTTCACAGCCCACGAGACAACTATTGATGAAGCAAAAACTGAATTTGATTACGTTGTTGAACAACTTTTGTTTCTTATTGAAAAAGGTGAATTAGATAAACTAACATTTCACAAAAGGAATGGCATTAATAACATTTTTAATGCCCTGACAAAACAGTTAACACAACTACAACGTAACAGTTATAATCTAACAAGTATTCCAAATGTTGGTAACACAGTAATCAGTTACATTTTATCTCTTAGAGACCAAGTAGACGCTATATTATTTGCAACAAAAGGGAAAGGTGCGGCAGATTATGTGAATGAATCTAAGGAACTCATAAAAATTAAAAAAAGATACATAAAACTTGTTAAGGATATTGAAACAGTTGAGGACAACAAGGAGAAAGTACAATTATTCAATACGGAATTATTAAAAAATATAGAAGAATTAAAAATAAAAACATCTGCTTTACAAAAGGATTCAACGATTATTACTAACCTAAATAATCAAATTCAAAAACTTTATAATCAAGTCTCATCAAATGCAGAAGATATTGCATCAAAAAAAATAACTATTTCTTCTCTACATAAATCAGCAAAAGAATTAGAGCAAATATTTGAAAATGCTAATGCGAAAGTCAAAGAACTTAATACTTCTTCTTCAAACTCAGTAAACAACTTTATTAAAGAGAAGACTGAATTTATTGACGGAAAAGTTATTGAATTTTCTGATAAGACAGATAATATAGTAACTAAAAACGAAACACTTCAAGAAAAAATTAATAGCCTATTGGAAGGTGCAAATGCAGGTGAATTATACAAGGCATTTAATTCAAGAAAAAAGGAAATTGAAGAATCACTTAATAAATGGCTCTTCGGTATTGTAGCAATAAATGTGTTTTTAGTGTTTTTCACTCTTTTAATAATAAATGGCTCAGAATTTCTTGGTATAAAAGAACTTAGTACTACGACAATGGACTCGGCTTTTTACCTAAAACTATTTATTTCAATTCCTTTATTGTTTTTAGATTGGTTTATTATTAGACAATATAACCAACGAAAAGACCTTGCTGAAAAGTATGCTTTTAAATCAGTATTATCACTTTCTTTATTAGCATACAACGAAATGATGGTTGACCATAAAGACAATAAAGTATCATTAGAATTTATAAGCAGTACAGTTGAAAAAATATATCAATCTCCATTTAATGCAAAAGACCTAACTAAAAGCGAACTTGCAGTTTTAAATAAACTTGCCGAAAAAGGACTTGAAAAAATTGAAACAGTAAAGAAAATAATAGATTAAACTATGGCTAACAATGGCTATAGTTAATACGGGTTTTGGTGCTTAACCCAAAGTGAAGTGCCTTGAACAAAGTCCGCAAAATTTTCAATTTTGCGTGTCTATTAAAAATAAAGAAAAAATTAAAAATTTGGCTAAGTGCAAGTCCGAAAGTTCAGTTCTCTGAATTCCCGTACTAACCATAGCCGAGACGTTGCCAGTAATACAAAAAAAAACCGAACTAAATGGGAATATTTGGAAATCTATTTAAAAGTAAAAAGTTAAAAACCACCGACAAAGATTTTGGTGAAGTTGAAAGTTTCAGTACAAATGGAAACCGAATTGGATGGCAAATTAATCGTGAATTTTTGAACTCAAGTATCGAAATACTAATTGAGGGAAATCCAAACGGAATTAATGAAAACCAAAAGCGGATTTTACTAAATGCGCTGAATAACGAAACGGAAATAAAATCTGAATCGGAAAAAGCACTTAAAGAACAATTTGAAAACGCAGAAATGGAATTTATTTCGATTGAGAAACATTTTGAATTGAAAGGAATATCTGTTCGTGATGACGGATTTGAAATGGCGTTTCAGGAAAAGGAAGGACAAAATTATTTTTTCAATGTTCACTTTGAGAATAACAAACAAGTCGGAGTTTCTATCGATGGATAAAAACATTTAGTGCGTAAAAGTACTACTGGCAACAACGTATATAAAAAATAGCGCGAGTCATTGCTAACACAAAGGTTCGGGCATTTTTGGAAAGTCGCCAAATTTTTAAATTTGACAAATTCCCAAAAATAAAATAATTAGTAAAATTTAAAAATTTGGCTTGTGTTTCATCCGAAAATTATCGCTTATTTTCAGCGCTACTTTTCATATACAAGACCGTTGTGTGCAATTAGACAAACGAAATTACCCACTATTAGGTATTGTTTAATGCCCTAATATTAATTTATAAACAAAATATTTAATTATGAAAAATAGCATTATAATACTTTTATTGTGTTTGGTCGGTGTTTTTAAATCAAACTCTCAAATTTCAGATAGCGAAATAAAAAAACAAGTTCTTGATTCGCATAAATCATATGCTGAATACCCAGAAGATTTTGCTGAACTAATCAGTATTGACATTCAGAATAGTTCAAAATCTGGTTGTTGGCGTGATATTCATTGTGATATGAAATCAAAGTATTCTAGAAAAGTGGAAATATTATATAAAAACAGTCAAGGAAATAAAATTGCATATACGGCAATAGTTGGTGTTTTCTATACACCTAATCATGCAAATAAAAAAAGATATAATATTGACTATTTAGAAATAGAAACAAGAAAATTTGGAATATTTAAAGAGTCTCTTGGTGATGTCGAAGTGGATAAAGAATATAATGAAAAAGGTTTTTTGATTCGAGAAAAACGAAAATATAAAGGTGAGAGTGAAGATGATTTTAAATATATGACAACTGAAGAGTTTTTTAAAGGAAATACATCAAAATATCAAAGTCCCTATAAAGAAATTACTTATCTAGACGAAAATATTGATAGTAAAAAAGACCCTTCAGGGGAATACTATTATTACAAAAATGGGGATTTAAATTATGAAATTTTAAAGGATGGAAAACCTAAAGGAAAATATATAAGACATTTTGAATCTAGAAAGAAATGGGTTGTTACAGAATATGACAAGGACTTAGATATAGTTTCTGAGAGTGTTTTTTATGAGAATGGTCAACTAAAAGAGAAGGGAAACTATAAAAATAAAGGATTCAATAAAACTGATGAATGGGCATTTTATTTCAAAAACGGGCAAATAAAAGAAATTGGGATGTATAAAGATGATAACAAAATCGGACAATGGAAAGAAGCCATAAATGTTAAAGATGACGTTGATTTCCCTGAGTTTGAAAATGAAGAACTTTTCAAGTCATCAATTCTATCTAATATTGGAGAATACATATATAGAGTTGGGACATATAGAGACGGAGAAGATGAAATGCAAGACGAAGGTTTTAAAGCGATTTATGATTCTGGTGAGATATTTCGAACTTTTTCTGGTCGAAAAATTAAATATTACTTCCGAAATGGAAATATAATGATTGAAGGAAAGTATGATTCTGACGGCTATGAAACTGGAAAATGGAAAGTTTATAAAGAAAATGGAAGTTTATTATTTGAAGAAAATGTAACTGATTATTAAAACTGCACACAACACCGTATAAAATTAATTGCTGGTTTTAGCCTATTTACGAAAGTCCAAAACGGACTTTCTTGGTTCGTGTTTTTTTACTAAATTTAGTGCTTAAAACACGCAACTAATCATACACAAACACGTTACCAACAAGCACAGAACGAAAAAAATCGTGCTAAAAACGAACAGCCAACCGCATATTTTACACATTTATTTTTTGCCAACGCTCAATTCCAACGCGAAAAAATAAAAGAGTAAAATTCCCCACCCAAAACCTTTCTAATTCAAAAAAAATATTTATATTTGGACAATTTTAGTCTAAAATAAATTTGTCCAATGAAATCATTAGGAAGTATATTAAAAGTTGCACGAGAAGAAAAGGAAATGATTTTGAGAAAAGTATCAGCGGAAGTTGATATTGATCAATCTTTGATAAGTAAATTTGAAAAAAACGAGAGAAAACCTACCAAAGAGCAACTAATTAGACTTGCGAAATTCTACAACCTTTCGGAACAAGAACTAATCATAAATTGGTATTCTGAAAAAATAGCAGAAGATTTAAAATATACACAAGCAACAACTGAAATTTTAAGGGTTGCAGAAGAAAAAATTAATTATTACAAATCTCAAGAAAATGGAAAATAACAAAATAAAAGTAGCCGAACTATTTGCAGGTGTTGGAGGTTTTCGTCTTGGACTTGAAAAATATAATAATTACGATATTGTTTGGAGTAACCAATGGGAACCTTCAACAAAAGTTCAACACGCATCAATGGTTTACGAAAAGCAATTTGGAAAAGAAAACCATTCAAATGAAGATATAAATGAAGTTGTAACAAGAAATATTGAGGAAATTCCAGATCACGATTTGTTAGTTGGAGGTTTTCCTTGTCAAGATTATTCTGTTGCGACAACATTACATAATTCAAAAGGTTTAAAAGGAAAAAAAGGTGTGCTTTGGTGGTCAATTCACAAAATTTTAGAAGACAAAAAAAACAAACCAAAATATTTATTTTTAGAAAATGTAGATAGACTTTTAAAATCCCCAGCATCACAAAGAGGTCGTGATTTTGCTGTAATGCTAAAAAGTTTAAATGATTTAGGTTATGCAATTGAATGGCGAGTTGTAAATGCGGGAGAATATGGAATGCCACAAAGAAGAAGAAGAACTTTCATCATTGGTTATCATAAATCAACAGATGTATACAAAAGACTTACAAAATCTAAAAAAACAGATTGGCTACTCGAAAAAGGAACGATTGCAAATGCTTTTCCAATTGAAAAAGTGAACAAATTAGAAGAATTTGAAATTAAAGGAAGTTTAGAAGAAATAACAACTGAATTTAATAAAAAAGGGGAACTTTCGCCATTTCAAAACACAGGGTTACTTTATAAAGGAAAAGTTTATACAACTAAAACAAGCCCAAAATATAACGGAAAAAGAACCGTTTTAAGTGATGTTCTTCAAAACGGAGAAGTTACAGATGAGTTCTTTATTAAAGACAATAAATTAAAAAGTTCTAAGTCTATTTTAGAAAAAGACGGAAGAGAAAAAATATTAACTACTGAAAAAGAAATGTGGAAATATTTAAAAGGCTCTAAATCTATTCTAAGAATTTCTAAAGATGGTTTTAAATATAATTATTCTGAAGGCGGAATGATTTATCCTGACGCTTTAGATAATGCTTCAAGAACTATAATTACGGGAGAAGGCGGAAAATCACCATCAAGGTTTAAACACGTAATAGTTTCCGACAGAGGTTTAAGAAGACTAACACCTGTTGAATTGGAACGATTAAATATGTTTCCAGATGACCACACAAAAATGGAAGGAATTACAGATACAAAACGAGCCTTTTTTATGGGAAATGCACTTGTAGTTGGAGTAATTGAAAAAATTGGAGAAGCACTTTATAATCAGATAAATGAATAATATGTTTGATCCAAGTTCAGTAAATTCAATCATTTCATACGCAAAAAAACTTAAAGGTCGTACTTTAAGAGAAAAGTGTGGAAAAGAAATTGAAAATCACGGATATAAAGGAAAAGGAAATTTCGGGCAATTAGTAGAAAAATTCTATTTCGGTTACAAACCAAACTCTAAAGCAGAAGCCGATTTTGTTGAAGTTGGAATGGAATTAAAATGCACTCCATTAAAAACACTTAAAAACGGAGAAATTCGTTCAAAAGAAAGACTTGTTTTAAACATTATCAACTATTTAAAAGTACATAAGGAAAACTTTGAAGAAAGTTCGTTTTGGAAAAAAAATACTCATTTATTACTTATCTTTTATCTTCACGACAAAGAAAAAGATTTACTTGACTACCTTATCAAACTTGTTGATGATTGGAAATATCCTAATCAAGATTTACTAATTATAAAAAGAGATTGGGAAACTATTAACCAAAAAATAAAGGACGGAAAAGCACACGAATTATCGGAAGGAGATACCTTTTATTTGGGTGCTTGTACAAAAGGTGCTACAGCAGAAAAATCATTGAGAGATCAACCTTTTAATGACGTTAAAGCAAAACAAAGAGCCTATTCTTTAAAACAAGGTTATGTAAATCATATAATTGCAAATATTGCTCAAGAAGAACAAGCCGTTTATGGAAAAATTCTAAATCAAGAAACAATATTTGAACATTTACCGTCAATTGAAGAAATTGTAATTTCTAAATTTGAACCTTATTATGGTAAAACATCAATTGAAATCGAAGAATATTTCGATCTTGAATTAAACAGAAAAGCGAAAAGTTATTTTGCAAACCTTACAAAAGCAATTTTAGGGATTGGCTTAAACAAGAAAATTGAAGAGTTTGAAAAAGCAGATATTCAAGTAAAAACCATTCGACTAAAAGAAAATAATCTGCCGAAAGAAGATATTTCTTTCAAAAATTTCAAATATGAAGAAATTGTAGAATTGGATTGGGAAGAAAGTGATTTTAAGCACATTTTGGAACAAAAATTCTTTTTTGTTTTTTATCAATTTGAAAATGATATTCTTACATTGAAAAAAGTGAAATTTTGGAATATGCCCTACTCTGATATTCTTGAAGCAAAGAAAGTTTGGGATAAAACAGTAAAAACAATTGGAGAAGGAAAAATAATTAAAGAAATAACAAATAAAGGAATACGAAAAACGTATTTCCCTAAAAAAACAGAAAATAGAATTAGTCACGTAAGACCACACGCAAAAGATAAAGAAGATTGTTATGATTTACCGACTAAAGACAAGTTGACAAATGCAACGGAATATACCAAGCATTGTTTTTGGTTAAATGCAAGTTACGTAAAAGATGAAATATATCTGAAATAGCCAACGCATAAAGCCATACACATTTGCAATCGCTACAGCCAACGCTTCATCCAAAATTGCAAAAGAGTATGTCTTTGCCAACGCTATCAACAGAACGGAAAAACAGAAAGCCAGTTGGTAACAAAGTATAAAAATAATAGCGGTTTTTGTGCTTAATTCAAAGGCAGTATATTTGTACAAAGTTTAGTGTTAAATTGAAAGATAAGTGCCTTGAAATCCGCTACTATTCTTATACAAACCGTTGTACCGCATAATGACCCGTCCTGAAATATGTATACACTAAACCACAAGTATATGTATAAAAATGACAGAGTAACTAGACGTTACAGTGAACCTTTTAAATTAAAAATTTTATCCGAACTTAGTACTGGAAAATACACCAAGAGTCAATTAGGAAAACTCTATAGTATTGCTCCAACAACCATCAATGAATGGATTAGAAAGTATGAACGTAATGATCTTATGAATACTAGAGTTATGGTACAAACAAAAGATGAAATAACACGTATTAAAGCGCTTCAAAAAGAAATTGAACAACTCAAAAAACTAGTCCTAAAAAAGGATTTAGATGAACTGGTTAACGATTCCTATCTAGAAGTAGCAGCCCAAAAACTAGGCTATAAAAACGTTTTAGAACTTAAAAAAAAACTAAACATCAAGCTTTGAAAATAGCGGTAGATAAAACCAAGGGATTTACCTCTATTTCTAGCGTATGCAAGTGTTTTAACTTAAAACGAGACGCTTTCTACAAGTACAATCGTAGGGTTAACCAAAGACATGTATTTGAACAACAAATAATAGATGTCGTTAAAAAAAGGCGTAAATCCCTTCCTAGAGAAGGTGTGCGGAAACTAATGAAGTCATTAAACAGTGACTTTGAAAAACAGCAATTAAACGTTGGAAGAGATACCTTATTTAAAATTCTTAGAGAACATAAAATGTTGACTCTTAGAAAGAAATACAGTGCTAGAACTACAAATTCGTATCATCGATTTTATAAGTACAACAACATTATAAAAGATTTGGAAATAACAAGACCTAACCAAGTTTGGGCTTCTGACATTACCTATATCAGAACCTTGAAAGGATTTTGTTATCTCGCTCTTATAACTGATATGTACTCTAGGAAAATTGTGGGTTACGACCTTAGTGATAGCCTAGAACTAAATGGCTGTGTAAGAGCCTTTAATAAAGCCGTATATCAAACTAAAAACATTAAAGGACTTATTTCATCATTCGGACAGAGGAATACAGTATTGCAGCAATGTATACACACAAATACTCAAAAGAAAAAAAATAAACATAAGTATGACAGAAGAAAATCATTGTTATGAAAATGCGCTAGCAGAGCGTGTAAACGGAATCTTAAAAGATGAATTTTATCTTGACCAGACCTTTATGAACGTAGCGCATGCAAAAAGAGCAACAAAAAATGCAATTAAATTGTACAACCAAATAAGATTACACTTATCTTTAGACTTTAAAACACCGAATATGGTCTATAAATTAATAGCGTAAATTCAATTTTAACCTGTAGGCATATTTTAGGACAAGACATTAAATAAATCTAAGAAAATCAAAGACAATAATCGTAAATGAAGAAAATTTTATACACAGTTGCGATAAATAAAAAAGGAAATCTAATCACTGCAAAAAATGCTAAAAAAGGTAATGATTTTTTTTGTCCATTATGTAAAAACGAATTGATTCTTCGAAAAAGTGGAAAAACGGGAAAAGGTTCAAAAAGACCACATTTTGCACATCGCACTTTAACACCAAATTGCACACCTGAAAGTGCTTTACATTACAACTTTAAATATTTACTTGCAGAAAAAATTCAACAAAAGATAGAAAAGAAAAAGCCTCTATCTATTTTTTGGGAATGTAAACATTGTTATGACTTACATTCTGGAAATTTATTAAAAAAAATAAAATCATTAAAAGTTGAACACAATATGACTGTTTGTCAACCTGATATTTCTTTATTTGATTTTGATGATAATGTTTTTGCTGTTATAGAAGTTGTTGTTACACATAAACCCGAGGAAAAAGTTTTAAATTTTTATTTAGAAAATAATATAATATTAATTCAAATAAACCTAACATCTGATGAAGATATTGAAAACTGGAAAGACAAAGTTTCTAATCCAGATATTGTTGAAATTTGTTTTAATCCAAAATGTAAAACTTGTGGACATTTTCAGCATAAAACTAAAATGACTATTGTAGAAGGGCCTTGTTGGAAATGTCACTCTTCAATGAAAGTTGCAGTAATTGAAGGAGGAATAGAAAGAGGTGGTTCTTCTTATGGTGCAGACGAATTTTCAAAACAGGAAATTGAATTTGCTAAAAATAAAGGAACAATTATAAAATCACATTACAGTAAAACAGTGCGCGAAAGGTATTTAGCAAGTACTTGTAATAAATGTGGAGCATTTGCTGGAAATTTCTATTTATTTTCTGATTATTTGCAACCTGCTTCAATTGGAGAGCTTCCATCTGAAACTTTTGATATTGGATACTATTGTAATAATTGTATCGAAATTGAAGATGATGATATTTCAATTTTTAAGTTATAAACTACCGTCAACACCGTTTATTATTAATTACTTGGTTTTAGCCTCCTTACGAAAATTCTCGCAAATTTTACATTCAATTTTTATTCACTAGATTTATTGTTCCTTAAACCACACTATTTAACAGAATGGAAAAACAAGAAAAATTACGATGCTAAAAAAATTGTTACTTCTTGGTTTAATGATTACCCTAAATTGTAATTCACAAACTAATAATCTTATTGGTAAAACCTATGTCGGAGAAGTTGGTTGGATGTGTATAGAAATGGCAACTGATGATTGTGCAGGAGAAACCTATTTTTTAGAACTTACTATAAATGAAAAGATGTTTTAATCAAACAAAAAACGAAGGAAATAATAACGTGTAAAAAAGATGAAATATCGTATCGTACTCTTGGTCGTTACTTATTTAGACAATCTAAAGGAATACTAATTATTGAAAATGATTCAACAAATTCTGATTATAAATTAATTTCATTAAAAATAAAAAATAATAAAATCTTAGGAAGCGTTGAAATTTTCGGAAAGATAGAAGATAAAGTTTTTATTGAACACTGAGTATATATCAATTGTCGAAACAATATGTGAAGAAACACCAGAACCTAATCCTTGCGTTGGTCAGCAAATATATAAATATAAAATATGAGAAAAATAATCATTTCAATTGTATTACTTATTTCGATACAGCTACAAGCACAAAAAACATTCAATTATGAACATCCTCATTTTGAATTTGAAAATCTAATTGGAGTATCATCTGATTTTAAACAGTTTGCAAACTATGATATAGAATTATTAACAGGAGTTGATATATCAAAATTGAAATTTGAGAAGTATAATGAAAAAGCGGGTGAAGGTCTAAAAGGTAAATTTTATTTTGATGTTCCATTTTATGTAAATAAAGAAATCTCAATAGAAAGCGACTTTGTTTTTGCTTTATTTAGCAATGTTTCTTGGTTAATCTTAAACAATAAAAAAGAAAAAATTGTAAAATCTTTTGGGTATATAAAAAATGAAAAACAAGAAACTGTTGGTACAGTACAAAATAATTCAAATTTAACAGAACCTATTTCTAAACCAGGAAATTATTATATTCGATTTATCCTAGACGAAAAACCTATTAAAGAGAATATTGTATTTGTTTTCTTATCTATGATTACAACGGAATAAGCACACTTACCAATAAAGTATAAAATTAATTATTGGTAAAAGTCTATTTACGAAAGCCCTCACGGATTTTCTATTCAGTTTTTATTTGCTAAATTTGAGGATTAATTAAGGCAACAAACCATATACAAACACGTTGGCTTTAATTTAAAACGTACCATTATCGTATCCTACCGTATAATTTCTTCAAAACATATATCGTATCATTATCGTATATTTTCGTATCTTATCGTATCATTATTGAAATATTTTCACTAATTTTGTTAGTATATGAACCAAGTACACACATTAAACATTGAAATTGGCTGGAAATTAATTTCAATCATTAGTAAAATAGACAGATTTGATGCGGAATGGACATCAATCGAAAAAAAAGAAGGTCAAAGTTTAAAGCAATTAAAAGCAATAGCAACTGTAAGAAGTGTAGGTGCATCTACAAGAATTGAAGGTTCGAAAATGAGCAATGAAGAAGTAGATGTTCTTTTAAGTGATTTAACAATCGATAAATTAGAAGATAGAGATTCTCAAGAAGTTGCTGGATATTTTGAAGTTTTAGGTTTAATTTCTGAATCATATGACGGAATTGACATAACGGAAAGTTCACTCAAAAATTTGCACAATAGATTGTTAAAGTATAGCACTAAAGATAATTGGCATAAAGGAAATTACAAACAACTAAGCAATAGTGTAGAAGCTACATTCCCAGATAGCACAACTCAAATAATTTTTAAAACAGCGACACCTGGAATAGAAACTGAAGATGCTATGAGGGCATTAATAGAATGGTATGTTAATGACAACGAAACACATCCATTAGTTAAGACTGCAATATTTTGTTATGAATTTGTAAGTGTTCATCCATTTCAAGATGGTAATGGTCGACTTAGCAGATTGCTTTCCTCCTTATTGCTTATCAAAGATGGTTATAAATGGATTCAATATGTAAGTCTTGAGCATGAAATAGAAAATCGAAAAGTAGAATATTATCAAGAATTAAGAAAATGTCAAGCACAACGTCCTGGAGAAGAAATTACTTCATGGATATGTTTTTTCTTTGATGCATTAATCAATATTCAAAATCAACTGATTGCAAAACTTAATACACAAGGAGTAGAATCAAGCCTTTCACCAAAAGAAAAATCTATTTTAGTATTTATTGCAGATCATCCTGGAACGAAATCAGGAGGAATAGCAACTAAACTAAATATTCCAAACCCAACAGTTAAGAAAATACTTTCTGTACTTGTGAATAAAAACCTCATTGAAAAATATGGTTCTGGTCCAGGAACAAATTATGGAATAAAATAGGTCGAGAAATGACTCCAAATATGTACCATCAAAAATAATTATTAAAGACTAAAAAAAACTGAAACCAATTTATGAAAACTGGACCACTAAATCATATATGCCTGACACCGTATATAATTTATTGCTAGTTCTAGCCTACTTACGAAAATACTCATAGATTTTCTATTCGTTTTTTATTTGCTAAATTTATGGCATATTGAATCACAACATTTGACTGAATGAAAGAACAAGAAGAATTAGAATATTGCAAAAAATGTAAAAAAGAATCTAGCGACAATTATTGTTCTAACTGTGGTACTTCAAAAGAATTAAAAAGAATAAATAAGCAATATATAATAGACGAAGTAGGAAGTATTTTAAACTTCGATAAAGGTATCTTCTATACGACCAAAGAACTCTTAATAAGACCTGGAAAAACGGTTAAAGAATTTGTACTTAATGACAGAAATCGTCTTGTAAAACCTATTGTTTTTATTATAATTTGCTCTTTGATTTATACCATTTCCCAACAGATATTTCAGTTTGAAGATGGTTATGTAAATTATTCATTCGATAAAGATTCTGCTTCTACAACTATTTTTGATTGGGTTACAGCGAACTATGGTTATTCCAATTTTTTAATATCCATTTTTATTGCACTTTGGATTAAAATATTTTTCAGAAAAAGTGCTTATAATTTTTTTGAAATACTAATTCTACTGTGTTTTGTAATGGGAAGCGGAATGCTTATATTCTCTCTTTTTGGTATTATTGATAGCTACACAACGTTAAAAATTGTTGATAAAGGTTTCTTTATTGGTGTCGTCTACATTATCTGGGCAATTGCACAATTCTTTGAAGGTAAAAGGGTTATTAATTTTTTAAAAGCCATGTTCTCTTACTCTTTGGGTATCATGACATTTACTATAGCAGTGCTATTAATTGGTTTTTTGATTGATTTCATAAAATGAGAATTGCTAAATTAGTCGTTACTAGTTATGCCTAAAACGAGGGTCATTAAATAAAAAAAATAGCTACTGATATTAACTAATGAAATTACTCAAAAATTTAAAGAAGGTATTTTAGAGTACGCCAACATATAAATTTTTTACAAACTGAAAAAAGTAAAATTATAATGAAAATAGAGAGAAAGAAACATTGGGAAACAGTCTATGAAACTAAAAATCCTGACCAAGTAAGTTGGACACAAGAGATACCGAAAACTTCACTAGAATTGATACTTTCATTTGGTCTTAGTAAAACGGCAAGGATAATTGATATTGGCGGAGGCGATAGTAAACTTGTAGATTGTTTGCTTGATGAAGGATTTGAAAATGTTACTGTACTTGACATTTCGGCGATATCACTTGAAAAAGCAAAAAAACGACTTGGAGAAAAAGCAACTAAAGTAAATTGGATTGTAAGCGACATTACAAACTTTGAACCAACTATGATTTTTGATGTATGGCATGACAGAGCAACCTTTCATTTTCTTACTACAACTGAACAAATAAAAAAATATATTGAAACGGCAAGAAAATCTGTAAGCGGATATTTAACAATCGGTACTTTTTCAGAAAATGGGCCTACAAAATGTAGTGGCCTCGAAATAAAACAATACAATGAAAACGAAATGGAAACAGTATTTAAAGGTGGATTTGACAAAATAATGTGTGTGACTGAAGATCACTTAACACCATTTGATACTAAACAGAATTTCTTGTTTTGTAGTTTTAAAAGACAATTGAACTAAATGCAAGTGGCTGATACTATGTGTAATTAATTATAAGATCAATCCTATTTCTAAAAATCCCCTTGGATTTTCTATTCGGTTTCTATTTGCTAAATTTGAGGATTAATTAAGGCAACAAACCATATACAACAACATTGTCCATTAAATAAAATTACGTGAATACAGAATTTGAAAATAAACTTGATTGCTTGTTAAGGTCAGTAACTACTTCGCCTGAAGATGAAGAGTGGTTTTTCCCTGCAGTAAAAGAGTTAATTGAAAAGTTTGGGCCAGATAAAGTTAGAGAATTTGTTCAAACCAAGCCGACATCAATATATATAACAACTTTATTAATTAAGGCAGGTCTAAAAGGAGTAGACGAATCTTTATTATTAGAACACTTAAATAAAATAGATGAAGATGAAGTTTATGATGCAGCGCTTTCTTTAGCAATATATGGACATTCTTTAGGGTTTGAAATACTTTATGAATTTGCTAATGAGTCTCATAAATTATCTAAGCATATAATTCCGAAATTAGATATTCTTCCTGACTTAAAGTTTATCCATCATCCAAAGGCGAAAGAATTAAAAGTATATATAGAAAATAAATATTCTGATATAAATATTAAATAATAACAAGTCTACAACACCAATAAAATTAATTGCTTGTACAAATTTAAATTCAAAGATCCTCTCGGATTTTCTATTTGCTAAATTTGAGCAACTAATTATATCTAAATCCGTTCTATGAACCAAATACGATTAAAAAATACTTCAGATACTTTTTTCTCTGATGCATGGGAACTTTATCAAGAAGCCTTTCCTAAAGAAGAACGGAAATTATTGGATGCACAAACTCGTGTGATGAGTAATCCTTTGTATCATTATGATGTCGTGATTGTTGACAACCAATTGATAGGCTTTCTATTATGGTGGGATTTAGATTCGGTACGTTATATAGACCATTTTGCAACCGTCAAAGAGCAACGAAATAAAGGATATGGGAAATCAATCCTTGAAAATTTTATGAGTCTTAATGATAAACCAGTTTTATTGGAAGTTGAATTGCCAGAATCGAGTATCAATAGACGCAGAATAAAATTTTATGAAAGAATTGGATTTAAATTGAATAAACATCATTATGAATTGCCAGTTTTTAATGAGGGTGAACCTCCATTACAATTGTTATTGATGACCTATCCTAGATCCATTTCTAAAGATGAAGTTGAGCAATTTGTAAGAACATGTCATCCGATTGTTTTTAGTGAATAATCCTCAAAGTCTATAGCTTTACAAAATCATATAAAGAATCTATTATTAAAAAAAAACAGATAAAACGAAAGCGAACATAAAAAATATCTCATGTTCGTTTTCTTTTTGCTATTTTAGCTCTATAACCTATAATTATTAGAAAAAAATATGAAAAAAGTAACCTTGGTATTATTTTGTTTGTCATCATTTTTAATTGCTCATACTCAACAAAAGGCAATAACTGAAATAGGAGAAGAGGTCATTCTCTATGATAATGGTACTTGGAAGTATCAGAACCAAGAGGATTTTGAAGAGACGGAAATCCCTACGAATACGATGCAATTCACTAAAGGTGAGAATGCTACTTTCTTGCTTAAAAGCAGTAAGTTTGATGTAGGCTTTTGGATAAACCCTAAAAAATGGTCTTTTGAAAAAGCAATAAATAATTCTGATGCAGAATATGAACTTACCTTAAAAGATGGTGATTTATATTCCATGATTTTAACAGAAAAAATTGAGATTCCAATTGAAAAATTAAGATCAATTGCACTAGAAAACGCGAAAGTATCAGCACCAGATATAGAAGTTGTAAAAGAAGAATATAGAATTGTGAATGGTACTAAAGTATTGCTATTGCAAATGAATGGTACTATACAAGGAATTGAATTTTCTTATTATGGTTATTATTTCTCTAGCGACAAAGGAACTCTTCAATTTATAACATACACCTCACAGAGTTTACTGAATGAGTATAAAGGCGAATGTGAAGAATTATTAAATGGCTTTGTTGTAATAGACTAAAAACGAATCAAAATGAAAAAATCACTTAAAATATTTTCTTTATTATTTTTGTTAATAGTTTTAGTCAATTGCAATTCCAAAACTACAAAACCAGAAGATATCAAAAGAACAAGTTTAGAACTCGTAACCGACAAGGGTACAATGGTTATTGAATTGTACAATGAAACTCCTAAACACCGAGATAATTTTATAAAACTAGCCAAGGAAGGTGCATATGATAGTTTGCTATTTCATCGTGTTATTAATAAGTTTATGGTACAAGCAGGAGATCCAGACAGTAAAAACGCGAAGCCTCAAGACACACTAGGAAATGGTGGCTTGACTTATAAAGTTGATGCTGAGTTTCATCCAGATTTATTTCATAAAAGAGGAGTCTTAGGCGCGGCTAGAGATGGAAATCCTGAAAGAGCCTCTAGTGCTATGCAATTTTATATTGTGCAAGGAAGAGTGAAAAATGACAGTTTAATTGATAAAGATCAAAAGCGAATCAATGAATGGTTGGCTGATCATTTTTCAAACAATCATCCAGCCAATAAATCAGTTTTGGATTCACTGCAAAAAGCAATTGATAATGAAAACGAAAAAAACTACAAACGATTTAATGACAGTCTAAAGAAATTGGCGGAGAATTTTACGGACTTTAAAAAATATACAATTCCAGAATCACATCGTGAAGTTTATAGAACGATAGGAGGAACGCCACATTTAGATCAGAATTATACTGTTTTTGGTGAAGTGGTAAAAGGTCTTGAAGTCATAGATTCTATCGCGGTTGTTAAAACTGGCGTGTATGATCGTCCAAAACAAGACTTGAGAATTCTTTCTGTTAGTTTATTGAAATAGTTTTTTGATTATAAATTATTCATATTGTTTGGTTTATTATTAATAAAATTAGTTCTTGTGCCAAGTAACAATATCAATTAATAACCACATATTTTTTATGAAAAAAACAACCTTATTTTTAACGTTCCTTTTAGTAATTATTTATTCTAACAAATCTTATAGCCAATTAGATTTTAATTTAGTTGATATAAAAAATAATAAAACAATTGCATTCAATGATATTTTTGAAACATACGATATAGATAAAAACCTTCCTACAATGCTTATTACATGGAGTGGTAATTGGTGTGCTCCATGTGTAAGATTAATTAATCGTTATAATGATTGTGATTTATCAATGATGAATATTATAACTGTTAATGTTGATTCGGAGAATACAGTAGAAAGTGTATTAGATGAAGGGTATCACTTGAAATGGAATAAAATGTTTAATTTTCATGCTAATATTGGTAGTGATAAAAAAGGATTTGATAATATATTTAATGTTTCATCTGCTCCATTAATATTATATTTTGATAAAGAGAATGTTTCTGACGCCTTAATTTCTTATGGCTTAGACCCATATAAACTCATTCAAAATGGTCGAATTGATGACATTAAATTTATATGGAATAGTTCAATAGATTTAAATGAATTGGCTTGGGAAGCATATGGATATGAAGAGGATTTAGTTGAAATAGAAAAAGCAAAAGGATGGGTGCTTCGTTCAATAGAGTTAGATAAAAACTATAGTAATGTTGATACATACGCTTCAATTTTATTTAAATTAGGTGATTATACAAAGGCTTTAAAGCAAGCAAAACAAGCCATTGAAATAGCAAAAGAAAATGAGCAAGATTACGAGGCTACTACTGAGTTGATAAATAAAATAATTGAAAAATTATAAATTTTTTACACTAAATATTGTATAGTATTTTCTTTCAATTTTAAAATTGAAATCAATATGTGTTTATTCGAGTAATATTCATAGTTTTGCACTTCGAATTTGAAAACAAGAATATGAAGCGCATCAACGAATACAAAAAACTTTTTAAGGTAGAAAAGGCTATCGATTTGAAGGAGTTAAAGAAGACTTACAGAGGATTGGTAAAAGAATGGCATCCTGATAAATTTCAAGATGAAGAGAAAAAGGAAGAAGCAGGAGTTGTAAGTTTGAAAATTATTGATGGTTATCACTTTCTTGTTAGTATTGCTCCTGAAACTAAAGAGGACAATATTGAAGATTACACTACTACAATTACTGAATCTCAAGTTGCTGATTATCACCATAAAAGTATGTTGTTAGAAGTTACTTTTACAGACGGTACAACGTATGAATATTTTGGAGTGAACCGTAAACTTTTCCTAAAATTCATGAATAGTAAATCTATTAATAATTTTGGTAGAAGAAATGTTTTCAAATCTTTTCTTTATAGAAAAGTGAGAAAAAATGAAGTGATGGCTTAGTTTATAAGTTGTTTTTTAATAAGTGTAGGTTAAGTAATCTTCTGATTGATAAATATTTACTAACTTAGTCCTTAGAAAAACTAAACTTATGAATCCAATACTTAAAAATATTCTTGCAGTTATTGCAGGTTTTCTAGGAGGAAGCATCATTAATATGGGACTTATCAAGATAGGTCATAGTTTATTACCTATTGAAGGTCTTGATCCAAATGATATGATTGCTTTAGCAGAGGTAATGCCAACACTTGAACCTAAATATTTTATTTTTCCATTTTTAGCACATGCTTTAGGAACTTTAGTAGGTGCTTTTGTTGCTTATAAAGTCGCAGCAACTCACAAAATGAAATTTGCTTTAGGAATAGGTGCCTTCTTTTTAATAGGAGGAATTATGATGAGTCAGATGCTTCCTGCACCAACATGGTTTACAATTGTTGATGTTGCTTTAGCCTATATTCCAATGGCTTGGATTGGTGGAAAACTAGCCGAGAAGTAAATTAAATTTTAGTCGTTTTATTCAACAAGTAGAAATCTGCTAATACCATTGCAGCCATAGCCTCTACAATAGGAACGGCTCTTGGAACAACACATGGGTCATGGCGTCCACGACCTTGCATTTCTACTATATTACCATCACTATCAATTGTTTTTTGTTTTTGGATTAATGTAGCAACAGGTTTAAAAGCAACACGAAAATAGATATCCATACCATTACTTACGCCTCCTTGAATTCCACCAGAAAGATTGGTTTTGGTACTTCCGTCTTGATTGAAAGCGTCATTGTGCTCACTTCCTTTCATTTTTGTTCCGCAGAATCCACTACCATATTCAAATCCTTTTACAGCATTGATAGACAACATCGCTTTACCGAGTTGTGCATGTAGTTTATTAAAAATTGGTTCTCCTAAACCAATAGGAACATTCTGAATTACACAGGTAATTGTTCCTCCAATAGTATCGCCTTGTTTTTTGATTTCTTTGATATGGGCAATCATTTTTTCTGCAACTTCAATATCAGGACAACGAATATCGTTGGATTCTATCAAACTAAAATCTAATTCTTGATACGGTTTGTTGATATGAATTTCACCAACAGTAGAGGTGAAGGCATTAATTTTTATTGACGAAATCAATTGTTTTGCCACAGCACCAGCCACTACCCAATTTGCTGTTTCTCTTGCTGATGTTCTTCCGCCTCCGCGATAATCTCTTACTCCATATTTTTTGTCATACGTATAATCAGCATGAGAAGGACGGTATACATTTACATTATGTGAATAATCTTTACTTTTCTGATTGGTATTCTGAATCATAAAACCAATCGAAGTTCCTGTGGTTTTTCCTTCAAATATTCCTGATAGAAATTGGACTTTATCTGCTTCCTTACGTTGAGTAACAATTGCAGACTGACCAGGTTTTCTCCTATCTAAATCACGTTGAATTGCCTCTAAATCAAGTTCTAAACCTGCAGGGCAGCCGTCAATAATCCCGCCAATGGCTTCGCCATGAGATTCTCCAAAAGTTGTTAAAGTAAAAATATTTCCGAATGTATTATTAGGCATAAAATTTTATTTTTAACAAAAATAACAAACAGATATTGATTAGCAGATTAAAACAGTTGAATAATTTAAAGAAAAAAATATAAAAAAGTTTGAGCAATAAGAAAAAGCAAACTATATTTGCACCCGCATTCAGAGAATATCTGATGAGACACTTTGGAGAAATGGCAGAGTGGTCGAATGCACTAGTCTTGAAAACTAGCGACTGTCACAGGTCCGGGGGTTCGAATCCCTCTTTCTCCGCAAAAAGAAACCTACAACGAAAGTTGTGGGTTTTTTGTTTTATAAAATATTGTATCTTCACACTATGATTCAAGAGTTAAAAAATAATTATGGCCATTTGTTTGAAGATGCGCTTTTACAAGAAATAAGCGAAGTAGGAACATATAGAGAAGTTTCTGAAGGGTATAAAATGCTTGAAATAGGAAGCTATGTGAAGAACATGCCATTATTAATCTCAGGTGTAGTGAAAGTTTTAAGAGAAGATAATGATGGAGATGAATTGCTACTTTATTTTTTAGAAAAGGGAGATACTTGTGCAATGACACTAATTTGCACCTTAGGACAAACTAAAAGTGAAATACGAGCAATTGCTGAGACCGACGCTAAAATAATTATGATTCCAATCCAAAAAATGGAAGAATGGGCAGGTAAATATAAGAGTTGGAGAAGGTTTGTTTTTCAAAGTTATCATAATAGATTAAACGAAATGTTAGATACTATTGACAAGATAGCATTTCTTAAAATGGATGAAAGACTATTAAAATACTTAAAAGAAAAATCGAGAGTTTCTAACGATAATATTATTAAAAGCACACATCAAGAAATAGCATACGATTTGCACACTTCTAGAGTAGTTATTTCTCGTTTACTCAAAAAACTTGAGAACATAGGTAAAATAAAACTGCATAGAAATTATATAGTGATTAAAAATATATAAAATCTTAAACTATATTTTTGTTGGATTATAGATTATTTATTTCTCAATTAATATTCTATGTAACATTTGTTACTATATAAAAAGTAGTACTGAAGTATATTTAGCAAGAAATTGATTTTAAATATTGAGTTCAATTTTAAAATTAATTTATCATTTAACAACTAACTCAAATAAATGAAATACGGATTTGTAATTGATAATCGAAAATGTATAGGTTGTCACGCTTGTACTACTGCATGTAAAAGTGAACACGATGTTCCAATAGGTGTTAATAGAACTTATGTTAAACAAGTCGAGAAAGGAGAGTTTCCAAACACTCGTAGAATATTTTCAGTAATGCGATGTAATCATTGTACAGATGCTCCTTGTGTGGATATTTGTCCAGTTGAAGCATTGTATACACGTGAAGATGGAATTGTAGACTTTGATAACAACCGTTGTATTGGTTGTAAATCATGTATGCAAGCATGCCCTTACGATGCTTTGTATATCGATCCTGATAACAATACTGCAGCAAAATGTAACTATTGTGCACACAGAATAGAAGTTGGTAGAGAACCTGCGTGTGTAACTGTTTGTCCAGAGCACGCAATTATTGCTGGTGATATGGAAAATCCAGATACAGAGATTTCGCAATTATTAGCAAGAGAACAAGTAACTGTTCGTAAACCAGAAAAAGGGACAAATCCAAATTTATTTTATATTGATGGCGATTTTGCTTCTTTAAATCCTGAAGCAACTGATAAATCAGGTGATTTCTTATGGAATTCTCAAGCAAGAGGTGTTGGTCATTATGCCAAAGCGGCAGAAAAAATGATGCATACTAATGATGATGTAAATTTATTGAATATGACATTAGATAATGATATGCAAGCTGCGTATCATAAAAAACAAACTGAAAACCCAAACTATATAGATGTTCTTAACGGAAAAGCGCGTAGAGTTTATGATACACCTGACAAAGGAATACTTTGGGGTTGGGAAGTTTCAGCATATGTAATGACGAAAGCCATAGCAGCAGGAGCATTTTTAATTCCGTTTTTAGCAATATTATTAGGCTATGAAGTTTCAGATACAGCAAAACTTTGGTCAGCAAGTTTATCTTTAGGATTCTTAGCCTTAACAGGATTATTCTTAGTGATGGATTTAGATAGACCAGATCGTTTCTTAAATGTTTTGTTACGTCCACAATGGAAATCGTGGTTGGTAAAAGGAGGTTATATCATTACTATTTTTGGATTATTAGCAAGCGTTTGGCTAGCAATGACATTCTTTGAAATCAAAGTAGGAGAAACCATTTTATTATGGATAACTGCTTTCTTTGGAGTGATGTTAGCCATTTATACTGCATTTTTATTCGCACAAGCAAAAGGAAGAGATTTTTGGCAAAGTCCAAGTTTAGCATTACATATGTTAGTACATAGTGTAATGGCAGGTGCAGCAATATTTGCGTTGGTTACTTTATTTACTGATATATCATGGACAGGATTAATAAAAACAACCTTGATCGTTGCTTTGATTGTAAACCTCTTTACATTAATAACCGAATTAACCATGACGCATCCATCAACAGCTGCACATGCTGTTGTTGTTATGATAACCAAGGGTAGATATAAAAATTTATTTTGGATGGTTGTTGTTCTTATCGGAAATGTATTACCATTAATAATATTACTGGTTGCTCCAAGTGCCATAATGTTAGTAGTTACAGCAGTTTTAGTTCTTATCGGAATATACGCAACCGAAAAAATATGGATAGAAGCACCACAAAGAATACCACTTGCTTAATTGAATTTAGAAGAAAAATTAAATATATATTATGGGTTACAAAAAACCATCATTTATAGAAGGAATAGCAGAAAAACTTGGAATCATTCCAAACCTACATAAAGAAAAATACCAAGAGTTTGATGGCGATATGCGTCAATTTTCTGATGAAGAAGTAGCAACAATGTATGAGAATTTTCCTCCGCCAGAAAAGTGGGATAATTGGGTAGAATACAACCCAAAAGTTTGGCCTAAAAAAGAAAAAACAACATATCAAATTGTTCCAACAACTTGTTTTAACTGTGAATCTGCTTGTGGTTTAACTGCATTTATAGATAAAGAAACGCAAGTGGTTAAAAAGTTTGAAGGAAACCCTCATCATCCTGGTTCTAGAGGTAGAAACTGTGCCAAAGGTCCAGCAACAATAAATCAAGTAACAGATCCTGATCGTATTTTGTATCCGCTAAAACGAAAAGGAAAACGTGGTGAAGGAGAATGGGAACGTATCTCTTGGGATGAAGCTTTAGACACTATTGCTGAACGTATTCGTAAAGCAATTAAGGAAAAAAGGCATAATGAAATTGCATACCATGTTGGTCGTCCAGGACACGAAAAATTCATGAATTGGGTTTTACAAGGTTGGGGAATTGACGGTCATAATTCACATACAAACATTTGTTCTTCTGGAGCAAGGTTTGGTTATAATATTTGGTATGGTTATGATAGACCATCGCCAGATCATGCAGAAGCGAAATTTATTTTATTAATTTCTGCTCATTTAGAATCTGGACACTATTTTAATCCACACGCACAACGTATTATAGAGGGTAAAATGAAAGGAGCAAAATTGGCAACAATGGATCCTCGTTTATCAAATACAGCATCTATGTCAGATTATTGGTTGCCGTCTTATCCAGGAACCGAAGCAGCAGTTTTGTTAGCAATGGCATTAATTATTTTAGAAGAAGGCTTATATAATAGAGATTATCTAGAAAACTGGACAAACTGGGAAACTTACTTAAAAGCAATAGGAGTAGAAATCAAATTTGAGAATTATATCTCAGAAATGATTAAAGAATATAAGGAGTTTACACCAGAATTCGCTGAAGAAGAATCAGGCGTGAAAGCTGAAATGATTATCGAAATCGCCCATAAAATTGGAGAAGCAGGAGAGCGATTTGCATCACATAACTGGCGTTCTGCAGGAGCATCAAATCTTGGTGGTTGGGCAGTTGCTAGATGTTTACATTTCTTAACCGTACTAACTGGAGCAGTTGGAGCAAAAGGAGGAACTTCACCAAATTCTTGGAACAAGTTCTCACCTACACAACCAAATCCACCAGCACCTCAAAAAGTATGGAATGAATTACATTTTCCTAAAGAATATCCATTAGCATTCTTTGAAATGAGTCAATTATTGCCACATTTCTTAAAAGAAGGTCGTGGATTTATGGATGTTTATTTTTCTAGAGTATTTAATCCAATTTGGACGTATCCTGATGGATTTACATGGATGGAAATGTTTATGAGAGAAGATAAATTTGGTTTGCATACTGCATTAACACCAACTTGGAATGAAACTGCTTTTTATGCTGATTTTGTATTGCCAATGGGACTAGCGTCAGAGCGACACGATATAAATTCTTATGCAACACATGGTGGAACTTGGGTTGCATTTAGACAACCTGTTTTACGTGAAGCAGCAAGACGAAATGGTAATCCTGTTGAGTTTACATATCAAGCAAATCCAGGAGAAGTTTGGGAAGAAGATGAGTTTTGGATTGAATTATCTTGGAGGATTGATCCAGACGGAAGTATGGGAATCCGTAAAACATTTGAATCACCATACAGACCAGGAGAAAAAATTACGATTGATGAATACTACCAATACATTTTTGAACGTGTTGACGGTTTAACCGAAAAAGCAGAAGCAGATGGATTTACAGGAAATTTTGCTGCATTGGAATACATGAAAAAGTATGGAGCTTATGAAATTGAGCAAGGTGAATCATATAACATGAATGACAGACCAGTTTCAGAAGAGAAATTAAAAGGTTCTGTAGTAGATAAAGTTACTGGTGTTATTAGAAAAGATGGAAAAGACGTTGGTGTAATGGTAAATGGAAAAGCCAAAGTTGGTTTTCCAACACCATCACGTAAAAACGAATTCTACTCACAAACGATGGTAGATTGGAAATGGCCAGAATATGCTATTCCAAAATATATAAAATCACATATCCATCAAGATGTCTTAGATAAATCTAAAGGTGAATACGTTTTAGTGCCAACTTTTAGATTGCCAACATTAATTCATTCACGCTCTGGAAATGCAAAGTGGCTAGTAGAAATCTCAAATAGAAATCCGATTTGGATGCATCCTGAAGATGCGGAAAAATGGGGATTCAAAACAGGAGATTTAGTAAAAATGAATACAGATATTGGTTACTTTATCGATAAAGTTTGGGTTACACAATCTATGAAACCAGGAGTTGTAGCATGCTCTCATCATATTGGACGTTGGAGAAGACCTCAAGATAAAATAGGAAATCGTTGGGCAACTAACACTGTTAATATCGAATCTGACGGTAATGGTGCTTGGAAAATGAATACCATGTCTGGAATTAAACCTTTTGAATCTGCTGATAAAGATTCTAAACGAATATTTTGGAAAGATGGTGGTGTTCATCAAAATATAACACATGCAGTACATCCAGACCCAATTAGCGGAATGCATACTTGGCATCAAAGAGTTAGAATTGAAAAACCTAAAGAAGGAGAAAATTATGGTGATATTTTTGTAGATACCAATAAGTCTCATGAAATTTATAAAGAATGGTTAGCAATGACAAGACCTGCACCAGGACCTAATGGTGAACGAAGACCACTTTGGTTTAAACGAGCATTTACACCAGATAAGACTGAAGGTGGTTGTTATTATATAACTGATGATGATAAAAAGAATAAATAAAAAGATTAGTCAGGGTTTCACTCAAAGTGAAGCCCTGACTTTTTAGAAAATGACTATATTTGAAAGTCAATTTAAAATCTTAAATGAATCTAGAAAAAGGTTATTTATATCATATTTACAATCAAGGAAATAATCAACAAAAAATTTTCTTTAATAAAGAAAACTACCTATTTTTTCTAAAAAAAATTAGCGAGTACTTATCTCCTTTTGCGGATATTATAGCATATTGTTTAATGCCAAACCATTTTCATTTAATGGTTTTAGTTAAGGAAGAAAATAGTGAAACCCTGATTGTTAATAAAACATTAAATGATTCTATCGGAATTATGTTACGTTCATATACAAGAGCAATTAATAAACAAGAAAACACTACAGGTTCATTATTCAGAAAAGAAACTAAAGCGGAATGTATTAATTGTCCTAATTTTAAATTCAGTCAGGGCTTCACTTTGAGTGAAACCCTAACTGAAAAACAATATCCACAAGTTTGTTTTGATTATATTCATCAAAATCCTGTAAAAGCAGGAATAGTTGAAACGGCTATTGATTACGAATTTTCATCAGCAAAAGATTATTATGGATTAAGAAATAATACACTAATAAATAAACTAGTTGCTTTTGAATATATTGAATACTCAAATAGTCAGGGCTTCACTTTGAGTGAAACCCTGACGAAAGGCGAGAGTAAAACTAACATGAAAAACCCAGAATTAGAATTAGCTTTAAATTTTGTTGAAAAAACTGATAGAAATATTTTTTTAACAGGAAAAGCAGGTACAGGTAAAACAACTTTTCTTCATAAAATAAAAACAGAATCTAACAAGCGTCTAGTGGTTGTTGCTCCAACAGGAGTGGCAGCAATTAACGCAAAAGGTGTAACGATTCATTCTTTTTTTCAAATGCCTTTTGGCCCAATAATACCTGGAATTGAAAAAAAATCAAAATTTAAATTTAGCAAAATCAAAATTGATATTATTAGGTCTTTAGACTTATTAATTATTGATGAAATCTCTATGGTTCGTGCTGATTTGTTAGATGGTATTGATCAAGTTTTAAGACGTTATAAAAATAGAACTAAAGTTTTTGGTGGTGTTCAAGTATTAATGATTGGTGATTTACAGCAACTAGCACCAGTTGTTAAACCATACGAATGGCAAATGTTAAGCGCACATTATAAAACCATGTATTTTTTTAGTAGCCATGCTTTTCAAGAAGCGAATACTATAAGTATTGAATTAAAACAAATTTATCGTCAAGCAGACCAAAACTTCATAAAAATACTTAATGAAGTTAGAAATGATAAATTATCTAAAGAATCTGCTGAAACTCTAAATGAATGCTTTCAGCCAGAGTTTGTTCCAAAAAAAGATGATGGTTATATTACTTTAACAACACATAATAATAGAGCAAATACCATTAATGAAAAGGAATTAAATAAAATTTCATTAAATCAAAAGTATTATTCGGCTATAGTAAAAGGTAAATTTAACGAACATGCGTATCCAACAAAAGATAAATTAGCATTAAAAGTCGGTGCTCAAGTTATGTTTATTAAGAATGACAGTAGTTTTGAAAAACGTTATTATAACGGAAAAATAGGAACAATTACGTTATTAGAGAAAGAAAAAGTTTGGGTAAAATGCAAAGATGATGATGAAATAATCGAAACAACTCCAGAAATATGGGAAAACGTAAGTTATTTAATAAACCCAGATACAAAAGAAATTAAAGAGGAAATTGCTGGCTCGTTTGCGCAAATTCCGTTGCGATTAGCTTGGGCAATTACCATTCATAAAAGTCAAGGTTTAACTTTTGAAAAAGCAATTATTGATGCTGAAGCCTCGTTTGCTCATGGTCAAACTTATGTAGCTCTTAGTCGTTGTAAATCTTTGGAAGGTATTGTGCTTAAAACTAAGATTACAAGTAATGCGATTATAAATGATATTAAAGTAGTCGCTTTTACTGATGAGGTCGAAGAAAACCTGCCAACTAAAAAAGATTTAAGCGACTCACAAAAAAAGTATCAATTGAATTTAATAGATGATTTGTTTAGTTATCAGGTATTTTTATATCCAACTCAACGATTAATTAAAATTTATTACGAAAACAAAACGAGTTTTAGAGGTAATATTATTGAACCATTGAATCAGATTAAAGATGACGGAATTGTAAAACTAATGCAAGTTGCAACTACGTTTAAAAATCAGTTGTCAAATTTAAGTATTGATGTTGAAAATCCTGAAGATGATAAAACAGTGCAAGAACGAATTCATAAAGGAATTCATTATTTTATTGAACACACTTTAGAACAGATTAAAAAACCATTTGATGATATTACATTTTCAACTGATAATCAAGCAGTAAAAAAGGATTTCGCCAAACAGATAGAAAATTTTGATGATTTATTGACAACAAAGTTAACTTGTCTTTGGGGTTTGTCTAAAGGATTTTCTACAAGTAAATATTTAGAATTACGAGCAAAAGCAGTATTAGAAAAAACCGAAACAGAAATACCAGCAAAAAAGAAGGGTAAAAAAAGAGAAGAAGTTGTTTCTACTGATCATCCAATTTTATTTGAAAAATTACGCGCTTTGCGAAAAGAATTATCCGATAAAAATAATTGTCCGGCATTTCAAATTTTTACACAAATTACTTTATTTGAAATGTGTGCTTATTTTCCAAAAACGCCAAGAGAACTTAATGCCATTAATGGCATGGGGAAAATTAGAGTAGAAAAATATGGTAAAGAAATATTAGCAACGATTAATAAATATGTTTCGGAAAATGAAACTATAAAAAAAGAAGTTGTTTATGTAGATAAACCAACAAGTAAAGATACAAAGCCAAAGAAAATTTCGACCAAACAACATTCTTTAAATCTTTTTAAAAGCGGAAAACCAGTTGAAGAAATAGCAAAAGAAAGAGGATTGGTAGAATCAACTATAGAAGGTCATTTAATGCATTTTATACCAACAGGTGAAATAAAAACAACTGATATTATATCAGTAAAAAAGTATGAAAAGCTTAAAAAAATAATTCAAAAAACAAAGTTTGAAGGGCTTACAGAACTCAATAATAAATTAGAAAATAAATTTACATATACAGAATTAAGATTGGTTGTAGCCGATATGGAATCAACTAAACTCAAACCATGATTCAAAAATATGGAATGAGTAAAATATAAAAATTAATGAACAAAATATTCCCATTTTTAAATTGGTTACCACTTGCAAAAAAATCTTGGAAAGATGATTTAATTGCAGGAATTACTGGAACTATAATAGTAATACCACAAGCAGTAGCATTTGCAATGATTGCTGGTTTACCACCAATTTATGGATTTTACACAGCAATGATAACACCAATTATTGCAGCTTTATTTGGCTCTTCATATCACTTAATTTCTGGACCAACAACAGCAATATCTATTGTAGTATATGCTACTTTGGTAAAAACTGGATTGAACCCAGAAACTGATTTAGAATCTTTTGTGGCAATGGCATTGGTATTAACTTTTTTAGCAGGATTATTCCAACTTGCAATGGGTTTATTGAGGATGGGAAAATTAGTAAATTTTGTATCACATTCAGTAATTATAGGTTTTACGGCAGGAGCTGGTTTATTAATTGCATTTAAACAATTGAAACATGTCTTTGGAATAAAAGTGCCACAAGGAAGTACCATTGTTGAGATTGTAGCTTATATTGGTAAACACATATCTGAAACCAATTGGTATGTTTTTGGTGTTGCGATAGGTACTTTGTCAATCGCATTAATTATCAAATTTCTTATAAAACCACTGTCAAGATATTATATGTTAATCGCAATGATTTTAGGAAGTGTTTTAGCAATTATACTTGGTGGAGATGCTAATGGTATTGAAACGGTAGGTGAAATTCCATCGAATTTACCGCCATTTCGAGTTCCAGATTTAACATTTGAAAACATACGTCTGTTAAGTTCTGGTGCAATGGTTTTGGCATTGTTAGGATTGATTGAGGCTGTTGCTATTGGTAGATCTATTGCATTGCATACCCATCAACGTATTGATGGGAATCAAGAGTTTATAGGTCAAGGTTTGTCTAATTTAATTGCCAGTTTTTTTTCAAGTTATGCGGGTTCAGGTTCGTTTACACGATCTGGAGTAAACCATCAAGCAGGAGCAAAAACACCAATGTCAGGAATTTTTGCTTCAATATTTTTAATGGTAGTTTTGATTTTTTTTGCTAGTTATGCCTCGTATTTACCAAAAGCTGCAATGGGCGGAATTATTTTATTAGTAGGTTATAGTCTGATAGATTTTCAACATATAAAACAAGTCTATAAAAGTAGCGGTAAAGAACTAATTGTTTTAGCAATTACTTTATTAGGAACTTTATTTTTTGATTTAGAATTTGCTTTATTAGCAGGAATTTTTGCTTCTTTTTTCTTTTATATGGAAAGAACTTCAAAGCCAAATATTGCCACACTTGCAGTTGATGGTGAGAAAAGATTAATAAATAAAATTAGAGATAAAGACGCTATAGAATGTAGTAGTTTGAAAATTGTTAGAATTGACGGCTCTTTATACTTTGGTTCTATCGAGAAAATTTCAGATTTTTTTGCAAATGCTTATAAAAGCAATGAAATACAGCATATATTAATTGCTGCAGATGGTATTAATTTTATTGACCTTGGTGCTGCAGAATGGTTGAGTAATGAAGTTTTGAAATGGCAGAAAAATCGTGAAGGAATCTATATAGCTGGTTTAAAAATAATTAGTCAAGATGTGCTTAAAAAAGGAGGATTTGTCAAAAAAATGGGGCAAAATATTTTCTTTATCGATAAAAAAACAGCCATTAGAGAGATTCATAAAAAAATTCAAAAACCATGTAAAATAACGGCTTTTGAAGAGTGCTCTTAGCAAGAAGCACATTAAAATATATCCGTAACATAGATTACAAATAAAAAGAATAACTCTCATTACCTTTGCAGCATGAATCTAAAAAAAATATTTCCAATATTTGATTGGTTACCAAATTATAAAAAAGAATGGCTTAAAGGTGATGTAGGTGCCGGTTTAACAGTTGGTGTTATGCTAATTCCTCAAGGTATGGCTTATGCAAGTATTGCAGGTTTACCACCAGTTTATGGCTTGTATGCGTCTATAATTCCTTTATTGATTTATGCAATTTTTGGAACCTCACGTCAATTAGCTATAGGTCCAGTTGCAATGGTTTCTTTATTGACTGCAACTGCAATTGGTTCTTTTCAAGGGCTTTCTATTGAGCAATATATTAGTTACGCTATTTTATTAGCGTTTTTAGTTGGTGCAATTCAGTTTTTGTTAGGTTTATTTCGTTTAGGTTTTTTGGTTAATTTTTTGTCACATCCAGTAGTTAGTGGTTTTACTTCAGCAGCAGCTTTAATTATTGGCTTAAGTCAATTAAAAAGTTTGCTTGGTATTAATATTCCAAGAAGCCATCACATTAATGAGATTTTAATGAATGCAATTGATAAATTTGATGAAATAAATTGGATATCCTTTACTATTGGTGTTGTTGGAATACTCATAATATTAGGATTGAAAAAAATAAGCAAATCTTTACCAAGTCAATTATTTGCTGTTATCTTTGGGATACTTGCAGTTACTTTACTTGAGTTAAATCAAGGTGAAAATGCAGTTAAGATAGTTGGAGATATTCCTGCATCATTACCAAGTTTTGGAATTCCAAATATGGATTTAAATTTAATAAATAGTTTGTTCGTTATGGCATTGACCATTGCATTGGTAAGTTTTATGGAAAGTATTGCTGTTGCAAAAGCAATTCAATCAAAACATAGAGATTATAAAGTATTGCCAAATCAAGAATTAATTGGCTTGGGCTTGGCAAATATTGTTGGTTCATTTTTTCAATCATATCCAACTACTGGTGGTTTTTCAAGAACTGCAGTAAACGATCAAGCAGGTGCAAAGTCAGGTATAGCAGCAATAATTAGTGCAACATTGATTGTTATAACGCTTTTGTTTTTAACTCCTTATTTTTATAATTTACCAAAAGCAATTTTAGCATCTGTTATTATGGTAGCGGTATTTGGATTGATAGATTATAAAGAAGTTATTCATTTATGGAAAAGTAATAAAACTGATTTTTTCTTGCTATTAATCACCTTTTTTGCAACCTTAACGATTGGTATAGAAAAAGGAATTGGTTTAGGTGTAATAGTATCATTAGTTACCGTAATTTTAAAAACTACAAGACCGCATGTTGCTGTTTTAGCCAATATTCATGGTACACATTTTTACAGAAACGTAGTTCGTTTTGGCGATGATGTTATTCTTAAAGAAGATATTTTAATAGTTAGGTTTGATGCGCAATTATATTTTGCAAACACTACTTTCTTTAAAGATAAACTCGAAGAATTAACGATTGAAAAAGGTAAAAAACTGAAACTAATTATTATTGATGGTGAAAGCATGAACAATCTTGATAGTTCTGGAGTTCACGCTTTAAAAGAGGTTATTGATTTGTATCATTCTAAAGGAATAGATATTGCTTTTTCAGGCATGATAGGACCTGTTAGAGATGCAATGAGAAAAGGTGGTCTAATTGATAAAATTAGTTTTGAGAATTGCTTTATGAGTATTCAAGAAGCGGTAGATAATTATGAAGGACAACGCGACAATAAGGTTGTAGTTAAGAAATTTAATAAATTTATTAAACAGTCTAATTAGGAATAAATTTGATAAGTAACTTAAGTTACTGTGGATAGTAGCAAGTTTATGTAATTTTGAACGACAAATAATTTACAATCAGATAATATATAAAAGATGAAAGTAGAACAAATATTTACAGGATGTCTTGCCGAAATGGCTTATTACATTGAATCTAATGGCGAAGCAGCAATTGTTGACCCGTTAAGAGAGACTCAGCCATATCTTGATATGGCAGCAGCAGATAATGCAAAAATCAAATACATATTTTTAACACATTTTCATGCAGATTTTGTTTCAGGGCAATACGATTTAGCACAAAAAACAGGAGCAACAATTGTTTTTGGGCCAAACGCAGTTACTGAATATGAAATATATAATGGTACAGATGGTGAGGTTTTTAATATAGGAAATGGTACCCTAACCTTATTACATACTCCAGGACATACCATGGAATCTTCGTCGTATTTAATAACCGATGAAAAAGGGAACACACCTTATGTATTAACAGGAGACTGTTTGTTTATTGGTGATGTTGGTCGTCCAGATTTAGCAACAAAATCAGGCTCTATTACAGAAGCAGATTTAGCAGGTCATTTATTTGATTCTTTACGTAATAAAATTATGCCTTTGCCAAATGATATCCTAGTGTATCCTAATCATGGTGCTGGTTCATCTTGTGGTAAAAACATGAGTTCAGAAACTTTCGATACTTTAGGTAACCAAAAGGAAACAAACTATGCATTGCGTGCAGATATGACTAAAGAAGAATTTATCACTGAGGTAACTGCTGGTTTAAAACCGCCACCACAATATTTTCCAAATAATGTAAAAATGAACAAGTCAATTAATACAAATATTGATGCCATTTTACAAAAAGGAACAACAGCATTAGATGTTGCTACATTTAAAGAAATGAGTGAACAAAAAGATGTTTTAGTTGTAGATACAAGATCAAAAGAAGCATATGCAGAACAAGGAACAGTTCCAGGTGCATGGTATATAGGGATTGATGGAAGTTTCGCTCCTTGGGTTGGTGCATTGATAACTAATATTCAGCAAAAAATTATTTTTATTGCTGATGAGGATAAAGTACAGGAAGTAGCAACACGCTTTTCAAGAGTTGGTTATGACAATACATTAGGATATTTAAAAGGAGGATTGGACGCTTGGAAAAAAGAAGGCAATACTATCGATAAAATTGGTTCTATGTCAGCGCAAGAATTTGCAGATTCCTTAGGAACAATGGAGGCGCCAGTAGATGTCCGTAAAGATACAGAATACCGTTCTGAGCATGTTAAAGGAGTAGAAAATTTTCCTTTAGATAATATAAACGAAAACTTTGCAGAAATTGATGTGAACAAAGAATATTTCTTGCATTGCGCAAGTGGATATAGGTCTTTAATAGCAGCATCAATATTTAAAGCAAATGGAGTCAAAAAGGTGTCAGATGTTAGAAATGGTTTTAATGGTTTAAAAGAAGCAAATGCTCCAATGACAGAGTTTGTTTGTCCAACTACGTTTGCATAAAAAAAGAATTATAAACTTTATAAAAGGTATGTTGTCTTTCAATATACCTTTTTTTTTAATTAAATTATTGTAAAATGAAAAAAATAATATTTCTTTTAGTTATAACTATTTTATTGGCGAGTTGTAAAAAAGAACATAAATCAACTATAATCAATAAGGAAAAGTCAAATAAGAATTACGCAAAAATTGGAAAGGAATATACGTTGGCAACTAAAACAATTTTGGGTAAAAATCTTAAACAGGCAATTGCAAAAGAAGGGCTAGTTGGAGCAATGTCTTTTTGTAACGAACAAGCATACTCTTTAACCGATAGTATGCAAGTCAAATATAATGCTATTATAAAACGTGTTTCAGATAAGAATAGAAATCAAAATAATAAAGCAAATGCTATTGAATTAAGTTATATTAATACTTTCAAAGAAAAGCTTAAAAACGGAGAGAAAATAAAGCCAATTATAGAAAAAAGTGATGGTAAAATCCATTTTTATTCGCCAATTAAGACAAACCAATTATGCTTACAATGTCACGGGAAACAGTTGCAACCAAATTTAATTGCAAAATTAAAGGATTTATATCCTAATGATTTAGCGGTTGGATATGATGATAATCAAGTGAGAGGAATTTGGAGTATAACCTTTGATGAATAAAAAAGAAGTTGTTGATTTATTATGTAATTTTATAATATGAATCTATCTGAAGAATTTTGGGATAATCGCTATAAGTCAAAAGAAATTGACTGGGATTTAGGCGAAATTTCTACACCGTTTAAATTATATATCGACCAACTTACCAATAAAAATATAAAGATTTTAATTCCTGGTGGAGGAAATTCATATGAAGCGGAATATTTGCATTACAATGGATTTAAAAACGTATTTGTTGTAGATATGTCAAGAATGGCATTAGGCAATATTAAAAAGAGAGTTCCAACATTTCCTTTAAAAAATTTAATTCACAGTAATTTTTTTGATTTGCAAGAATCTTTTGATCTTGTTTTTGAGCAAACTTTTTTTTGTGCTATAAACCCAAATCTTCGTAATACGTATGTACAGAAAATGGACGAATTATTGAGAGAAAATGGAAAAATAGTTGGCCTATTATTTAAAGTTCCATTGTATGAAGATCATCCTCCATTTGGAGGGAATAAAGAGGAGTATATAAAATATTTTACGCCAAACTTTAATATTGATATTATGGTTGATTGTTATAATTCTGTTGAAAGTAGAGCAGACATAGAACTGTTTATTAAATTAGTAAAAAAATAATTTTTCTGATTCTAATAAATGCATGATAAAATTTAAAAGTTTCCTTTTTATGATTGTAAACAAGTAAACACTTGTTTACAATACGTTGAGGTTTTCTAATGTCTTGAAAACCATTCCAATATAATATACATTTAGAACTATGTAGCTTTTGTTACATAACATTACTGATTTACAATGAGTTACATGATTTTTATCATATTTTAAGAGTATATATCCCTGTATCTTTGTACAATAATACTTAAACTATTTTAAATGAAAAATTTAGTAATTCTTGGAGCTGGAACATCTGGAACAATGATGGCAAATCATTTAGTTGGTAAGCTCCCAAAAAATGATTGGAAAATTACTATTGTTGATCAATATAAAACGCATTATTATCAGCCAGGATTTTTATTCTTGCCTTTTGATATTTATACTACAAAGCAAGTAAAGAAAAAAGGTAAAAAATTCATTCCTAAAAAAGTGAATTATATCAATCAAAAAATAGAACAAATATTCCCAGAAGAAAATAAAATCAAATTAGAAAACGAAGATATAAATTATGATATTTTGATTATAGCTACAGGAACAAAAATTGCTCCTGAAGAAATTGAAGGAATGAAAGGGCCGAAATGGCAAAAAAACATTTTCGATTTTTATACATATGAAGGGGCTAAAGCTCTTAGAGATAAATTAAGAACTTGGAAAGGCGGTAAATTAGCAGTTCATATTACAGAAATGCCAATTAAATGTCCAGTTGCACCTTTAGAATTTGCTTTTTTGGCTGATTCATATTTTGTTAAAAAAGGAATGCGAGATAAAGTTGAAATATCTTTTGTAACACCTCTTGATGGCGCATTTACAAAGCCAAAAGCAACAAAAGCACTACACTATCTACTTGAAGAAAAAGGGATAAAAGAGGTTACGGATTTTAACCTTGAAAGTATTGATTATGAGAATGATAAGATGATTGATTATTCTGGTAAAGAAGTTGAATATGACTTATTAGTAACGGTGCCAACAAATCTTGGTGATGAATTGATGGTGCGTTCAGGATTGGGAGATGATATGAATTTTGTACCAACGGACAAAGCAACCTTGCAATCTAAAAAGCATGAAAATATTTTTGTAATAGGTGACGCAACTAACTTGCCAGCATCAAAAGCAGGTTCAGTAGCACATTTTGAAGCAGAAATATTAACAGACAATATTTTATTATATATAGATGGAAAACCACTAAAAGAAGAGTTTGACGGTCATGCAAACTGTTTTATTGAAACAGGAAACGGAAAAGCATTGTTAATTGACTTTAATTATACGCATGAACCAGTAGAAGGAACATTTCCTTTTGCAGGAATTGGACCATTAAATCTATTGAAAGAAACTAGAATGAATCACATGGGAAAAATGGCATTTAGATGGATATATTGGAACATGTTAATAAAAGGAACACATATCCCATTTGTTTCGGCAACAATGACTAAAAAGGGAAAGATTTTTGACTAATAGAAAGCAGATAAATAATTAAAATTAAACAAGAATTATGGAAAATATTAATAGAAACGAAGAAGGCTATTTAACAGATTTTAGTCAATGGACAAAAGATGTAGGTGCAGAAATAGCAAAAGATAAAGAAATAGAAATGACTGATCAGCATTGGAAAGTTGTTGATTATCTTCAAGGAAAGCACAAAAATGAAGAAGCACTTTCTATAAGAGGAATTAAAAAAAGTGGAGTTGTAAACATAAAAGAATTTTACAGTCTATTTCCTGGAGGACCTTTAAAAATATCAACTATGATTGCTGGAATTCCAAAACCAAAAAGTTGTATATAACCTTTAAATAAATAATAAAATGGCAACTAAAGTTAAAAAAATGCTTTTTATTTTATCAAAAGCAACAATAGAAAATGTTTACGCAGCATTTATTATGGCAAATGGTGCAAGAATGGAAGGTATAGAAGCAGAAATATTCTTCACTTTTTTCGGATTAGAAGCAATTCAGAAGAAAAAATTAGAAAAATTGCATGTAGCAACTGTTGGTAATCCAGCAATGCATATCCCAACAATGCTTGGAGGTTTGCCTGGAATGGAGGCATTTGCAACTAAGATGATGAAAAAAGAAATGGAAAAATTAGATATGCCACCAGTTGGTGAATTTTTAGAGATTCTATCAGATTCGGGAGTTAATCTATGGGCATGTAAACTTGCCGTAGAAATGTTCCATATTGAAGAAAGCGATTTAATAGACGATCTTGATGGTATTTTAACAATTGGAGATTTTTATAATCGTGCAGATGAGGACGGAACACATCTCTTATTTATCTGATTTATTAGCTGTTCAATTCTCATTACAAAGCCTCATTAATTTGAGGCTTTTTTATTGATTGTAAATTCTTATGTATCAATAGTTGCATAAAGATCACATTTAATATTGTTGCTTTGCTCAAAACAGTTAATTTTGCTCAAAACAGTTTAATTATGAATTGGATATATGAACCTTGGCCTTGGTATATTGGAGGTCCTATGATAACTTTTATAATGTTTTTACTAATCATGGTTGGTAAAAGATTTGGAATGTCTTCAAACTTACGAACAATTTGCACGATGTGTGGTGCAGGTAAAAAAACAGACTTTTTTAGATTTGATTGGAAATCTCAACGTTGGGGATTAGTAGTCATTATTGGAGCTGTAATTGGAGGCTATATAGGTTCACATTTTTTGTCAAATGATCTTGCCGTTGCTATAAATCCAGATACAATAGAAAATTTAAATACACTTGGTTTTGAAAGTGCAGGAAAAACTTATTTACCTACCGAATTGTTTGGTAACGCTGTCTTTTTCGACATTAAAGGATTAGCAATATTGATAATTGGAGGTATATTTGTTGGCTTTGGAGCTCGTTATGCAAATGGTTGTACTTCTGGTCATGCAATATCAGGATTGAGTAACCTTCAATTACCATCATTAATTGCAGTTATAGGATTTTTTGCTGGAGGATTATTAATGATTCATGTTTTATTCCCTTTAATATTTTAAAAAAAATGAGAACACTTATATATTTATTTATCGGAATTCTTTTTGGAATCACAATGTTTAAATCAGAAGCAGCATCATGGTTTCGTATCTATGAAATGTTTCATTTTCAATCTTTTCATATGTATGGTATTATGGGATCTGCACTCGGATTAGGAATAATATTAGTACAATCAATCAAGAAATTTAATATTAAATCTTTTTATGGAGAAAAAATAGAATTCCAAACAAAAGAAAAAGGATTTAAAAGGTATATGTTTGGAGGAATTCTCTTTGGATTAGGTTGGGCGCTTGCTGGTGCTTGTCCAGGACCAATATACACGTTAATTGGAGTAGGTTCTTTGCCAATGCTTGTAGTACTTGTCTCTGCTATTTTTGGAACTTTTTTATACGGACTGTTCAAAGATAAATTACCACATTAATTACTGTTAATATTTTAAGAATATTTAGGAGGATCACCTAACAGATGAAGATGTTTAGGTGATTTTTTTTAGTAATGTAAATCAACTGATAAATATCATAGTTATTAATAAATAGGAGCTCTAACTTTGTTTCTTAAAACATGAAATTATGAAAAAAATTATTGTGCCAATAGACTTCTCTAAGCATTCAGAATACGCATTAGAAACTGCTGCTGTTTTAGCACAAAAAAATAATGCAGAACTTTTAGTCCTGCATATGTTAGAATTGTCAAATGCTATTTTAACAAGAGATGGAAATTCAATACAAACAGAAACAATATTCTTTTTAAAACTTGCAGAAAAAAAGTTTAAAGAATTTTTAGACAAACCTTATTTAAAAGGAATTAAAGTAACACCAATTGTTAAACATTTTAAAGTGTTTAGTGAAGTAAGTCAAGTAGCAAAAGAGCACTGTGTAGATTTAATAGTGATGGGATCTCACGGAGTAAGTGGTTTAAAAGAAATATTTGTAGGCTCAAATACAGAAAAAGTAGTTAGAAATTCTGATATTCCAGTATTGGTAGTAAAACATCATCCTATTTTAACAGATTTTGATAGTGTAGTATTTGCATGTGATTTTTCTGAAGAAATTATAGGAGCATTTACTAAGGCTTCAAAAATGTTGAAAGAATTAGGAATTAAAATGTATTTACTGCATGTTAATTTACCAAATGAAAAATTTAGGAGTTCAACAGAAATAGAACGAAAAGTAGCTACATTTTTAGAAAAAGTTGAAGGTAATTTAAGTAAAATGAATGAGGTTGCATATGTTAGTGATTATTCTGTAGAAAAAGGAATATTGAATTATTCTAATGTAGTTGGAGCAGATTTAATTGCAGTAGTAACACACGGTAGGAAAGGTTTAACACATTTTATGGATGGTAGCGTTTCTGAAGATGTCGCAAATCATTCTACTTTACCAGTATTGACATTCAAAATATAATTTATATAATAGCCCCTAATTAATTTTATTAGTAGAGAGATCAAGTTTATCTTAATTTCTCTACTTTTTTTTGTGTATCTTGCTATCAGCTTATGATACAATTTATACTCAATAATCAAATTATCAGAACCTCAGTAAATTCAGGTATAACTTTACTCGATTTTATAAGAGAACACCAGAAATTAAAAGGAACAAAAATTGGTTGCCGAGAAGGAGATTGTGGTGCATGTACTATTTTAGTTGGAGAATTAAATGATATAGAAGTCACTTACAAAAGTTTTACTTCTTGTATTTCACCCTTAGGAAATGCTAACGGAAAACACATTGTTACTGTTGAAGGAATCAATCTTTCAGCAGAACTTAATACCGTACAGAAAGCAATGACTGATAATTTTGCTACACAATGTGGTTTCTGTACTCCAGGATTTGTAGTTTCTATGACTGGCTATTCTTTGGATGACAATAAATTGAATTTAAATTCATGTAACGATGCTATTAGTGGAAATATTTGTCGTTGTACAGGATATAAATCTATTGAAAAAGCAGGTTTTGAAATAGAAAAAAAACTAGAAAGTAAAGACCAAAATCATCAAATAGAATGGCTAATTAAAGAGGGCTTTATTCCTGATTATTTTAAAACGATTCCAGATAGATTAAAAGATTTAGTGATGTCACCTCGAGCGGAGTCGAGAGGTCAAAAAGAAACTATTGTTGCTAACGGAACAGACTTGTACGTGCGCTATGCAGACAAATTATCAGAAGAAAAAGTACATTTAATTTCTGATGATAAAATTTTAAAAGGAATTTCTTTTAATAATAATAGTTGTACAATAGGTGCAAATACAACAGTTACAGAATTACTCGAAAACGAAAAATTACTAACTATTTTTCCAAAATTACCATCGTTTTTAAAATTAGTTTCTTCTGAACAGATAAGAAATATGGGAACTCTTGGAGGGAATTTTGTAAATGCTTCACCAATTGGCGATATGTCAATTTTCTTTTTAGCATTGAATTCTACGTTGACAATTCAGCGTGAAAATGGAACGGAGAGAAATATTCCATTTCAAGAATTTCATAAAGATTATAAAAAATATGATTTACAAAAAGGAGAATTACTCAAAAACATTTCGTTTAGAGTATTGGATGCTTCAGAAAAATTTAATTTCGAAAAAGTAAGCAAACGTACTCATCTTGATATTGCTAGCGTAAATTCGGCGGGATTAATTTCATTAAAAAATGGAGTTATTTCTGAAGCGCATTTTTCACTTGGTGGTGTGGCAGCAATCCCTAAATATTTATTTAAAACTAATAAATTTTTAAAAGGTGAATTAATAGTTTCCGAAACAATTCACTTAGCAGAAAAAGTAATGCAATCCGAAATTTCACCAATAAGTGATGTTCGTGGAACTTCAGATTATAAAAGGTTATTAGCGAGACAGTTATTCTTTGCACATTTTATGACATTGTTTCCAAATGATGTAGAACTCAATAAAATGATAGCGCTATGAAAAATATAGATTCATACACACACGTTCGAGGCGAATCATTATTTGTAGATGATATGATCCTCAGACAGGATGCATTATTTGGTTTAGTTTTCGATTCACCTAAAGCGCACGGAAAGATTTTATCAGTAGATTATTCTAATGCAGAAGCAGTTGAAGGAGTTATTAAAATATTTACTTATAGAGATATTGTTGGCGAAAATCAAATTGGTGGAATTATTCCAGACGAGCCACTTTGGGCAGAAGATGAAGTTCATTTTTGTGGACAACCAATCGCATTTATTGTTGCAGAAAGTGATGCAATTGCAAAAAAAGCAAGAGTATTAATTGAAATAGAAATTGAAGAATTACAAGTAATTACGACAGCCAAAGAAGCGAAAGAAAAAGGAAGTTTTATAAATGCACCACGTTCTTTTAATTTGGGAGATTCACAAAAATCTTTTGCAAGTTGTGACTATGTCTTTGAAGGAGAAATTTTTTCTAACGGTCAAGAACACTTGTATCTTGAAACGCAAGGATGTTATGTAGAACCTAAAGAAAACGGAAACATAAAAATTACATCTTCTACACAAGGACCAACACAAGTGCAAAAAACAGCAGCAAAGGTATTGGGAATACCAATGCATAAAATTGAAGTTGATGTGATACGTTTAGGTGGAGGTTTTGGTGGAAAAGAAGACCAAGCAACTCCATGGGCAGTTATGGCTGCAGTTGCAGTACAGCATTTAAATAGACCAGTAAAATTTATGCTCAATCGACATGATGATTTGCGTATGACAGGAAAGCGTCATCCCTATGAATCTACTTTTAAAATAGGATTAACTAAAGATTTAAAAATTAAGGCTTTTGAAGTAGAGTTCTTGCAAAATTCAGGCGCAGCAGCAGATTTATCTCCTGCTATTGCAGAGCGCACGCTTTTTCATGCTACCAATAGTTATTTTGTGCCAAATGTGAAAACGACCGTATATAGTTGTAAAACCAATTTACCTCCAAATACGGCTTTTCGTGGTTTCGGCGGACCTCAAGGAATGTTTGTCATAGAATCTGCGATTGCTAAAGCAGCTGATGAATTAAATATTGATAAAAAAGAAATTCAGGAAGCGAATTTATTAGAAGAGAACGATGAATTTTCTTACGGACAAATTGCCACTGAAGTTCAGGCAAAAAAATCATGGTTTGATGCCAAAGAAAAATTTGAATTAGAAAAATTAGAAAAAGATATAGTTGATTTTAATACTGATAATCAATTGTTTAAAAAAGGAATTTCTTTAATGCCAATTGCATTCGGTATTTCTTTTACCAACACACCAATGAATCATGCAAGAGCTTTGATTCATATATATCAAGACGGAAGTGTAGGTGTAAGTACAGGTGCTGTAGAGATGGGACAAAGTGTAAATACCAAAATGTTGCAAATAGCATCTGAAGTATTAGGAATTTCATCAGAAAAAGTAAAGTTAGAAAGTACAAATACTACAAGAGTTGCCAATACATCACCTTCTGCTGCGAGTTCAACAGCAGATTTAAACGGAAAAGCAGTTGAAATGGCCTGTAATTCTTTGTTAGAAAGATTGATCAAAGTTGCCTCAAATATTACAGCATCTAAAGATAAAAGTATCACTTTTAAAGATGATTGTGTTTTTACAGGTGATAAGAAATCAAACATAACTTGGAATGAAGTGATTGCTGAAGCGATGTTACAGCGTATTGCACTCACTGAGAATGCTCATTATGCAACACCAATTATCCACTTTGATAAAAGTAAAGAAAAAGGGCATCCTTTTGCATACCATGTTTACGGAACAGCAATTACAACTGTTACTGTTGATTGTTTACGAGGGGTTTATGAAGTTGATGCTGTAAAAATTGTCCATGATTTTGGAAAAAGTATGAATATTGGTATTGATATTGGTCAAGTTGAAGGTGCATTAGCACAAGGAATTGGTTGGATGACGCTAGAAGAAATAGCATACAATAAAGACGGACGATTGTTGTCAAATGCGTTATCTACGTATAAAATTCCTGATGTTTTTTCAGCAGCAAAAATAGTTGAAGTTCTACCTTTAGAAACTGATGGGCATGAACTAGCTATAAAAAAATCAAAAGCCGTTGGAGAACCACCATTAATGTATGGAATTGGAAGTTATTTTGCCATTCAAAATGCTGTGAAAGCCTTTAATAAAAATTATAAACCAACGTATCATTCACCGTTTACGCCAGAGAAAGTATTAATGGGATTGTATGAGAAATAAGATGAATGAAATTCTAATACATAGCAAGCGTTGTTTTATCAATCATCAATTTATTGAGGCAACAATTCATATTCTTAATCGAAAGATTTTTAAGATATATGTTGGTGAAAAAAAGATGGATGGAATCTCATTCTCGGATTATGGAAACTTAATCGTAATGCCTGGAATTATTGATGCACATGTGCATATCAATGAACCTGGAAGAGAAGATTGGGAAGGTTTTGATACTGCAACAAAAGCTGCAGCAATTGGAGGAGTAACTACATTAATCGAGATGCCATTGAATGCTAGTCCTGTTACGACCAATGTTGATGCGTTTATTTTAAAGCAAAATGCTTCGAGAGATAAATTACATGTGAATTGTGGATTTTATGGTGGAATAATCCCTACAAATACTGATGATATTGAAGAATTGATAAAATCTGGGGTTTTTGGAATAAAAGGTTTTTTAACACATTCTGGAATTGATGAATTTCCAAATGTTTCTCAAGAAAATTTGGAAAAAATAGCTCCTATTTTAAAAAAATATGATATTCCATTATTACTGCATTGCGAATTGACAGATGTTGAAGTTCCAGAAGTAAAAAATCAGAAAAACTACCAAGAATATTTGCATTCAAGACCGCAACATTGGGAAACGAATGCGATTGAATTGGCATTAAATGTTCAAGAAAAACACGATATTAAAGTACATATAGTACATTTATCGGCTTCAGAAGGAATTGAACGAATTAACAAACGAAAATCTCTTACAGATAAATTAACGGTTGAAACTTGTCCGCATTATTTATATTTCAATGCTGAAGAAATTCCAGATGCTTCTCCTATTTATAAATGTGCGCCACCAATTAGAGAACAGAAAAACAATGATTTATTGTGGGAAAGTCTTTTAAATGATGGATTTAATTTTTTAAGTTCCGATCATTCTCCTGCACCTCCAAAACGTAAACAGTTAGAAAGTGGAGATTTTTTCAAAGCTTGGGGAGGAATTGCAGGATTACAGTTTACATTGCCAATTCTTTGGACTGAGGGTAAAAAAAGAGGATTAGAATTAGAAAAATTAATTCCACTATTGACAGAAAATCCTGCAAAATTTTTAGGTTTAGAAAATCAAAAGGGGAAATTGCAAGAAGGTTTTGACGCTGATATTACAATTTGGAATGACTCACAAGAGTTTGAAATTGTTGAGGATAGTATTTATCACAAGCATAAAGCAACTCCATATTTAAATGAAGTAGTTGTTGGGAAAGTAATTCATACATTTGTTAATGGAGTTCAAGTTGTAGAAAATTCGGAATTAAAAAATCTGAGGAAAGGTGAACTGTTATTGAAAACTAATTGTCTTTCCCACGAAAGTGGGAATCCAAAACGGTAAGAATGCTAAAAACGGTTCATAAATATTATGTGTATATTTTAGCAAGTCAAAAAAATGGCACATTATATATCGGAATGACATTTGATTTAGAAAGAAGAGTATTTGAACATAAAAATAAAATAGTTAAAGGTTTTACGAGTAAATACAATATTACTAATTTGGTTTATTTTGAAGTCTTTGATCAAGTAAAGGATGCTATAAAGAGAGAAAAACAATTAAAAAAGTGGAATAGAAGTTGGAAGATAGAATTAATAGAAGAAGAAAATAATAATTGGAATGATTTAGCAAAAGATTGGTACGATTAAAAAAAATGGATTCCCACTTTCGTGGGAAAGACATTCAAAGATATTTTGTCAATTATAAACTCTATAAAAATTATTATATAGTTGCACTTTTTTATTTTGTACAATTATTAATTGAAACTATTTGTCTTTCCCACGAAAGTGGGAATCCATATAATAAAAACAGATAATGAAAGAAAAATTACAAAAATATACAGATTTAGTATCAGAAAAAATAGGAGGAGAAGTTCTCTATTGTACAGATGATTTCTTTGCAGAAAAAGAAAACCTAATTAAAGAAGGTCGTGGAATTTTTATTGACGATAAATATACTGACCATGGAAAATGGATGGACGGTTGGGAGTCTCGGCGCAAGCGAACTTCCGGTCATGATTGGGCAATACTAAAATTAGGAGCACACGGAATCATAAAAGGCTTTGATATTGATACCAATCATTTTTTGGGCAATCATCCACCTTTTGCATCTGTTGAGGCAATTAATTTATCAGAAGGCATTTCTGATTGGTCAAAAGCAGATGATTTGAATTGGGAAGAAGTACTACCAAAATCCCCATTAGATCCTGGAAGTGAACATTTTTTTGAAATCTCTTCAGATAAAATTTATACACATATAAGATTGCACATATATCCTGACGGAGGAGTTGCTCGTTTTAGAGTTTTTGGCGAAGTGTTTAAAGATTGGAATTCGGTAAATTCAGATGAAGTCATTGACTTGGCTTTAATAAATAACTGTGGAAAAGCATTGCACTGTAACGATATGTTCTTTAGTGAGATGGATAATTTAATTTCGCCAACATTAGGTAAAAATATGGGCGATGGTTGGGAAACCAAACGAAACCGAACGCCAAATAATGTTGATTACGTAATTTTGAAATTAGGACACTCAGGATTGGTTCAGAAAATCATTGTTGACACAAAACACTTTAAAGGAAATTATCCTGATTCGTGTGCTATAGATGCTTGTTATTGTGATAATGATAATGATGTCATAAATGATAATCATGAATGGGAAACATTGCTTCCACAACAAAAACTGAGTGCAGATAGTGAGCATCATTATAAAAACGAAATTATTAAAATAGACAAACCTATAACGCATATAAAATTGAAAATATATCCTGACGGAGGAATTAGTAGATTGCGTATTTTAGGGACTATAAAATAAAAGAATGACAGAAATTATCTTGCTTATTATTTGGGTATTATTCTTTGTGACAATTGTTATTGCTACATATAAAGTACATCATATTCTTAATGAATATAAAGCCAAAGAGGATGATGAAAAGACAGAGAATGTTCAAAAAATTCAAAATTGGCTCTATACGCTGATTGTTATCGCGTCTATCGGCAGCATTTTTATTTTATACATGTTTTTAAAAGGAACAGTCTATGAAAGTCACTTTTTTGAATGGCTCAATTTAGCAGTTCGTTGGATACATATTACTTTCGGAATTGCATGGATTGGTGCTTCTTTTTACTTTGTTTTTTTAGAGAACGCACTTAACAGGACAAAAGATGTGCGAGATGAATTAGCTGGAAATCTTTGGGCTGTTCATGGAGGAGGATTTTATTATGTAGAGAAGTATAAGTTGGCTCCTAAAAAGATTCCAAAAGATTTACATTGGTTTAAATACGAAGCATATTTTACATGGCTTTCAGGCTTTTGTTTACTGATGATTGTGTACTATTTTAATGCCAGTTCGTATATGATTGATCCAGAAGTGATGGATTTAAAACCGATGAATGCAATATTAATAAGTATTGGATCATTGATTGTTGGTTGGATTGTTTATGATATTATTTGTAAGAAACTAGCCGAAAATAAAGTGGTATTTACACTTTTGATTACCTTGATGTTGATAGGTTTTGCGTTCTTTTATTCACAAGTTTTTAGCGGAAGAGCAGCATATATACACTTTGGAGCAATGTTAGGAACATTAATGGCAGCAAATGTATTTTTTGTTATTATTCCAGGACAAAAACGAATGGTTGCCGCAGCAAAAAAAGGACTAGAACCTAATCCAGCAGATGGAAAAGCAGCATTTATTCGGTCATATACTAACAACTATTTTACACTGCCAGTTTTATTTGTGATGATAAGTAATCACTTTCCAAGTACATTTGGAAACACGCATCAATGGCTTGTTTTGTTAGGTATTACTTTAGGGAGTGTTGGGGTAAAACACTATCTAAATTTAAGAGAAAAACATGAACTTTCAATTTGGGTATTTCCATTTTCGGTATTACTTTTATTTGCTGTAGCATTTGCGACTGCTCCCGAAAAACCAACATACGAAGATTGTAAGGAAACAGTTTCTTTTGTAGAGATTCAAACGATTATTCAGAATAGATGTACAACTTGTCACTCATCAAAACCAACAGATAATGTGTGGAAGGTTGCGCCAAATGGAGTGAAATATGATACTCCTGAACAGATATACAACATGAAAGATAAAATATTTCAAAGAGTTGTAGTAAGTAAGAATATGCCGTTTAATAATAATCAGACAGGAATGACGCAAGAAGAACGAGATGCAATTAATTGTTGGATAAATCAAGGAGCAAAAAAGGAATAATTATGATTAATCAAATGTCATTCCGACAGAATGAGGAACGAATGACGAGGAATCTCTTTGTTGATGTTTTAGATTCTTCACTTCGTTCAGAATGACAATAAATATATGAGTATGAAATTTAAAGAATTTAATAATTTATCAAAAGAAGAAGCCTTTTTGGCATTAGAAAAATGTTGTGTTTCTAAAACTTGGGTTTCAAAAATGATGGAACATAAGCCATTTTCTTCAAAAGATGAGTTGATAAAAAAAGCTGCATCAATTTGGTATTCAGATTGTTCTACGGATGATTTTAAAGAAGCATTTACAGGACATCCAAAGATAGGAGATGTAGAAAGTTTGAAAGAAAAGTTTGCAAGTACAAAAGATTGGGCAAATAATGAGCAGTCTAAAATGGCAGAAGCAACTATTGAAACTATCGAAAAGTTAGCAGATGCAAATGAGGCATATGAAAATAAATTTGGATATATTTTTATTGTAAGTGCTAGCGGAAAATCTGCTGAAGAAATGTTGGCAATTATTAATGTAAGATTACTTCATGATGTTGAAGATGAGATTTTTGTTGCGATGAATGAACAACATAAGATTACAGTAATTAGATTGTTAAAACTAATAGAAGGATTAAATGAGAATACTGATATGAGCAGTCATATAACAACACACGCATTAGATACCTCAACTGGAATTCCTGCAAATAAAATGCTCATTACATTAAAAGAATTTAAAAATGATAAATGGAAGCCTGTAAGTGTTGGAATTACTAATAAAGACGGACGAATTGGCGATGTATTACCTGCAGGGAAAAGATTAAAACCAGCAAATTATGTAATGACTTTTAATACTAATGCTTATTATGAGAGTCACAATCAAAAAGGATTTTATCCAGAAGTTTCTATTCAGTTTGCAGTAACAGACGAGAGTCATTACCATATTCCGTTGTTAATTAATCCGTTTGGATACACAACGTATAGAGGAAGTTAAACATAGTATTTGGTATTTGGTAAATTGTACTTTTCACCTAATACCTAATACCTAATACCAATTTAATATGAAATTAAGCATATCAGAAAATAAAAAATCAGCCATATTTGGAGATTTAAAAACTGCAAATCAAGCATTCAATAAAATATATAAAGGAGACCGAGAAGAGCGTCAACCTATACATACAGTTTATGGAGGAGCAAATCTTTTTAAATCAAATACAACTGATGTTTTAGGAAATATTGCCTTAAAGTCTTTGTTGCACTACGCACCAAACTTTGCAGAATTCGGAAAGGCATTTCAATTGAGAGGTTGTGATAAGCTACCTTCAAAAGAAAGTGAGCAACTTGCGTTGGCTGAAGAATTAAAATCATTATCTAATGAAGAATTAAAAAAACATTCAGCAGGATTTTCGTACAATATCTATCAAAAAGTAATTGCTAAATTACAAAAAGAAGGAGTTGAAGATTTTAGAATAGATTTTGAAGATGGTTTTGGAAATCGTTCAGATAAAGAAGAAGATGAAACAGCTCAATTTGCTGCAAAGCAAGTTGCTAAAGGAATGCAAGAAGGAACGTTATCACCATTTATTGGTATTAGAATAAAACCATTTACAGAGGAATTGAAAGTTCGTGGTTTAAGAACTTTAGATATTTTCTTAACAACATTACTTACAGCATCAAACGGAAAATTGCCAGATAATTTTGTGGTAATGTTACCAAAAGTGACAATTCCAGAGCAAATTATTGCGTTAGTTTCATTTTTTGAAGTGATTGAGGAAACTTTTAGCCTTAAAGACGGAACATTAAAAATGGAAATGATGGTTGAAACAACGCAATCTATTATTGCAGAAAATGGTGTAAACCCTTTGCGAAATTTTATCACAGTAAGTAAAGGGCGTTGCATTGCTACGCACTTTGGGACTTATGATTATACAGCATCAAACAACATTACAGCAAGTTACCAAGAAATGGATCATGACGTGTGTGATTTTGCACATTATATGACAAAAGTAGCGTTGGCACATACAGGAGTTTGGTTATCAGATGGAGCAACAAACACAATGCCAATTGGTCCACATCGTGGAGAATTAACTGAGGCTCAAGAACAAGAAAATAAAGAAGTTGTACATCGTTCTTGGCTAAAAGGTTATGACCATATTCGTCATTCGCTTTATAAAGGATTATATCAAGGTTGGGATTTGAATCCAGCGCAGTTACCAATGCGTTATACGGCAGTTTATGCATTCTTTTTAGAGAGCTATGATGATGCAGTATTGCGTTTGAAAACATTTGTAGAAAAAGCAGCACAAGCAACATTGATTGGCGATACTTTTGACGATGCAGCAACAGGGCAAGGATTATTAAATTACTTTTTGAAAGCCCTAAATAGTGGTGCTATTTCTATAGATGAAGTGCTCGTAACTGGTTTGACATTAGATGAAATCAGAACACGTTCTTTTGCTAAGATTTTAAAGGATAGAAGAGCAAAATTGTAGTAAATGAAATTTTGGCAACATCTTTTATCGAAATTACAAGAAGGTCAACAGGTTTATTTGTTGACAGTTATTGATAATATAGGTAGTTCTCCTGGAAGAGAAGGGTTTAAGATGTTAGTTTCCGAAGATGGGTTTATTTTTGGTTCTATTGGAGGAGGAGTCATGGAATGTGCTTTGGTTGAGAAAGTAAAAGAGTTATTGAAAAAAGAAGAGACTTCAATTTTTTTAAAGCGACAAATCCATAAAGGGAAAATAAAAGATGGTTCTGGAATGATATGTTCTGGAGAGCAAACCGTTGTTTTTCATCCTTTAAATTCTGATGTTATTTCTGATGTAAAAAATCTAATAAAATGTTTAGAAAACAACAACAAAGGAATCGTAAGACTTACATCAAATTCTTTCGAATTCTTTCTGCTAAAAGAAAATAAAACATCAAAAGCTAAAATCAATTCTTCTAAAGATTGGATATACGAAGAAAACATTGGGCACAAAGACACACTTTATATTATTGGAGGAGGTCATGTAGGTTTGGCGACTTCTAAATTGTTTAATTCGTTAGGGTTTTATGTTGTTGTTTTTGATGATAGAGAAAATGTAAACACCTTTGAATCAAATGTATACGCTCATAAAAAGAGTCTTATTTCTTATGATGATATAGAAAAGTACATAAAACAAGGAGGTAGCAGTTATGTTGCTATTATGACAAATAAATATACTGATGATAAGTTAGTATTGACTAAAATCATCAAAAATAATTATAAGTTTATAGGAGTTCTTGGAAGTAAATCAAAAATCAAAACGATGAATGAAGTTTTACTAAAAGATGGTTTTTCTAAAAGTGAAATAGACAACGTTCATGCTCCAATAGGTCTTTCAATAACCAGTCAAACTCCAGATGAAATTGCGATAAGTATTGCAGCGCAGATTATCCAAATAAAAAATAAAACGAAATAAATTAATATTCCGTCTTGTTTACTTTGCTATCCCATTCGTTAAAAACGACTTGAGCATCTTTTTGTAATATTTGAGTGAACTTAATCGTTCGTTCTCCCATTTTCTTGTCTAATTCTTCGTAGATAAATTGATCGTCAAAATCGATTTTTGCAGCATCAACTTTATCACAAGCATAAAATACAGCCTTTGGTCTTGCCCAATAAATTGCTCCTAAACACATAGGACATGGTTCACATGATGTATAGACAATACAGTCGTCTAATTGGAAAGTTCCAAGTTTTTCACAGGCTCTTCTTATCGCAACAACTTCTGCGTGCGCAGTAGGATCGTTGGTAGAAGTAACCCTATTAAAACCTTCAGCAATAATTTCTCCATCTTTAACAACTACGGCACCAAATGGTCCTCCAGCATTTGAATTCATTCCTTCTTGAGCAAGCTTGATTGCTCTTTTCATAAACTGTATATCTTTTTCTGTCATAATTTCCTAATTGTTTAACAAAAGTACATAAATAGTTAAGTTTTATTTTATATATTTAATCTTTCTTATAAACAATGAAACGAACGAATATGGAGTTAAAAACAGCACTTTCAGAAGTGAAAAATTATATAAACGGTAAATTTGAACGAAATGGTCAAAATTCTATGGATGTATACAATCCAGCAGATGGTAATAAGATTTCTTCAATTCCAATGTCAACAACACAAGATGTTGATTCTGCGGTACAAGCAGCAAAAAAAGCATTTCCTGCTTGGTCTGGAATGACTTTAAAAGAACGTGTTCAAATATTTTTTAAATACCGAACTTTATTAGAGGAAAACATAGAAGAACTTACAAACTTGGTTGTCTTAGAAAATGGAAAAATCTACGGTGAAGCAAAAGCAGAAGTCCTAAAAAGTATGGAGTTATGTGAGTTTGCTGTTTCTCTGCCTCAAATTGTTGTGAACGAAGTGCAAGAAGTAAGTAAAGGAGTTGAATGTAGGATTGAGCGTAAACCACTTGGTGTAGTTGCTTCAATAACACCATTTAATTTTCCAAATATGGTTCCACATTGGACACTTCCTAATGCGTTGGTGTTAGGAAACACAATGGTAATGAAACCTTCTGAAATTGTGCCGCTGAGCACAGTTAGAATGGCAGAATTATTAAAAGAAGCAGGACTTCCTGACGGAGTTTTTAATATTGTGAATGGAGGAAAAGAAGTAGTGGAAGCTATTTGTGACCATCCAGATATCGAAGCAGTTTCTTTCGTTGGTTCTACAAAAGTAGCTAAGATTGTTTATAAACGAGCAACTTCAAATTTAAAACGTTGTGTAGCACTTGGTGGCGCAAAAAATCATTTAATTGTGTTACCTGATGCAAATGCTGAAATGACAGCAAACAATGTTGTGGCTTCAATGTCTGGTTGCGCAGGGCAAAGATGTATGGCTGCCTCAGTTATGGTTGGTGTAAATAAAGTGCAACATATTATTGATAGAATGGTTGAAGAAGCGAAAAAAATAGTTCCAGGAGATAATTTAGGGTCAGTGATTAGTGCTGAAGCAAAAGCAAGAATTGAAGGTTATATTGATGAAGCGGAAAGAAATGGTGCTAAAATATTATTGGACGGAAGAAATACTACTGTAGTTGGAAAAGAAGGAGGCTATTATGTTGGACCAACAATTATAGATTATGTAACTATTGACATGTCTGTTGCTCGTGAAGAAATTTTTGGACCTGTAATTTCAATTATTCGTGCTAAAGATTTAGATGAAGCAATTGAAATTGAAAATGGATCTAATTATGGAAATGCAGCTGCTGTATTTACCCAAAGTGGTGGATTAGCAAAACAAGTAATGGATCGTGCAAGTGCTGGAATGATTGGTGTAAATATTGGAGTTCCTGTTCCTCGTGAACCTTTTTCTTTTGGAGGATGGAACGAATCGAAATTTGGAGTTGGAGATATAACTGGAAGAAGTTCTATTGAATTTTGGACCCAGAATAAAAAAACTACAACCAAATGGAATCCTGAAGCACAAACAAATTGGATGAGTTAATTGTCATTCCTGCGAAGGTAGGAATCTCATAAAATTCTACTCAATCTTAATTAATCCAACAATATGAACAACAACCAAATCATAAAAGACAATCTCGACTACACATTATTTTCTTGGGCTAAGCAAGGAGGATTAAACCCTATAAATGCATCTCATGCTAAGGGTTCTTACGTATATGATAGAGATGGTAAAAAATATTTAGATTTTTCTTCTCAACTGATGAATGTGAATATTGGTCATGGTGATCAACGTATTACAGAAGCTGTTGCAAAACAAATGCAAGAAGTAAGTTATGTATATCCAGGAATGGCAACTGATGTTCGTGGAAAATTAGGGAAGAAAATCGCAGAAATTACCCCAGGAAATTTAACAAAAACGTTTTTCACGCTTGGTGGAGCAGAAGCAATAGAAAACGCAATTAAATTAGCAAGAATATATACTGGAAGGCATAAAATTATAGCACATTACAGAGCGTATCATGGTGCAACTTATGGTGCTGCTTCTGCAGGAGGAGATCCAAGAAAGTTCGCTATAGATAGTCAAGCGATGCCAAATGTAGTACATGTAGAAAACCCATATGCATATCGTTGCCCTTGGAATTCTTCTTCGATTGAAGAATGTGGAGAACGCGCTTTGGCTCATTTGGAACGCGTAGCGTCCCAGCAATCATGCAGTGTGAAATGTCGATTCATGGATGTTTCACTGGCAAGGTGCAGTATGCGCAACCAGCCCTGGTGGTCGACCCTGAGCCTTGAGACAAATTGCCGAGTGTAGACATCATCCGAAAAATACTCCGGTTCTATGGGGGCGCGTGTGAGTGCCTCATGCTGCAAGTACAACCGGAAGTGGTTGCTGAGGTCATCCTGAACAATGATGTTGTGTGATCGCATAAGCGTCCCTGTTGTGCGGTGTAGTGTGCGGTTTGTTGGCAGCTTATTGTACGGTTTGCGTATTATTATGCCGCTCTGGTGTAGCGGTTTGATCGAAAGTAACGCGGCTTCCTAAATACAGCCAATGCCTACTGCAATTGAATTTCAGGTTTTTTTATCGTGTCTGAAATTTTTATTGTTGTAGAAACAGCGGCATTTTCTGTCAAAACTTTGGGCAGTAACATCGTAAATACAGTCCCCTCATTTTTGACGCTTGAGACAGAAATATCCCCTCCAATCATTTCACAAAAACGATGGCTTATGGCAAGCCCGAGACCTGTCCCTCCATATTCCCGCGTCGTAGAAGAATCCGCCTGGGCAAACTCAACAAATAAATTATTGACCTGATGCTGTGTCATCCCTATTCCTTGATCTGTCACACAAAAACTGATTAATTCAGCTCCCTGCATTTCCAATGAACGGATGACGAGTGATATCTCACCATTTTTGGTAAATTTACACGCATTACTGAGTAAATTTAACAAGCACTGATAAATTTTCTGTTCATCTGAAAGCATTGAACCTACACCTTCAGGGCAACTAATATGAAGTTTGTTATTATTTTTCTTTGCCAGTGGTTCAATAACCGTTCGCACCGAGGTTAACATTGTGTCAATAGAAAATTCATGCAGATACAACTCCATTTTCCCTGCTTCGATTTTTGAAATATCCAGGATGTCGCTAATCAAACCCAACAAATGAACGCCAGCAGTATTCACTTTTTGCAAATCACTATAAATAGTGTCATTGTTTCGTCCAACCATATCT
>NVWM01000022.1 GCA_002733665.1 Lutibacter sp.
TTGGTTGTGGTTCTGCACACGCAGAAAATGTTTCCCTCAAAACGGTTGCAAACGGAGATCACAAAGAATGATGGCGATAGAAATGCTCATGCGCTATTCCCATCCACTTCACACAAGTCAACGCAGACGCGACTCATTGCTTCTGTCTGTGTTGCTGCACACAAAAAGACACATGTGGTGCTGCATTCCACTGCTGCGTGCACACACATCCCCACTCACTGTTATTCGTTCACATGGTCCAGAGAAGGGACCGGCTCGCCAGGAAAGTGTCTTGCGTAGAATTCCACCGCGCGATGCTGAAAGTGAACGTAGATATCCGGACGATTCTTGCGCCGCTCGCTATACTTGCCTTTGGGCTTCGCCGCACGTTTGGCAGCCTTGTCCATCTCATAGAGCAACACCCAGATCATTTTCCCACTGACCCAATTGACGAGCCACGTGGGAAGATGGGGAATCTGCGGATCCACGTTCATAGCCTGTGCTGAATTGAATCAAGTGATAAACCAACTTCCAAATGGAGGCTTAACGAATCAGCAAATAGGAAGCGGATTAAAAGAGGCTTTAAATAACGGAATTAAAAACCAAGTAAATGGATTGGCTGTTAAAGATGGGTTTTTTAAGAACGAATTAGTTAAAATTCTTTTACCAGAAGAATTGCAAAAAGTTGATAAAGCATTGCGTACAATTGGTTTGTCAAGTTTGGCAGATGAAGGTTTGAAAGTGTTGAATAGAGCGGCAGAAGATGCAGTTGGAGAAGCAATACCGATTTTTGTTGATGCCATAAAAGGGATAACTTTTAACGATGCTAAAAATATATTATTAGGCAATGATAACGCTGCGACCACTTACCTTCAAGGCCAAACGTCAAATGCCTTGTATCAAAAATTCAGTCCGATAATCAATAATTCGTTTCAAAAAGTAGGAGCAGACAGAATTTGGGAAGATTTGATAACACGATACAACAATTTACCATTTACCAATAATGTAAATACTGACTTAACTGCTTATGTGACAGACGAAGCATTAAAAGGTGTTTATAAAATGGTGGAAGTTGAAGAGAAACAAATTAGAACAAAAATTGACAAGCGTACTTCTGATTTGTTAAAAAGAGTTTTTGTGCTTCAAGACAATAAATAAGTAATTATTTGCCCAAAATCAATGCCATTTCTTGCTGAAGTTCTAGCGCTTTTTCTTGTGCTTTTTGTGCGAAATCTAGTTCATTTCCTGCATAAATAATTCCACGAGAAGAGTTGATTAGCAAACCAACATCTTTCGTGAGACCGTACTTGCAAACATCTTGCAGATTACCTCCTTGAGCACCAATTCCTGGAACTAATAAAAAGTGATTTGGAACAATTTTTCGGATACTTTCAAAATATTCAGCCTTTGTAGCGCCAACAACAAACATTAAATTATCACTATTTTTCCAAGAGATTGCCTTTTGCAGAACTTCTTTGTAGAGTTCATTATTATTGACTTTCATCCCTTGAAAATCGAGACCTCCTCTATTAGAAGTCAATGCTAGAAGTATGGTAAACTTATCTTCGAATGCTAAAAATGGCTCAACAGAGTCACTTCCCATATAAGGAGCAACTGTCACAGAATCAAATTTTAAATCCTCAAAAAAAGCCTTGGCATACATAGTTGAGGTGTTTCCAATATCTCCACGTTTTGCATCCGCAATTGTAAAAATTTCTGGATGCTTTTCGTTTAAATAATTGATGGTTTTTTCGAGTGATTTCCAACCTTTTATTCCATACGCTTCATAAAAAGCAGTATTTGGTTTGTAGGCAACAGCAAGATGATGGGTTGCGTCAATTAGCTGTTTGTTAAACTCAAAAATTGGGTCTTCTAGTTCTAATAAATGAATTGGAACTTTAGTAAGGTCAACATCCAAACCAATACATAAAAAAGATTTCTTCAGTCGGATTTGATGGATTAGTTCTTGCTTTGTCATAATGATACCAAGTTAACTTTATAATGCCTCATTAAATCGTTTGTTTTCCACAATATCTTTGTGAAAATATTTTACCATAACAAATGCTATGCTAAAATATTTTAACTTCAATCTTGCAAAAAACAATTCAATTTAATTAGGCGGCATTACAAAATCAAATTGATATTAGTTGCTAATTGCGTTTGACAAATGTAATCATTAACTTATATTTGTTCAAACAAAATTATAGGTAATGAGAAAAAATATTGTAGCAGGAAATTGGAAAATGAATAATGATCTAGATGCATCAATTGAACTGGTACACGAATTAATTTTAGCAACTGATAATATAGAAATTGGGTATACACGTATTGTTGTTGCACCAACTTTTGTAAATCTTCAAAAAATTAGAGAGATTGCTGAAGGTTCAAGAATAGAAGTTGCAGCTCAAAATATGCATCAAGAAAGTAATGGTGCGTTTACTGGTGAAGTTTCTGCTGAAATGTTGCAAAATATTGGAATTAATGATGTGATTCTTGGTCATTCAGAACGCAGATTATATTATAATGAAACTGATAAAATGTTGGCGAAGAAGGCCTCAAAAGCAATAGGAAATAATATGAATATTATTTTTTGTTTTGGAGAATTATTGGAAGATAGAAAGTCAGAAAATCATTTTAGTGTAGTTGAAAATCAATTAAAAAATGGTTTATTTCATTTGACTGCTAAAGAATTAGGGTTTGTTGTTTTGGCATACGAACCAGTTTGGGCTATAGGAACAGGAGAAACTGCAAGTCCAGAGCAAGCACAAGAAATGCATGCGTTCATTAGAAGTTTACTTTCAAGTAAATATGGAAAAGAAATTGCTGAAGAAGTTTCAATTTTATATGGTGGAAGTGTAAAGCCTAGTAATGCCAAAGAAATTTTTTCAAAACCTGATGTTGATGGTGGATTAATTGGAGGAGCGGCTTTAAAAGCCGATGATTTTTTAGCAATTGTAAAAACTTTTTAATTTATATGGACAGTATTTATATTTCTTACAATTTTACGATTACACCTAAAGATCCTGCAACCGAAATTTTAATTGCTGAACTAGGCTATAAAGGTTTTGAAAGTTTTGTTGAAAATGAAGACGGAGTTACTGCTTATATTCAAAAAAAGGATTGGAACTCGACACTGTTAAATGATATTTTTATTTTAACTTCTGAAGAGTTTCAAATTTCTTATAAAATTGAAGAAATAGCACAGACTAATTGGAATAAAGAGTGGGAAAAGAATTTTAGCCCAATCCAAGTAGATGGTTTAGTAAGTATCCGTGCACCTTTTCATGAGAATCCGAATTTGAAATATGACATTGTTATTGAACCTAAAATGAGTTTTGGAACAGGGCACCATGAAACAACACATCTTATGGTTCAACATCTATTAAAACTTGATTTGCAAAATAAAAAAGTTTTAGACATGGGTTGTGGAACAGGAATTCTTGCAATTTTCGCAGAGATGAAAGGAGCAAAACCACTCGATGCCATTGATATTGATACTTGGTGTTATGAAAATTCGTTAGAAAATGTAGAACGAAATAATTGTAAACATATTTCTGTTTATGAAGGTGATGCATCTTTATTAATCAATAAAAAATATGATGTAATTATTGCAAATATCAATCGAAATATTTTGTTGAATGATATCAAAACATATATAAACTGTCTGAATGATAATGGTGTTTTATTACTCAGTGGATTTTATCAAGAAGACATACCAATTATAGATACTGAGGTTTCTAAATATGATTTAAAAACAGCTATTATTTTAGAAAAGAATAATTGGGTTGCGGTGAAATATGTAAAATAAAAATACTTTTTGTAAGTTTATAATGTAATATGAGTACAAAAGAAAAAATACAGGAAGAAGTTGATGTTTTAGAGCAAGAAACTCAAAAACATGAAATAGTGTTGCATAATGATGATGTAAATACTTTTGATTTTGTGATGGATTCCTTGATGAGTGTCTGTGAGCATACTTTAGAACAGGCAGAACAATGCACAATATTGGTACATTATAAAGGGAAATGTACCGTAAAAACGGGAGAATACGATTACTTAAAACCTCGTTGTAGTAAATTATTATCTTTAGGTCTTTCTGCAGAAATAGTTTAACATTCGCCGAAATTTTTTAACATTGCTTTAAGCATTTTATTTTTTTTGAAATGTATATTTGTCGATGCCAAAAATTTGGCAAGTCGATTAACAATTTAAATTTTAATAAATGAAAAAAATAATTACACTTTCAGTACTGCTCGTTTCAGGTATAACATTTGCACAAGCATCACTTGAAACTGTTGTTGAGCCGAATCCAACAGTAATGAAATATGCAGAAACTATTACTGTTGAAGATATGAAGGAAGATTTAACCATTTTAGCATCTGATGCTTTAGAAGGTCGTGAAACTGGAAAAAGAGGGCAGAAAATGGCTGCAGCTTATATTCGAGCTCATTTTGAAGAACTAGCTCTAGAAGCTCCTGTATCTTTGGGTGATAGAAAAAGTTATTATCAAGATGTAAATTTAAAATCATCAAAAGCTGGAGATATATTTTTAAAGATAGGAGAAACTACGCTGGTTAACGTTAAAGATTTTTTGTATTACGGAGATGCAATGAATACAGATGAAATTTCTACTGAAGTTGTATTTGTAGGTAGTGGAAGTGAAAAAGAATTTGAAAATGTTGATATAGAAGGGAAATCAGTACTTGCTATAAATTCAGACAGAAGAGAAAGAAGAAAAATTTTAGAGCGTGCAAAAGATAAAGGAGCGGAAATGACCTTTATCGTTAGATTTAATAATGATGAAGAATTCACATCTTTTATTAAAAGATATGGAAGTTATTTTAGCCGTTCATCTTTAGAGCTTGATATAGAAGATGAGGTAAATGCGGAAGAAGGAGCATTTTATATAAGTCCATCAACTGCTGGAGAGATTTTCGAAAAACCTTTTGAAAACTTAACAACGGCAATTAAAGATTTTAATAAAGGAAAGCAAAAAGCATTGAAAAAGATTAAGTCAAAAAAAGTTGACTATAAAATAAGTTTTGTTTCAAAGAAAATTATTTCTGAAAACGTCTTAGGATATCTTGAAGGGTCGGATTTGAAAGATGAGTTGTTAGTAATTACTGCTCATTATGATCATCTTGGAATGCATGATGGAAAGATTTATAATGGTGCTGATGATGATGGATCAGGAACTGTTGCTTTGATGGATATTGCCGAAGCATTTGTACAGGCTAAAAATGAAGGGAATGGTCCTCGTAGAAGTATTCTTTTTATGGCAGTAACTGGAGAAGAGAAAGGACTGTTAGGTTCTGCATTTTATGCTGAAAAACCAATATTTCCATTAGAAAATACAGTCGCAGATTTAAATCTTGATATGATCGGTAGAATAGATGATAGAGGTATTGAAAATAGTGACAATTATGTTTGTTTGGTTGGCTCAGATAAACTGTCAACAGAATTACATGAGTTAAGTGAGCGTATGAATAGTACATACACTAATCTGTTTTTAGATTATACTTATAATGATGAAAATCATCCAGAGAGAATTTACTATCGTTCTGATCATTGGAATTTTGCCAAAAACGGAATTCCAGTAATTTTCTATACAACAGGATCACATCCAGACTATCATAAAGAATCAGATACGGTTGATAAAATTGAGTTTGAGTTGATGCGAAAACGAGCACAATTAGTTTTCTATACAGCATGGGAAATAGCCAATAGAGATGGTCGTTTAATTGTTGACAAAAAGATGGATCCAAACGCTAAGAGATAATAAATTAGTAGCATAAATTAAAAGCCTGTTTCAAATACGAAGCAGGCTTTTTTATGTTAAAAATGTCTTAAACCTAAAAGGTTGTACAATTTCAAACTTTTGTTTGCGTTTCATTTATATAGCAAAGCAATTTAAAGTTTCAATGAAGAGAAATTACTTTTTATAAATATAGTAATTATGAAGCCAGAAAATAAAATAATAGACAGCACAACATTTGTTTTTGTGTGGTTAACAATTGGGATTATTTCAACAGCGATTGCAGTAATTTTTGTTATCGGATTAAAAACAATATTTGGATACTAATCTTTGGTAAAACTCCATAACAATCATTTGCTAAAGAGAAAAGCCTAAACATATAATATGTTTAGGCTTTTTGTTTTTCGTGACCTCAATAAGACTGCTTCGCTTCTTGATAAAACTCCGTTTTGAAAATAATTTAAACAAAAAAAACGCTCAAGTAAACTTGGCGTTTTTTCTAATGGAACTATTTATTCGTGACCTCGACAAGATTCAAACTTGTAACCTCTTGAGCCGTAATCAAGTGCGCTATTCAGTTGCGCCACGAGGCCGTTTTTGAGTTTGCAAATATAGTAACTTTTGTAAGATTACAAACTATTTGTAGTGACAAAATATCTCCAGCCTATTATTGCCAATTGCCATTTCTTTGCTTTACTCAAATCTAATTGTCGTTTTGAGAAAGAAGGTAATACAATCTTATTAATTTTAGCAAGTATTTTAAATAGTTGTTTTTTCATTTCTGATGAATTTCTTGGCAAAGATACTCAATTTAAGTAAAAGAAGATTTACATATTTTCTATTAAATAATTGTTAGTAGTAGTTGAATTAAATATTCGGAAGCCATCAAAACCATTTTTAAAATTAGTATTATCATAGGTGTATAATTTAAGTTAATAATTAGTCAATTTCTAAGTTGTTTTTTCAATATATAATTAATTATTCTACGTTTCCAAACAATTCAATGCAGATTAATCAAAATAATTACCAAATTATAAGTAAAATGATGTATTTAGTTTTATTATGAAAGTAGTATGTCTACTATATGATTGTGATATGATACTTAAATTTAAGTTTAACAGATAAACTGTAATGTTGCAAAGAGTGTTTTGTGTTGTTTTTTGAAAACTAAAGGAAAAACGATTGTTTTTTTAATGGCACTTCTGCCTTTTGATTATTTAGGACAAAAAAAACCACCAATTTCTATAAGTAGAAAAAGGTGGTTAAAAAGAAGACTTTAATATTATTTTTTGCCTTTCGTAGTTATCAATATGACTCCATCTTTTGCTTTTTCTCCGTACTTTTTGGTTGCTTTATCACCTTTTAGGACTTCCATTTTTTCTATTCTATCAGTTTCAAGTTTGTCGATATCCTTTTTTGTTGCTTTTTTACCGTCAATAAAATATAGAAGATTGTCCTCTTGATCTGATATAAAAATTTGATTTTCATTTTTGTCTTCTTCTATAATATCTAAGGTAACATACTTTTCAATATTTTCACCGTTTTTTGTTACCCAAACTATTGAGTTGTTGTCTTTGTTTTCCTCATGAATATCTATAACTTCATACTTGCCGTCTTTAGTTTTATTCGTGCCTTCTTTAGAAATAAACACAAAACCGTTACCTTTTTTGGTTGAATGAACTTTCTGCTCTCCACCTTTTGAAACAATGAAATAATTTTCTCCACGATGCATCTCTGAATTTCCTATTGAAATATTATCGCCTTTATTGTCAAACGAAATACTAATTGGTTTTATCGGAGTGTCAGAACTTGTTGAGTAATTTGCATTAGATTGCTTAGATTTTACAGAAATGCCGATACTCGTAATTTCTCCGTCACTATTTCTTTTAATATTTTTAAAATTTGCTGTAACACCTTCTTTAGAAAATATTTTTTTAATTTTTTCAAAATCCGATTTTTTGGAATCTTTTGTGACAATGATCATTTGAGTATCTTCTTCAAAAACAATTTCTTTTTCAACTGTTTTGTTTTGTGCAACAACTTTAGTATTAAATGTAAATATAAATGTTGCGATTATTGGAAGTATTAAAACATATTTCCATTGATTTGTGCTCTTTGAGCGATTTTTGTGTAACATAATTATTCGTTTTTTAATTAATGAATTGTAAAAATTATTGGTCAATGCCAATTGGTTTTGTGGTAAGCTTGTTTTTAATAATAGTTTCTGATAACTTTTCTCACAGTTTGATTTTTGTTGTGCTAAATCATCAGCAATGAATTCTAAATTTTGTTGCACTTCTTTTTTATATAGCCACATAAAAGGGTTAAACCAAAAAAGGATTGTTGTAATTTGAGAAATCAAAATATCGATAGAATGTAACTGCTGTGCATGCACTTTTTCGTGGATTAATATTTGATTTAATTCGTTGTCTTTAAATTTTGTAGGATTGTAAACTATGAAATTGAAAAATGAAAAAGGGGTCGTATTCTGTGTTGTTTTTATAAGATGATAATTACGATCTTTTTCTTTTGAATGAGAAGATATAAGTCTATAAAGCGATACTAGATTAAGTATGAATTTTCCTCCAAGAAAAGCAACTCCAATACTATAAACTATTATCAAAATTTCACTCCAATTAACTGCCTCTTTTGTATATTCTGAAGTATTAGAGCCTACATCAGTAAAAAATAAAGGCGTGCTAATAGACTCTACATAAATTGGAATTGTAATTAACGGAATTAACACTGCTGTTAAAACTCCTATTAACAAGAACCAACGATTTGATTGAAAGAATGTTTCTCGTTGCAAAATCAATTTATAAAAACCATAAAAAATGAACGTTATTGCTGATGTCTTTAATAGATAATCCATAGTTTTATTTTTTATTTTCTATTATTTTAATAATCTCTTTTAGTTCCTCAACACTTATTTTTTCTTCCTTAGCAAAAAAGGAAACTACATTTTTATATGAGTTTTCAAAATAATTATCAATCGTTTTATTCATAAACCCTTTGCGATACTCTTCCTTTGATATCACAGGATAGTACTGATGCGTCTTGCCATAAGCAATGTGATTTACAAAACCTTTGTCTTCCATTTTTCTAATAGTTGTAGAAACAGTATTGTAATGAGGGTTTTCAGGTAATATTTGCACAATTTCTTTAACAAATGCTTTCTCTAACTTCCATAAAGCATGCATTATTTCTTCTTCTTTGTTTGTGAGTTTTTCCATTCTATAAAGTTTTAACGTGACAAACCTATAACTATTTTTATAGTTATACAACTATTAATATAGTTTTATAATTTATTTAACATTTAATCTTCTAATAATTATTAGTAGTATATTCGCAAAAAAAGAATAATAAAAATGAGTATAGCATATATAATTATAGGTTTTGTGTTATTAGTAATAGGAGGAGAGTTCCTGGTGCGTTCATCAGTAGCATTGTCATTTAAACTAAACCTTTCAAAACTAATTATAGGTATGACAGTTGTGTCTTTTGCAACATCAGCACCAGAATTATTAGTGAGTTTAAATGCTGCATTAGATGGCTCGCCAGATTTAGCACTTGGTAATGTTATAGGTTCAAATATTGCAAATATTGCGTTGGTATTAGGAATTACAGCAATGATTGCTCCGTTGACTGTAGATAAGAATTTTTATAAAATGAATTGGCCTGCAATGATGGTGTTTTCATTGGTGTTTTACTATTTTTTGTGGAATGATAATTTAGTAAATCAAACAGAAGGAGTAATCCTATTTGTTATGTTGATTGTGTTTGTCTATATAATGATTGCAAAAGCCAAAAAAGACAAAAGCGTTGTAGTTGAAGATGTCGACGATACTTTGATAGATACTAGTTATTTTAAGATAGTTATATGGCTTTTAATAGGAGGTTCTGCATTGTATTTTGGTTCTGATTGGTTAGTAGAAGGCGCAAAAGACATTGCTCAAAAAATGGGAATTAGTGAAGCTGTAATTGGCGCTACAGTTATTGCTATTGGTACATCTGTACCTGAATTAGCAGCATCAGTTATTGCAGCATTAAAGGGGGAAAAGGCAATTTCGTTAGGAAATTTAATAGGATCAAATATTTTTAATATAGGTTCTGTTGTAGGCTTAACAGCAATCGTTACTCCTATAAAAGTTGATGAAACAATCAATGAGTTAGGAATTAATAATTCCGAAATATTATTTACCAACTTGTATTGGATGTTGGCTATAGCAGCAGTTTTAATTCCGTTAATATTATTTCCAAAGAAGTTTGAAATAAATAGAATAAAAGGAGCCCTTTTATTAACAGCTTATATTGTGTTTATATTTTTATCATTTAAATAAAAAACACCTTTAAGTAACGCTTAAAGGTGTTTTTTTTATTTAACAATAGTTATGTTTAACTTATTGGTTTGACTGTTTTTATGATTCTTGCAGCAATTTTATATGGATCTGCGTTTGAAGCAGGTCTTCTGTCTTCAAGATAGCCTTTCCAGCCATTCTGCACAGATAAAATAGGAATTCTAATAGAAGCGCCACGATCAGAAATACCATAACTAAAATCGGTAATAGAAGCAGTTTCATGCAATCCAGTTAGGCGTTGCTCATTATGCTCTCCATATACATCAATATGCATATCAACTACAGGACGGAAAGCTTCACAAATTCTCATAAAAGTTTCTTTATCTCCACAAGTTCTCAAGGTTTCGTTTGAGAAATTAGCGTGCATTCCTGAACCGTTCCAATCTCCTTTTACTGGTTTTGGATGGTACTCTATATAGTAGCCATACTGTTCAGTTAATCTATCTAATAAGTAACGTGCAATCCATATTTCATCTCCTGCTTTTTTTGCTCCTTTGGCAAATAATTGAAACTCCCATTGCCCTGAAGCTACTTCTTGATTAATACCTTCAAAATTTAATCCTGCGTCTATACATTGATCTGCATGTTTTTCAACCAAATCTCTTCCCCAAGTATTTTTACCGCCAACAGAGCAATAGTACATTCCTTGAGGACCAGGATAACCACCAATTGGAAAGCCAAGAGGAAGTTGTGTTGCTGAATCCATAATAAAGTATTCTTGCTCAAATCCAAACCAAAAATCTTCATCATCATCATCAATCGTTGCTCTACCATTACTTTCATGTGCAGTTCCGTCTGCGTTTAAAACTTCATTCATTACCAAGTAACCGTTGATACGGTCTGGATCAGGATAAATTGCAACAGGTTTTAAAATACAATCAGAAGAACCTCCTTCTGCTTGTTGTGTTGAAGAACCATCAAAATTCCAATTTTTTAATTCTTCGATTGTACCTTTAAAATTTTCGTGTTCTTCTACTTTGGTTTTACTTCGTAAGTTTTGAGTTGGTTTATAACCATCTAACCAAATGTATTCAAGTTTAATTTTAGCCATTGTGTTATGCTGTTTAGAATAATAAGTTGAGAAATATTTGTGCAAATATAATTTAAAAGTTTTTTACAGAATAAATTATCTGATAATAAAAATAGGAGTACTTAATTTTATATTTTTGTAAATAATTAAAAATAACCTTTCAGTTTTATAAAAGATGAGCTCAGAAATTAGTAAAAGGTATAGTCAAAGGGGTGTTTCGGCATCAAAAGAGGATGTGCATAATGCAATTAAGAATGTAGATAAAGGATTGTTTCCACAAGCATTCTGCAAGATTGTTCCGGATCATTTAACCAATGATGAAGAATATTGCTTGATTATGCATGCAGATGGAGCAGGAACAAAATCATCTTTAGCATATATGTATTGGAAGGAAACAGGAGATATATCTGTATGGAAAGGTATAGCGCAAGACGCATTGATTATGAATATCGATGATTTGATATGTGTTGGAGCAACTGATAATATTATGCTTTCTTCAACTATTGGAAGAAACAAAAACTTAATTACAGGCGAAGTTATCTCAGCAATTATTAATGGTACAGAAGAATTAATTACAGATTTAAAGAAACATGGAGTTTCTATTCATTCTACAGGAGGAGAAACGGCTGATGTTGGTGATTTAGTTCGTACGATTATTGTCGATTCTACAGTCACAGCGAGAATGAAACGAAGTGATGTAATTGATAATGCCAATATTAAAGAAGGAGATGTAATTGTTGGCTTGGCATCTTTTGGTCAAGCAACTTATGAAAAAGAATATAATGGAGGGATGGGATCCAACGGATTGACATCTGCACGTCATGATGTTTTTGACAAATATCTTGCTGAGAAATTCCCTGAAAGTTTTGATGCTGCAGTTCCTGAAGAATTAGTTTATTCTGGAAATACAAAATTGACCGATGCTGTTGAAGGTTCGCCAATAAACGCTGGGAAATTGGTATTATCTCCAACGAGAACTTATGCGCCAATTATCAAAGAAATGTTGGCGAAATACAATACAGAAACCATTCATGGAATGGTACATTGTTCAGGAGGAGCACAGACAAAAATTCTTCATTTTATAACAAACTTGCATATTATTAAAGATAATATGTTTGCAATTCCGCCGTTATTCAAATTGATACAAGAACAATCAAAAACAGATTGGAAAGAAATGTATCAAGTCTTTAATTGTGGTCATCGAATGGAACTTTATGTGTCTCCAGAAATAGCAGATGAACTTATAGCAATATCTAAATCGTATAATGTAGACGCCCAAATTATTGGTAGAGTAGAGGCTTCGTCAATCAAAAAATTGACAATTAAAAGTGAGTTTGGAGTTTTTGAATATTAAAATATTTTTAACTTCGGAATAAAGTTTGTGAATTAGATATAGTTTTTTTGTCATTTTGAGCGTAGCGAAAAATCTTATTTTCTATAAAATTTGAGATTCTTCGTTTTACTCAGAATGACAATTTTTTTTATACGGAAAAACTAAGATAAAATTCGTAAATTTGCATTCCAATAAAAAGACATGTTAGATAAATTACATATAGTAAAACAACGATTTGATGAGGTTGCTGACCTTATTATTCAACCTGATATTATTACTGATCAAAAGCGTTATGTACGACTTACAAAGGAGTATAAAGACCTGAACGATATGGTTATAAAAATCAAAGAATATGAGGTTTTACTTGGTAATGCTGCTGAGGCAAAAGAAATTATTTCTAATAGTACTGATCCTGAAATGAAAGAAATGGCAAAGATGGAATTGGATGATGCCAATACAGGAATTCCGAAATTGGAAGAAGAAATCAAGTTTATGTTGATTCCTAAAGATCCTGAAGATGCTAAAAATGTAATTGTTGAAATTAGAGCAGGAACAGGAGGAGATGAAGCGAGTATTTTTGCTGGAGATTTATACAGAATGTACACTAAATTTGCTTCTGATAAAAAATGGAAAACTGATGTTGAAGATATAAGTCACGGAACTGCTGGTGGATTTAAAGAAATTATTTTCAGTATTTCTGGTGCAGATGTTTACGGCGATATGAAGTTTGAATCTGGTGTGCATCGTGTACAGCGTGTACCTCAAACAGAAACGCAAGGACGTGTACATACAAGTGCTGCAACAGTTATGGTACTTCCAGAAGCAGAAGAGTTTGATATAGATTTAAAACAAAGTGATATTCGTGTAGATTATTACTGTTCGTCTGGTCCTGGAGGTCAGTCGGTGAATACAACCTATTCTGCAGTGCGTTTGACACACGTTCCTACAGGAATTGTAGCGCAATGTCAAGATCAAAAATCACAACATAAAAATAAGGACAAAGCCATGAAAGTATTGCGTTCTCGTATATATGAAATGGAATTGGCAAAAAAATTAGCGGCAGATTCTGCCAAAAGAAACACATTAGTTTCTAGTGGTGACCGTTCTGCAAAAATTAGAACTTATAACTATCCGCAAGGTCGTGTAACCGAACACAGAATTGGATTAACAATTTATGATTTACAGAATGTTATTAATGGTGATATTCATAAGATAGTAGAAGAATTGAAACTACATGAAAACACTGAGAAGTTAAAGGAATTGGGTGAAGTGTTGTAAAAGTTCATAGAATTCAAACAAAAAAGTCCTAAACGTAAGTTTAGGACTTTTTTTTGTATTAATATGCACTATTTCTTATAATCTACATTACAAGTAGTACATGTATAAGAATCTCCTTTCAAAGTGATTTTATCTAATTTAGTCACTACATCTTTTATGAATGAATTATACGTTTTTTCATTATTATCTTCTCCTTTCAGAATTGTATATTCATTTTCATTCCAATCTTGACGTCCCCAACAATTTGGACATACGCCCTCTGGAGCATCACTTGTTTCTTCGTTGTTTTTCTTTTTAGCGAAATATTTTTTTACATTTTCGAATAAATTCATGTTGTATAGTTTTAATATTCAATTATTTTATTCCATTTTTTACTTCGTTTTGCAACGATTTTTATATAACTACTTATTGCAATTGCTTTGAAGTTTTCACTAGTTAGTTGTTCAAATGTTTTTTTAACCAGAACTTTACCAATTCCTTTACCTCGCAAGTTATACGGAACTTCGGAATGGACTAATAACATTTTATCTTTTTTCAAGATGTATTCTACTTTGGCAAGTTCACCATTTATATCTAAAGTAAATTGCTTGTTTTCCTTATCGAGAACAATTGGCAATCTGCTTGGAATTAATTTGTTAAGCCATTTGTTTAATTCTTCTTTTGATGGATTCCTTAATTTTTTAGAACCTATAGTTATTGTTGGGAAATTCAGTTTTCTGTTTTCATAAAGAGTACGTAATTCTTCAGCATATTCGTTATGTTTTTCTACATCCAAGAATTGATATGGTAGTGTTGTTTCGTCTAAGAGTAATTGATAATAATGTGTTTTATGACAACCTGTAGTTCCATACAATTTAATTTCTGGAGTTTTATCCATCTTAAAATTATTGTTAAAATTTAATAGAATAGTATCAATTTTCTAGAGAACCTTACAGTCCAAAAAATTTATTTAATGTACCAATCTCTTAATCGAACATCAATAGATGAATTTTCAATATTTACAATAGTTTTGAATTTTTCAATGTCAGACAGTCCATCTGTACCTCTATAATGATATGGATACACAATTGTAGGTTTAAAGTCTAAAACTCCACTAGACGCTTCTTGAACATCCATTGTGTAAGGTAAATTCATACAAACAAATGCGATGTCAATATTGTACAATTGACGCATTTCTGGTATTGCTGATGTATCTCCTGAAACATACACCTTTGTGTCATCAAAATGGATAAGATACCCATTTCCTCTTCCTTTTGGGTGACGAGAATCTTCACTTTCTGGTAAATTATACATCGCTACAGCAGAAATAAACAATCCTGATCTGTGAATTCCTTGACGATTATTCAATACTTCTATTTGTTTTTTGTATTCGCTTGGCAATTTATCTGCAACGGCTTGAGGCACAATAAAAATAGCACCTTTTGTATCGATTCCTTTGAGTGTTTCTAAGTTTAAGTGATCTTGATGAATATCAGTAATCAAAATAAAATCTGGTTTTGCAAGTCCTTTAAATTTGTCTGCTCCACCGTAAGGGTCTACGTAGATTGTTTTGTTATTATATGTAAATACTAATGTTCCGTGTGTAATTGGTTGTATAGTGATATCTCCATCTTTTGTATTGATAACATCAGGAGTTATAAGTTGGGCATTCATCTGAAAAGAAAAAATACTCAATAATAGAAATGTAATTTTATTCATAATAAGTGTTGATTTATCTTGATATATACATAAAGTGTACCAAAGTTAAATCAAAATAGTTTTGAATAAAAAATAACTTTCATATATTTACAATACTTGAAAAAAAATCGAATTTAGTTTTAAACTAAATTCATGCTATTTATAATAATTACTATGGAAATAAAAAAAAATACAATAGAGTATGTTGCTTATATTGTTAAAAAAGCAAAAAGGAAGAACGAACCCAAACCAATCATTTTTTTAGGAGCAGGAGCATCAGTAACAGCAGGAATACCTTTAACTGATGCTATAGTTGCTGATGTGAAAAAGAAACATAAAGATAACCCAGTTATTAAGGGTATGATAGATAGTGGTGAAACCAATTATTATAAAATAATGGGAGCCTTAGAAAGTGATGATAGAAAAGATTTATTTTACGAATACATTACAGATGATAAGGTTAAAATTAATGTAACCAAAACATTTATTTGGCACAACTTTTAAAAGAAGGCTATATAGATTATATAGTTACTGTAAACTTTGATGATTTAATTCTAAGAGCTTGTGCTTTATTTAATTTTTTGCCGCCAGTTTATGACATTTCCAATGTAAAATTGCCGACAACATCAAATTATAGAGAGGAATCTGTTATTTATCTTCATGGTCAACATTATGGTCAATGGTTACTTAACGATAGGGATGAATTGGAAAAAGTAAAAGAAGATGTCGCTAAAGTATTTGGAGAAATTACTACAAAGAGATCTTGGATTGTAGTTGGTTACAGTGGACAAGATGAAATATTTAATCAATTGGTAAATTTAGGAAGTTTTTCCAAAGGACTTTTTTGGGTAAATTATTTGAATACTATACCAGCAGATAATGTTAGTTCTGATTTATTAGATGTATCAAATACAAATGCACATTTGATAAATGGGTATGACTCTGATTCTTTCTTTTTAAAATTGCATTCTGAGATAGAAGATTTAAAAACTCCTGAAGTATTTAACAAGCCATTTTCTTTCTTAAAAGACATTGTAAACAATGTAAAAGATATTGAAGCACTTACAGATGACACTACACATAAGGATTTATTTAATGAAGTAAAAGAGAGGATGGATATCACAAATAGATTAATTGATAGAGCAATTTCTGAAATCGAAAATGATGATTCTGTAGATAAATTTAAGCAGGAGATTATTGATGCATATCTTAAAAGTAGATTTGAAGAGAATGAAGAAGTATTTTTAGAGAAGATACAACAAAAAGACTTTGAGGGTGCAAAAGAAGAATTATCTATTTTTTACCATGCTTGGGGTAATGAGATATATTATGATGCGAAATCAACATCAAATGAAAACTTATATAAAGAAAGTTTTGAAAAATATAAAGAAGCAATCATGTTAAGTCTAAAAAATAGCGGAGTATTTAATGATTATGGAAACGCAATTTCTGATTTAGCAAAATCAACATCAAATGAAAACTTATTTAAAGAAAGTTTTGAGAAATATGAAAATGCAATCAAACTAAATCCAAATAATGATTTAGTATATTATAACTATGGAACTAGTATTGCTGGATTGGCGAGATTATCACCTAATGTAGATTTGTATAAAGAAAGTATTGAAAAATTTGAAGAAGTAATCAAACTAAATCCAAAATTTGATTCAGTATATGATAATTACGGAAATGTTATCTTTGAATTAGCGGAATTGACATCAGATAAGGATTTGTATAAAGAAAGTTTTGAGAAATATGAAGAAGCCCTCAAGTTAACCCCCAAAAGTGAAATTGCATATTGTAATTATGCGACAGCATTAACTTCTTTAGCAAGATTAACTTCAGATGTAGGCTTGTATAAAGAAAGCTTTGAAAAATTTAAGAAAACTATCATATTAAACCCAAAATATGAAATGGCATATTGTAATTATGGTAATAGTTTATCAGATTTAGCAGAATTAACTTCAGATATAGAATTGTTTAAAGAAAGTTTTGAGAAATATGAAGAAGCCCTCAAGTTAAAGCCAAAAGATAAAAACATATATTATAACTATGGGACAGCGATTCTTGATTTAGCAAAATTAACTTTAGATAAAGAGATGTTTAAAAAAAGTATGCTTTTTTTGGAGAAAGGTTATAAATTAGGAGGAGAAGGGTATAATTTGGCTTGTGCATATGCTATGATGAAAGATAAAGAGAATGCTCTAAAGTACTTACAAGAAAGTTTAGAGGAAGAACAAATAACTACAGCGAAAGTTCTAGCAGATGATGATTGGAAAGAATATTTAGAAGATAAAGATTTTATTAAAATTATAGAGTCGCATTAAAACAAAAAGTCCGAAACTTTCGTTTCGGACTTTCATTATAAGCAAGGTATTATATTTATTTTACTTTATCAACTACTGCCTTAAAAGCTTCTGGATTGTTCATCGCTAAATCTGCAAGAACCTTACGGTTCAATTCGATACTGTTAGCTTTGACTTTCCCCATAAACTGAGAATAAGACATTCCGTATTGGCGAGCTCCAGCGTTAATACGTTGGATCCACAATGCGCGGAAGTTTCTTTTATTGTTTTTACGGTCTCTATAAGAATATAACATTCCTTTTTCAACCGCATTTTTTGCTACTGTGTAAACGTTTTTACGTCTTCCAAAGTAACCTTTTGCTTGCTTCAATATCTTTTTTCTTCTAGCTCTTGAAGCAACTGAATTTACTGATCTTGGCATAATTTCATGTTTTTGTTTTATGATAGGCGGACTAACTACTTAGTCTCTTTTTTGAGCACCATCACATGGTTAAACTAATTCCTAACTTCTATTTCAAAGTTAATTGTTGTAAGATATTACTCTTGTCAGATTTGTGAACCAAACCATCGTGAGTAAGTCTTAACTTACGCTTTTTAGATTTTTTTGTCAATATATGACTCTTAAAAGCATGCTTTCTTTTGATCTTTCCAGTACCTGTAAGCTTAAAACGCTTTTTGGCACTCGACTTTGTTTTCATTTTCGGCATTTGTTCTTGTTTTTACTTGCTTAATATTGTTGTTGTCATTCAAAAATGACATTTTCTTACTTCTTTTTTGGTGAAATAAACATAATCATACGCTTACCTTCCAATTTCGGCATTTGTTCGACCTTTCCGTATTCTTCAAGTTCCTGAGCCAATCTTAATAATAAGATTTGTCCTTGATCTTTATAAATAATAGAACGTCCTTTAAAGAAAACGAATGCTTTTAATTTTGCTCCTTCACTTAAAAACTTAATAGCATGTTTCTTTTTAAATTCATAATCATGCTCATCAGTTTGCGGTCCAAAACGGATTTCTTTAACGATAACCTTTGTCGCTTTAGACTTTTGAGCCTTATCGCGTTTCTTTTGTTCGTATAAAAACTTTTTATAGTCTATAATTTTACAAACAGGTGGTTTGGCTTTTGGAGATATCTCTACCAAATCTAATTCTAAATCCCGCGCCATTGTTTTAGCTGCGATTATAGAATAAACGCCTACTTCAACATTGTCGCCCACAAGACGGACTTCATCAACAAATTTAATTTTTTCATTAATTCTGTGTTGATCTTCTTTGATTATTCTCCAAGGCTTTCTTGCTCCTCGTCTTCTACGTATTGCTATGACTCTAAAATTTAAATTAAACTTAAAATTGTTCTAATGCACTATTTATTTCTTCTTCAATTAATGATATAAAATCATCAATAGTATATGTTCCTTTGTCTCCTTCACTATGTTTCCTTACAGAAATCGTACCACTTTTTTCTTCATTCTCACCAACAATAATCATGTATGGTATTTTACTCATCTCTGCATCACGAATCTTCCTTCCAGTTTTCTCACTTCGGTTGTCAATGAGGGCGCGAATTTCGGAATTTTCTAAGACTTGTGAAACTTTTTCAGCATATTTTTGATATTTATCACTGATTGGGAGTAAAATAACTTGCTCAGGCGTTAGCCATAAAGGAAAGTTTCCGCCAGTATTTTCTAATAAAATTGCGATAAATCGTTCCATAGAGCCAAAAGGTGCACGATGAATCATTACAGGTCTGTGTAATTTGTTGTCAGAACCCTTATATGTCAAATCAAAACGTTCAGGTAAATTATAATCAACTTGTATCGTTCCTAATTGCCAACTTCTGCCCAAAACATCTTTTACCATAAAGTCTAGTTTAGGACCGTAAAACGCTGCTTCACCATATTCGATGGTAGTATTTAAATTCTTTTCTTTTGCAGCATTGATAATAGCATTTTCTGCTTTCTCCCAATTTTCATCAGAACCGATATATTTTCCCTTGTTTTCAGGATCACGTAATGAAATCTGTGCTGTAAAATCTTCAAACCCTAAAGTTTTAAATACATAAAGGACTAAATCAATTACATTTTTAAACTCTTCATTTAATTGATCAGGCATACAGAATATATGCGCATCATCTTGTGTGAAACAGCGTACACGAGTTAATCCGTGTAACTCTCCACTTTGTTCGTATCTATATACTGTACCAAATTCAGCAAAACGTATTGGTAATTCTTTATATGAATATGGTTTTATACGATATATTTCACAGTGATGAGGACAGTTCATCGGTTTTAACAGAAACTCTTCTTCTTCTTTTGGTGTATGTATAGGTTGAAAACTATCTTCACCATACTTTTCGTAATGACCTGAAGTTACATACAATTCCTTTTGACCAATATGAGGTGTAATAACCATTTCATAACCTGCTTTTTTCTGAGCACGTTTTAAAAATTGTTCTAATCTATCTCGAAGTGCTGCACCTTTCGGTAGCCATAATGGTAATCCTTGGCCAACTCTTGGTGAAAAAGCAAAGAGTTCTAACTCTTTTCCTAATTTTCTATGGTCTCTTTGTTTGGCAAGTTCTAATTTTTCTAAATATTCTGTCAGTAATTTTTGCTTTGGGAAAGAGACACCATATATGCGTGTTAGTTGTTTATTTTTTTCATCACCTCTCCAGTAAGCACCTGCAGCACTCATTATTTTTACAGCCTTTATAATTCCTGTATTTGGAATGTGTCCTCCACGACATAAATCTGTAAAATCTGAATGATCGCAAAAAGTAATATCTCCGTCGGTTAAATTTTCAATCAATTCAACTTTATATTCATTACCTTGTTCTTTATAATAAGATAAAGCATCCGCTTTAGAAATAGAGCGTAATTTGAATTCATGTTTGCCACGAGCAAACTCAATCATTTTATTTTCAATTTCTTTAAAGTCTTTTTCAGAAATAGTTTCTTCTCCTAAATCCAAGTCATAATAGAATCCATTATCAATTGCAGGACCAATAGTTAGTTTTACTTTCGGATGAAAAAACACTATAGCCTGAGCTAACACGTGTGCAGTTGAATGCCAAAACGCTTTCTTCCCTTCTTCGCTATCAAAAGTAAAAAGAATTAAGTCTCCATCTATATTAAGAGGTGTAGTTGTTTCAACAATTGTATCATTAAATTTTGCAGAGATAACATTACGAGCCAAGCCATGGCTTATACTCATAGCAACATCATTTGCAGTACTTCCTTTTTCGAATTGTTTTACGGAGCCGTCTGGCAATGTAATATGAATCATATACTTATTATATTAAGGGAGCAAAGATATTGAAAACTATTATTTATCTACAATTATAATGGTGTAAAAATTGTTTGTTGACTTTTTTTTAGATGATTAATATTTATTTTATTTTTTTTCAATGTATTTTAAGTTGTAATTTACTGATATTCAGTAGTTGTTTTTTTTTATAAAAAAAGAAATTAATTTTTTTCAAAAAAAAGCTTGCGTATGTGTTTAAAGCATGTATATTTGCACCCGCTTAGAGAAACATGTAATTGTTAATTTAAGCTAGTTCACAGAGAGTATTTTTATAGGGTTTAAAAATAATTTAAAAAAAAAGTTATTTTTTTGTTTGTGAAGTAAAAAAGAAGTTTTACATTTGCACCCGCTAAGGAAAAGAGTGAAAATAAAGTTCATT
>NVWM01000009.1 GCA_002733665.1 Lutibacter sp.
GGCATTCTCACCGCTATTGGTGATGGCCGTGGTGCCGACTACGTCAATCGTCACTTTAGCCCCACCGGTGTAGTTGCCATCGATCACCAGGTTATCGCTGACCGTCAGATCAGAAGTGCCCGCAATATCCAGGATGCCGGTCAGCGTAGTGTTGCCAACGCTGTCCAGATCCAAGTTGCCGTCAACATCCAGCGAACCGTTCAGGCTGACACTCGCTTTGCCGTTAATCGTGGCGTTACCCGTTGCTGTGACAGTGTCCGCCAAGGTAATAGCACCGGCACCAGTCAATCTCAGTGCATTGGTCACATCCAACGTGCCATCCAGCGTGGTGCTGCCAGTGACATTGATGGTTGTGCTCTCCTTGCCGGTGTAGCTGCCGTCAATCGCCAGGTCACCGCCGACATTCAGATCAGATAGGCCCGCGACATCCAGAGTTCCTATCAGCGTGGTAGTGCCATCGCTGTCCAGATCCAGCGCACCACCGACGACCACATCGCCGGTCATGGTAACTGCTGCACCGCCGTCAAGGGTCGCATCGCTCGCCACATCAAAGATGATGCCTTCAGCCTCACTGCCCAGTCGGATCACACCGTCGCCATTGAGCACAAACGTGCTGGCATCGTTGACGTCGTCATCACCCACGGTGAAGGTGCCATTAATCTAAAACGCAAGTATTCCTCGCCAAACATTCTAAACTCATGCGCAGTTGTGTAATCTTCAATAAAAAAGGAAGCCCAACCTTTACCATTTTTTGAAATTCGATGCTCAACACCAGAAAGAATTCCACCAACGGAAACATCTTTATTTAGTAATGCTTTTGGATCTTGAAAATCAACCAAAACAGCATTGCAGAAATTTTTCAATTCGTTTTTAAAATTATCCAAAGGATGACCAGAAATATAAATTCCAACAACTTCTTTTTCGCGAGATAATTTTTCCATCATTCCCCATTCTTCACATTCAGGAATTACAGGTTCTTCAAATTGTACTTCGGAGGTTTCACCAAACATAGAAATTTGTGAAGAGTTTTTGTTTTCTTGATATTTAGAGCCGTATTTCATTGCTCTCTCTAAAAATGTTTGCCCTTTTTCATCTAATGCAAAATACTGCGACCTTTGAGTTTCAGTAAAACTATCAAATCCGCCAGCAAAAACAAGACCTTCAAAAGTTCGCTTGTTAGCAGCACGTAAATCAACACGTTTGGCAACATCAAAAATAGATTTAAATGGTCCATTCTCTTTTCTTTCTGATATAATAGATGCAACGGCACCTTCTCCAACACCTTTAATTGCGCCCATTCCAAAGCGAATGGCTCCTTCTTTATTTACAGCAAATTTATAATATGATTCATTTACATCAGGTCCTAAAACTTTAATTCCTGCACGCTTGCATTCTTCCATAAAGAAAGAAACAGATTTAATATCTCGCATATTGTTAGACAATACTGCAGCCATATATTCTGCTGGATAATGCGCCTTTAAATATGCTGTTTGATACGCAATATAGGCGTAACAAGTTGAGTGAGATTTGTTAAATGCATAGGCCGCGAATGCTTCCCAATCTTTCCAAATTTTCTCTAATGCTTCTTCTGGATGGTTGTTTGCTTTTCCACCATTCATGAATTTTGGTTTCAACTCTTCAAGCAGTGATAAAATCTTTTTTCCCATTGCTTTTCTCAACATATCGGCTTCACCTTTGGTGAAATTCGCTAATTTTTGAGAGAGCAGCATCACTTGTTCTTGATAGACAGTAACTCCATAAGTTTCCTTTAGAATCCCCTCCATTTCTGGCAAGTCATATTCGATAGCTTCTCTACCGTGTTTCCGCATAATAAATAACGGAATATATTCCATTGGTCCAGGACGATAGAGTGCGTTCATTGCAATTAAATCTGCAAAAGTTGTCGGCTTTAAATCTTTTAGATGTTTCTGCATTCCTGCAGATTCATACTGAAAAATTCCAATTGTTTCTCCTTTTTGAAAAAGTTCATACGTTTTCTTATCATCCAACGGGAAATCATCAGGAACTAATGTTTTCTTATGAATTGCTTTAACAATTTTTACAGTGTCTTTAATTAATGTAAGCGTTTTTAATCCCAAGAAATCCATCTTCAATAACCCTGCACTTTCCACAACATTATTGTCAAACTGTGTTACAAACATTTCCGAATCTTTGGCAGTTGCAACAGGAATTAAATTGGTAATATCTTCAGGAGTAATGATAACTCCACAAGCATGCGTTCCAGTATTTCTTACTGATCCTTCGAGCGACAATGCTTGATGTATCGTTTTTGCGGCAAGATCGGTTCCGTCTGCGATAGTCTGTAATTCTACTATTTTTGCTTTATCATCGGCTCGTAATTCTGCAATTTTAGACTTGCTTTTTTTATCTTCTCCAAAAATGTAATTTAGTTTTGTATTTGGTATCAATTTTGCAATTCTATCAGCGTCAGGAAGTGGCAAATCCAAAACACGAGCTGTATCTCGTATTGAAGATTTTGCAGCCATTGTTCCGTACGTAATAATTTGAGCAACGTTGTTTTTTCCATATTTATTGATAACAAAATCAATTACCTTTTGGCGCCCTTCATCATCAAAATCAATATCGATATCTGGTAATGAAACACGATCTGGATTTAAGAAACGCTCAAAAAGTAAGTCGTATTTTATTGGGTCAATATTGGTAATCCAAAGGCAATATGCAACAACAGATCCCGCGGCAGAACCACGTCCAGGACCTACAGACACATCCATTCTTCTTGCTTCGGCGATTAAATCCCAAACGATTAAGAAGTATCCTGGATATCCAGTTTTTTCAATAATCATTAACTCAAAATCGAGTCTTTCGATGGTTTCTTTATCTAATTCACCATATCTTTTCTTTGCACCTTCAAAAGTTAGGTGTTTTAAATATGCATTTTCTCCTCTTACGCCTCCATCAATTGCATCTTCAGGGTTAACAAACTCTTGTGGAATATCAAATTTAGGCAACAAAACTTCTCGTGCTAAAGGATATATTTCAATTTTGTCAATAACTTCTTGAATATTTATGATTGCTTCAGGTGTGTTTTGAAACAATTCTTTCATTTCATCTTGACTTTTGAAATAATACTCTTCATTTGGCAAACCGTATCTGTAGCCTCGACCACGACCTTTTGGAGTGTCAAATTTCTCACCACCTTTTACACAGAGTAAAATATCGTGAGGTGTAGCATCTTCTTTGTTTATATAGAATATATCATTAGAAGCAACTAGTTTTACATTGTATTTTTTTGAAAATTGAAGTAATACATCGTTGATGTGTTTTTCATTCTCTTGACCGTGATTTGTCATTTCAAGATAAAAATCATCTCCAAATTGTTCTTTCCACCAAACTAACGCTTCTTCGGCTTGAGATTCACCAATATTTAATATTTTACTAGAAATCTCTCCGTACTGACTTCCACTCAAAATGATGATATCTTCTTTGTATTGCGCTACAATATTTTTGTCAATTCGTGGAACGTAATAAAACCCTTTAGTATGTGATATTGACGACATTTTCGCCAAATTATGGTAGCCTTTTTTGTTCTTGGCGAGCATTACAATTTGATAACCATTGTCTTTATGGCTTCTGTCAAGATGGTCTTCACAAACGTTAAATTGACTCCCAACAATAGGAGTGATTGGCTGTTTTCTTTCTTGATTTTCTTCAAGAGTTTCGTTATATTCTTCTACTGATTTATTGTGTGCTAATATCTCTTTGACAAAATAAAATGCGCCCATCATATTTCCGTCATCTGTTAATGCAACAGCTTTCATATCATTATTGATAGCTGCTTTTACAAGATCGGAAATGCTTGCCGTAGATTGTAATATTGAAAATTGAGAGTGATTATGAAGATGCACAAAATTAGCATCTTTCAATGCTGATGAACCTTCAGTGGAAGTTGTTTTTAAAGGCGCATCAAATTCTTTTGCGGCTTTATCTCGAAGTTTTTTACTGGCTGTTTTTAGATTGATGTGTTTTAAACCGATTAATTGAATTTCCTTCGGATTTTTCGCGTCAAATTTTTCAAAAAAATCTGGAGTTGTATCTAACTCTTCAATAGTGAAATTTCGTTTTCTGATAAGTTCTAAGAAACAACGTGTAGTTGCTTCAACATCAGCAGTTGCATTGTGCGCATCACCAAATCCTATTCCAAATAAATGTTTATGAAGTTCAGTTAGCGTTGGTAATTTAAATTTTCCACCTCGACCTCCAGTAAGTTGGCATAATTGAGCAGTTTTTTCTGTACAAGTGTCTAATAATGGTAGTGAATTTAGTTGTGTTTCAATTCCCATTCTGTGAAACTCACAACCCATAATATTGAGGTCAAAGCCAACATTTTGACCAACAACAAATGTTGTTTTTGATAAGGCTTCGTTAAATTTCTCTAAAACTTCAACTAATGGAATTCCGTTATCGTCTGCAAGTTGTGTAGAAATACCATGAATTTGCTCTGCATCGTATGGGATATTAAAGTTATCTGTTTGTATTAAATAATCTTCACTTTCTACGAGTTGCCCTAATTCATCATGTAGTTGCCATGCAATTTGAATACAGCGAGGCCAATTGTTGGTATCAGTTATTGGAGCCTTCCATTTTTTAGGTAAACCAGTAGTTTCTGTATCGAAAATTAAGTACATTCAGTATTGAAATTAGAGGTTTTAAAATTACCTAATTTTGAGGTTTTAGTTGTTTGTTGTTAGGGTTTAGTTATTAACAATTCAAAAGAAATGTAACGCGCTAATTTTAAGTAAATTGCAACTTGAGAAATAACATGATATTTATCGTTAAGAATAGATAGTATTCCTTACATTTGCACCCTTAATTGATAATCAAGGTCGAGTACCTTAAAAATTTAAAATATGTCAGTAAAAATTAGATTACAAAGACACGGTAAAAAAGGAAAACCTTTTTACTGGATCGTAGCAGCAGATGCACGAGCAAAAAGAGATGGTAAATTCTTAGAAAAATTAGGAACTTATAATCCAAACACAAATCCTGCAACAATTGAATTGGACGTTGATGGTTCAGTAAAATGGTTACAGAATGGAGCGCAGCCAACTGATACAGCAAAAGGATTGTTGTCTTACAAAGGAGCGTTATTAAAGCATCACCTAGCAGGAGGAGTTCGTAAAGGAGCATTTTCTGAAGAGGAAGCTGAAAAGAAATTTCAAGCATGGTTAGACGAAAAAGCAGGTTTAGTAACTGCTAAAGAAGATGGTCTTGCAAAGGAAACTGCTGATGTAAAAGCAAAAGCATTGGAAGCTGAAAAAGAAGTAAACCAAAAGCGTAAAGCTGCTGTGCTAGAGGCTGAAGAGGCTATAAAAGCAGAAGCTGCGGCTGCAACTGCTGCAGAAGAAGCGGCAAAAGAAGTTGTTGAAGAGGTTTCAGAAGAAGTAACTGCTGAAACGGTTGTTGAAGAAACAACTGAAGAAGTTGCAACTGAAGGGTCTAAAGAAGAAACTGCAGAGTAGTTTTAATTTCTATCGATTATGCGTAAGGAAGATTGTTTTTATCTTGGTAAAATCGTAAGAAAACACAGTTTTAGAGGAGAAGTAGTTATCAAACTTGATACAGACGAACCTCAATTATACGAAAATATGGAATCAGTATTTGTACTACATGGTACAAATCTGATTCCTTTTTTTATTGAAAAAAGTTTACTGCAAAAAGGGAATCAATTGCGTACAAAGTTTGAAGGTGTAGATTCTGAAGCAGACGCTGATGGAATTATGAAATCAGGAATTTATTTACCACTTACTTTACTTCCAAAACTTGTAGGAGATCAATTTTATTTTCATGAAATTATAGGGTTTACTCTCGAAGATGTAAACTTTGGTGAAGTTGGAAAAATTGTTGGAATCAATGAAAAAACTGCACAGCCTTTATTTGAAGTAGATAGGGAAGGAGTAGATATTTTTATCCCGATGATTGATAATTTTATCAAGAAAATTGACAGAGAAAACAACAAAGTTATTGTTGAAACTCCTGAAGGGTTGATAAATTTATATTTGTAAATAATACTTTCATATGGATAATATCCATCAAATAAATCAACTAGAGTATTTGCGTTACTCGAATTTTAGGTTGATTATTAAAATTTTCTATCAGGATGAAAAGCATCTAAATCTAAAGAAGGTTTTTTATCTGAAATAATTTCAGAAATCAATTTTCCAGTAGCAGGACCCAAACTCCATCCCATCATTGCATGACCTGTTGCAATAGTTAGATTATTACATTTTGAAGATTTTCCAATATATGGTAATCCATCAGGAGAACAAGGTCGCAAACCGCAATCGGCAGTTTCTTTTTCTTTTGAAGTTATTTCTAAATTTTTATAATAGGATTTGGCTGCATTTGCAATTGCATTTACGCGAACCGGATTAATTGTATGATTAATTCCAGCAACTTCCATAGTCCCAGCAAAACGTGTAAAACCATCCATTGGAGTGACTGCTACTTTAGCCTCACATAATATCGCAGGAATCGTAATGTTTGTTTCTCTTTCAACATTAATTCGATATCCTTTTCCAGCTTGAATTGGAATTTGTATGCCTAATTTTTTAGTCAATAATGGACTCCAACTTCCTGCTGCTAATACAACTTCATCAGTAGTTAACTCTTGTTTGTTGGTTATAATTTTTGAAATAGTGCTATTAGAAATTTGAATATCAACAACTTCTTCATTTGAAAAGAAAGTAACTCCTTTTGACTTTAAATAACTAACCATTTCTGACATAAAATCGGTTGGAGTCATATGAGCATCAGAATCATAATAAACTGCTCCTTTAATATCCAAATTTGCTTTTGGTTCTAACTTTTCTACTTCTTTGGCTGATAAATTTTGTACTCCTAAACCTTCTTTAATTCCTCGTTTACCTATTTTCCATTCTTCCTCGCCAACTTTATCAGATTTATAACACATCAACAATCCTTTTCGTTCATAATGAAACTTAAAATCGTTTGAAGATTTCATTTCTTCATATAAATCACGACTCATTAAGTTAATGTCTTTTATAACAGGAATTGCTTTTTCAACTTTATGCGAAGTTGCAGATTTCTTAAATGCTAATGTCCATTTTAAAAAATCAAGATTTAATCTTGGTTTGACATAAAAAGGACTAGAAGAATTGAACATCCATTTGATACCTTTATTAATCATTCCAGGAGCCGCTAATGGGATAAAATGACTAGGAGTAATATATCCAGCGTTTACATGCGATGCGCCAGAAGTAAAATCAGATTTGTCAATAACAGTTATTTTTTGACCTTCCTTTTGAAGATAATATGCAGTACACAAACCTATAATTCCACCGCCAATAATGACAACTTCTTTTGACATTTAATATCTTATTTTTAAACTTGTTAAACTTTAATTATTTTACAATTTTATCCACAGTTATAACTCTAAAAGTATTTGAATTAATTGTGATTTTTATATTATGTTTCTTATTTCTAATATAAAAGTTCTTTCCTTTTTTTTCGTAGTATTCTATACCTGTTTCTTCTAGTACTTTTTTTATAAGCAATTCACTTTCTTCATTAGAAAAGTTTGTACTTAATTTCTTGTTTATCCTTCCGTAAACAAGTTCAGTATAACAATGGTTTTTTATAATTTTTTTCTTGTCTATTCCCATTTAAAATCCCAAATAGGTTCTACTCCTAATAGATGTTCTACAAAGTAATTCCAACGTTTTTTAATGAAATATTTTCTTGTTTTACCAGTATATCCATGACGTTGACTTGGTAAGATAAGCAAATCAAAATTTTTATCAGAATTTACCAATGCTTCTGCAAATTTAAAAGTTGCCGACGGATTTACATTTTCATCGATTCCACCATGAACTAATAATAACTTGCCTTTTAAATTTTTAGCGTTTGTAATGTTTGATACACTTTGATATGTTGAATCTACAGGCCAACCTTGATACATTTCTGGCCACCATGCTTTCTCCATTCTAAAGTCATGATCTGCAGAACTTGCGACACCAACTTTATAAACATCAGGAAATGCTAACATTGCTCTTCCTGTATCATAACCACCTGCAGAATGACCAAATATTCCAACTCTTTCACCATCAACCCAAGAATATTTCTTTGCTAAATGTTTTATTGCTAAAACATGATCTTCAAGATTGTTTTCCATGTTTTTATAGGAATGATTATGAAATTCTTTTGAGCGACCAGATGTCCCTAAGCCATCTACCTTCATAACAATAAAACCCAACTCAGCAATTGATTGACTCCAAAAACCTCTATCAAACGATTTCGGAAAAACTTGCGTATGAGGACCAGTATAAGTAGCATCAATTATTGGATATGATTTTGTAGCATCAAAATTAGTAGGCTTCCAAAGTGTTCCGTAAATTGGGGTTTTACCATCTTTGGCTATTAGTTCAAAAACTTCAGGCGTTTTCCACCCTTTTGAAATTGCTTCATCAACATTTGCTTTTGTTAATTCTGTTAAAATATTTCCAGTTTTTGATTCTCTTAATACAGTTTTTGTTGGGATATTAATTGTTGAATAATTATCTATAAAATACTTCCCATCCTCAGAAAAGTCAACAATATGATGTGTCGTTTCTGGAGTAAGTAAAGTGATTTTTCCTTTCAAGTTTACTTTATATACTTGTTGATGGTATGGATTGTTTAACTTTTCTTTTCCTGATGCTAAAAAATAAATAATTCCAGTATCTTCATCTATGTGCTTAATTTCATTCACATAAAAATTCCCATTTGTTAATGATGTGGTTTTATTAGTTTTTAAGTCCAATAAATAAATTTGTCTCCAGCCGCTTCTTTCAGACAAAAAAACAATCTTTTGATTATTATCAAACAATCTAGAATCAAAATTATCAATATTGGTATTGCTCTCTTCTTTAATTAAAGTTTGCTCAATACCTGAATTTAGATCAACCTTTTTTACATGTAATTTCTGAAAACCTCGCTCAAAATATTGAGCAAGAACAACACCAGACTCATCAGTCCATTCTGTTGAAACCGAATTTATATGAGTTCCTGTTGGAAGATTCGTTTTGACTTCTTTCTTTGTTTCTATATTATAAAAAACAGGTTTTAAATGAACCATAGTAGTATCTCCAGGAGAACCTCTATAATATGACAACAGTTTTGGTTTATACAAAGAATCAATACTATTGTCAAGTAAATACATTTTTTCAGCAGTACGCAAATCAACAACACTTGTTGAAATCCATTTTGAATCTTTTGACCAATCTACATAAAATCGCTTTGGTCGCTCTCCATTTTCACCCTCCATTTTATCATACCATCCATACCATGATGCATATTCATAATCTCTCTTTCCATCAAAACTTAATTGAAATTCTTCACTTGTTTCAGTAGATTTTATAAATAAATTATATTCTTTACTATAAGCAATCCATTTACCATTAGGAGATTTTGTTTCAAACTCATCTTTTTCTTCCTTTTTTTCTTCTTCAGATAATTTAATTTGGTACGTTTTAGTGTCTAAATCATATCCTTTGCCTTCAAAATAGAATGACAAGTTACCTTCTTTAATTCGTTCGATTTTAGACACTGACAATTGATTAAACTCTATTTTCCTGTCTAATAGTTTATTAATTGCATTGGTTAATTTGCTTTGATTAAACAAAGGATTTACGCTATAATCTTTAAAAGAAACTGTTTTGTATGTTTTTCCATCTTTGCTATAATCAATAAACCATATTCCAGAATTATCCTTAAACCAATTTATGCTGGTATGTAGATTAAATGCTGTTTTATTGTTATAATTATCATACATAAAACTAACAGCACGTTTATAATCATCTTGAGTGATTTTTTGAGCTTGTGCTGATCCTGCTGTAAGAATCAATACAATGATTACATAATAAATTTGTTTCATGCTTTTGCTTTTTTATATTACTTGAAATCCAAACGCATAAGGATCATCTTCTGTGTCAATCGTAATTGTATTATACCCAAATACTTTTGCCCAACCTTGAATACTTGGTATAATTGCTGGTTTCCCATTCAAAATCGTCTCTCGCTCAACACAACCTATAAATTTACTTCCAATAAAACTTTCGTGGATATATTTTTCTCCAATTTTCAACTTTCCTTTTGCATGCAATTGCGCTAATCTTGCCGAAGTTCCAGTGCCACAAGGAGACCTATCTATAGCTTTGTCACCATAAAAAACTGCATTTCTTCCAGACGAAGTCGAATCTATTGGATTACCTGTCCACAACATATGTGTTACATCACGTATCGTTTCATTTTCTGGATGGATGAATAAGTTTGGGTATTTTTCATTAATTCTATCTCTTACAACTTGTGAATATTGAACAATCTTACTTGCTGTAAAATCATGAACTCCAGAAAAGTTTTCTTGTGGATCTACAATTGCATAGTAATTACCACCATAAGAAACGTCAAAAGTAATTTCGCCCAATTCTGGGCAATCAACAGTTAAATTTTCTGCAGCCAAATAACTTTTTACATTGGTTAGTTTTACCCAATCAACTTTATTTCCTGTTTGTTGGTATTCAATTTCCACCAATCCTGCAGGTGCTTCCATCATTATTTTTCCTGGAATTTTTGGCGTAATTAAACCTTCTTCAATAGCAATAGTAATAGTCCCAATTGTTCCATGTCCACACATTGGCAAACAGCCAGAAGTTTCAATAAATAAAATTGCAAAATCATTTTCTGGATCATGTGGAGGAAAAAGAATGCTTCCACTCATCATATCATGACCTCGTGGTTCAAACATCAATCCTTTTCGTATCCAATCATATTCGTTCAAAAAATGCTGACGTTTTTCACTCATGGTTTTTCCAATAAGTTTTGGACCGCCTTCTTTAATCACTCGAACTGGATTTCCGCAAGTGTGTGCATCAATGCATACAAAAGTTGATTTACTCATTTTTTGTTTTCTGAATATAATTATCAACTCTTCCTTCCATGATTGCTAACGTAACTGTTCCTTGTTCCAAAATTATCTCATGAAATTCTCTTATATCAAACTTTGAACCTAACTGTTCTTTTGCTCTTTTACGTAACTCTCTAATTTTTAACTCACCTATCTTATAAGAAAGTGCTTGTCCAGGCCAAGAAATATAGCGATCTGTTTCTGTATTAATTTCATGCATTGAAAGTGCCGTATTTGAAGACATATAATCAACAACTTGTTGCCTTGTCCAGCCTTTTGCGTGTATTCCAGTATCTACAACTAATCTACAAGCACGCCACATTTCGTAAGTGAATTTTCCAAATTGCTCATAAGGAGTTCTATACATTCCCATTTCATCAGCTAAAAATTCAGAATATAATCCCCAACCTTCACCATAAGCAGATAAATATAAATCCTTTCTAAACTGAGGAATACTATCACCTAATTCGTTGTTCAAACTTCCTTGCAAATGATGCCCTGGAACTGCTTCATGAACTGTCAAAGAAGGTAAAGTATATAATGTTCTACTTGGTAAATCATATGTGTTTACCCAATAATAACCAGGATCTTTGCTATCTTTTTCTGTTCCAATATATCTTCCGCCCGTATATTTAGGAGCAATCGCATCTGGAACTGGAGCCACACCATAAGGCTTTCTAGGTAATGTTTTAAAAAATCTTGGTAATTGCTCATCAGCACGCTTAGACATGTCACGAGCAATCATCATTAATTCATTAGGTGTTTTTGCATAAAACTGCTCATCAGTTCTTAAAAAATGAAAGAAATCAGCAAAAGAACCTTTGAATTCTAAGTCCTTAATTATTTGTTTCATTTCTGCTTTTATTCTTGCAACTTCACTCAATCCTAATTTATGAATATCATCAGCAGAATACTGAGTACTTGTTGTATAAAAATTGATTCTGTCTTGATAAAAGTCTTTTCCATTTGGAGTTTCAGAAATACCAATAGTTTTTCTAGTTTTTGGGAAATACTCTGTTTCAAAAAATTGTTTAATTCTTTTAAATTCTGGAATTACACTTTTTTCAATCGCAATTTCAGCTGCGTTTAAAACAGAATCTTTTTGCTGATTAGTTAAGTCTTTAGGAAGATTTTTAAATGGAGAATAGTAATAACTATCTTCAAAATTATCAACTATGTTATTATCATAGGTAGATTCATAACCCTTAAAAATCACTAAAGGTTGTGAAACCCCTTTTTCCAATCCTTCTCTCAGATTTACAAAATGTTGATTCACATATTCAGGAATTGCATTTAACTTATTCAAGTATTCTTTTACATCTTCATAATTTGTCAACAGACGTACATTATATGTTAAACTACTATGAAAACCATAATCAGATAATATTGGATTTAAGTATTGTTCAAATTCGTAATATGCAATTTGATCTTTTAAATTAAATTTTAATAAATCTAACGAGATTTTATCCGTCTCGCTTAATCCAACATCATCAATTTCATTTAATTTATCTATGGTTGTTTGTGCATATTCAGCATTCGATTTATAATACTCTTTTGTGTAAACACCTAAAGGAAATTCATCTTCATCATAGGCTTCATAATCTTGATATTCAGTGATAATATCATTCAAAGTTGTTGAAGAACCTTTATTCTCACAACCAATTAACACAAATATTAATAATACATAAACAATCCTTAAATATTTCATTTTTTTAAATTTTACTAGTTGTTAATTCTCTATTTACACTTCTTAAAATTTCTAATGGGTTTTCATTTTTCAATTCATCAGGTAATAAATCATTTGGCCAATCTTGATAACTAAATGGTCTTACCCAACGCTTTATCGAGCTTACTCCAACTGCTGTAAATCTACTATCTGTTGACGCTGGATACGGACCTCCATGAACCATAGAAGGGCAAACTTCTACGCCTGTAGGAACACCATTAAAAATGATACGTCCAACTCTATTTTGCAAAGCAGAAACAACCTCTGAATATTCAGAAACTTCATTATTATCTCCAATTACAGTTCCAGTTAATTGACCCTCTAATTTAGAAAGAATCTCCTCCAACTCATCAGAATCTTCACATTGAACAACTATTGAAAACGGTCCGAAAACTTCTTGATGTAATTTAGTATTTGCTAAAAATGTCGAACCTTCAACAGTTGCAACAACTTGTTTTGCATAGTTTGATTGTACATCTTTCGTAAATTCAGCAGTAACATTTATTTTATCTTGAGATAAAATAGTTGTTTTATTAACTTCATAAGCTCCTTTAATATTTGGATGCAACATACACGAAGGATCTATTTCTAAAATATCTTTTGACAAATTAGCAACAAAATCTGAAAGTTCTTCCCCTTTAATTCCTAATATTAATCCAGGATTTGTACAGAATTGACCTGTACCTAAAGTAATAGAACTCGCATAGGTCTTTGCTAATTCTTCTCCTCTATTCTGCAAAGCAGTTGGAAGCATAATAACTGGATTGACGCTTCCCATTTCAGCAAATACAGGAATTGGTTCTTCTCGCTGTGCTGCCATATCATATAAAGCACGACCTCCACGAATACTTCCAGTAAAACCAATAGCTTTTACTTGTGGATGCATTACTAATTTTTGACCAACTTCAATTCCGCTACTATTCAAATTAGAAAAAACACCATTTGGCATTCCCGTTTTTTCGGCAGCTTTAATTATTGCAGAAGCAACCAATTCTCCAGTTCCAGCATGCATTGGATGAGATTTTACAATCACAGGACATCCAGAAGCCAAAGCAGCAGCAGTATCTCCTCCAGCTGTTGAATACGCTAATGGGAAATTACTCGCTCCAAAGACTACAACAGGACCCAAAGGCATCATCATTTTGCGAACATCAGGTCTCGCCATTGGCTCGCGATCTGGTTGTGCAGTATCAATAGTTGCCTCAACCCAAGAACCATCTTCTACCAATTTAGCAAAAGTGCGTAATTGACCTACAGTTCTTCCTCTTTCTCCTTTTGCTCTTCCTTCTGGCAATCCAGTTTCTGAGCAATAGGTTTGAATCAATTCATCATCTAGTGCTAAAATTTCGTCGGCAATAGCATTTAAAAAAACCGCTTTTCGTATTCCAGAAGTTTTACTAAACTTTTTATATGCTTTTGTTGCTAATTTTACAGCCAAATCAATTTCTTCACTAGTTGCTTCAGTAAATACTGACTCATTTTCTATGTTTAACTGAGGATTAAAAGTTTTATAGGTCTTATTTCCTTCAGCAATTAAGTTATTTCCGATATAGTTTTTTCCTGTTATCATTTATAAATTTTTATAATTTGACAAAGTTGGTCTTGTTCTCATTCCTTCTTCAATAACACTTAAAACATGTTCCCGCTCTTCACCAATCAATGGTAATCTAGGTTCACGAACATTTTCTGTTCCGATTCCGGTTGCAACTTCTGCCAACTTAATATTTTGCACTAATTTAGTGTTAATATCTAACTCTAACAATGGTAAAAACCAACGATAAATTGCCAAGGCTTCATCATTTCTACCCACTTTTGCTAATTTAAAAATCGCAACAGTTTCTTCTGGAAACGCACAAACCAATCCGGAAACCCAACCATCAGCTCCCATGAAAATACTCTCTAAAGCCAAAGTGTCTACTCCGGACAATATTGCTAAACGATCTCCAAAACGATTTTTGATACGTGTAATATTAGACAAATCTCTTGTAGATTCTTTTACTGCTTGAATATTCGGACAGTCTCTCAATAATTCTTCAAACATATCTAAGGTAACTTCTATTCCGTAATCTACAGGGTTGTTATATACCATAATAGGTAAAGAAGTACTATTTGCAACTTTTTTAAAGTAAACTGTAGTTTCTCTATCATCTGATTTATATCTCATTGGAGGCAACATCATTAATCCGGCTGCTCCATCTTCTTTAGCTTTTCTTGCTGCATCAATTGCAGCTGTAGTAGTTTGTTCAGCTACATTCATAATTATTGGAACTGCTCCATCAACAATTTCCACTGCTTTTCTTACTAAAACTCTTTTTTCTTCATCAGCCAAAGTACTAGCTTCTCCAAGTGTTCCTCCAAGAATAATTCCGTTAACACCAGCATTTAATTGCGCTTTAATGTTCACTTCAAAATTTACTAAATCTAACGTATCGTTATCGGTAAACTTAGTTGTTACTGCTGGCATTACACCTTTCCATTCTATACTCATAAATTATATATTTTGATGATGTAAAATTAGTTCAGTTTTGTTGACTGTATTAATAAATTTTTATCCAAAATTAATACTATATTATCTAATTATTTTATTTATTTCAATTTTTAGAGTATAATTTGCTTATTTTTGAAGCATGAAGGTTCTTCCATTTAAAATAACAAAGCCTGAGCAAGACGCTTTAATTTTTCAAATTGATAAAGCTGAAACTTTTTATGATAAACTGCATCAGCATGAAGAAATTCAGTTGTGCTTAATTGTTGAGGGTGAAGGAACTTTAATTGTTGGAGATGCAATTAATTATTACAAGAAAGACACTGTTTTGGTAATAGGAAGTAATATTCCTCATGTGTTTAAAAGTGATTCAAAAGCTTCCAAATCATCACATATGTTAAGCTTGTTTTTTACTAAACAATCTTTTGGGAATAGTTTTTTTGAACTTGAAGAATTAAAAGAATTGCAAAAATTCTTTAATCGTTCTAAACATGGTTTTGAAATAACTTCTAAGCAAAAACAGGTTAAGAGTTTGTTTTTTCAACTAGAAAATGCTTCAGCACTAAATAGGTTTATTATTCTATTGCAAATATTAAGAATTACTTCAACAGCTAATTACAAAAGTTTGTCTTCCTTTATTTATGATAAAAAATATTCTGATAATGAAGGAAACAGAATGCGAAATGTATTTGAATATACTATGAATAATTTTAGTCGAGAAATTTCATTAAACACTATTTCGGGTGTTGCAAACATGACAAAAAATGCATTTTGCAAATACTTTAAAAAAAGAACCAATAAAACATATATTCAATTTTTAAATGAACTGCGTATTGAGAATGCCAGTAAATTAATTGTAGACAAAAGAGATTCTTCAATTAATGAAATTGCTTATCAAAGTGGATTTAGAAACATTTCAAATTTTAATAGACGATTTAAAATGATTAAAGATATGTCTCCCAATAATTTTAGGAAGGCTAATTTTTAATATAAAACTAAATAAAACTCACTCAAAGATTGATTTAAAACTCTTTATATTTGTCTTTGATTAATGACTACTTGTTTCCTGCTATTTTTGGGTTGATGGTTTTAAAATATTATTATTAAAACAAATAGATTGCCTTGTAGTATAAATAAATAATTTGTGATTGCTAAACCATTTAAATTCAAACAATTTACTGTTGCTCAAGATAAGTGTGCTATGAAAATTGGTACAGATGCTGTTTTATTAGGTTCTTGGACACAATTAAACTCTCCGTATTCAGTTTTAGATATTGGTACAGGTACTGGAATTATTGCATTGCAAATAGCACAGCGAAGTTTTGCTGAAAATATTGATGCTATAGAAATTGAAGCAAATGCTTTTGAGCAAGCAGTTGAAAATTTTGAAGCTTCAGATTGGAGTGATAGACTATTTTGTTATCATGCTTCATTGCAGGATTTTGTCGATGAAATTGATGATAAATATGATTTAATTGTTTCTAACCCACCGTTTTATACATCTACTTATAAAAAAGAAGAAATAGAAGCGAAGCGTGCAATGGCAAGGCATTCAGAAAGTCTTCCATATGGTTTTTTACTTAACTCTACAGAAAAAATGTTGTCTGAAAATGGAAGTTGTGCATTTATAATTCCGTTTGAAGAAGAAGAACAATTTTTAAAAAAGGCATCAGAAAACAAGTTATTTCCATTTAGAATTTCGCGAGTTAGAGGAACTGAAAAATCAATAATCAAAAGAAGTTTACTGCAGTTGTCATTCAAAGAAATAATAATTGAAATTGATGAATTGATTATTGAAATCGAGCGTCATAAATATACACAAGAGTATATAAATCTGACGCAAGATTTTTATTTAAAGATGTAGATTTCAACTCACATTCTCAGGGTTATATCCTAAATAAGGCACTTCCTTTTCAGTAAAAACAACTCCGTAATCTTCCAATTCTCTTAAAATAGGTTCATACACTTTTTTGTCAATAGGTATTAAAACTCCTGTTTTTGTAATTTCGCCATTCAAGATTTTTAAAGTAGCAATTGCGACAGGTAATCCTACAGTTTTTGCCATTGCAGTGTAAGTTTGATCATCACCAAGAACAACCATTTGAGATTCTATTTGACGTTTCTCACCTTTATATTCATAGCCAAACTTATGGCACATCACAATCATATCTTTATCATCCTCTTCCAATGTCCAACTATCCATCAATATTTTTTGAAGTATTTGTGCTGGAGTAGCATTTTCAAGGTCAACTTTTTTAGTTTTGCTAAAAATATTTAGCTCCATTAATTTATCCCAAATAATATCATCTTGATCGATTTTGAGATAATGGCGTAATTTTAATTCAACAGAATCGGTAGGATTATATGCTAAAAATGAATTGGTAAAATCGCGATATGTCATATTTTCAGAATCTTCAATTTGATAACTGTCATCTGTCATTCCGAGTTGTACAAAAACATTCCAAGCCCTTGAAAAACCTACTTTTCTAATAGTTCCTCTATATAAAGTAGGGATATCGTTAAGACCATAAATAGTACGGTATTTTAGCGAATCGCGATTTGCATATCCTTCAAATCGTCCATAGCCATCAATATTTAAAAACTCTGTTCGTCTAAATAATTTTTGATATGGTATGTATTTATATTTCCCTTCTTGAATAAATTTTGAGGCGCTTCCTTGTCCGGCAACTACAACATTTCTTGGATTCCATGTAAATTTATAGTTCCATAGATTCGTATCGCTTTCAGGAGCAACTAAACCTCCTGTAAAAGATTCAAATAATAACATTTTCCCACCATTATCACGAATTCTATCAATTACTTGCATGGCACTCATATGATCAACTCCAGGATCAAGACCAATCTCGTTCATAAATGTCAATCCTTTAGATTTAACATCATTATTTAACGCTTTCATCTCTTTAGAGACATAAGATGCAGTCACCATGTTTTTGCCAAACTCTAAACAATCTTTGGCAACTTCAAGATGAAATCTTGCTGGAAGCATTGATATTACAATAGCTGCATTTTTTATAGCTGCTCTTCTGTCTTTTTCATCAAACACATTTAACGAAATTGCAGAAGCATTTTTATGGTTGTTGATTTTTTCTTCTGCTGCAGATTTGTTCATGTCTGCAACAATAATATGTAAATTTTCTTCTGATGATTTATCCAATAGATATCTAATCAGAGAAGAAGCTGATCTTCCTGCTCCTATAATTAATATGTTTCTCATTAATTTATTTTATTAAGTATGTCTTTTGCTTTTAGTTGGTCAGATGACGCTATTTGAAGACGATATCCATCAGCAAAACCAATTGTGTCAGCCTTCCCTGTAATGAAACATTGAATTCCTTCACTTTCTAATTTTCCTTTTGTGATTTCTAATTCATATAAATCAATAGAACTAAGCAATGTAACTAATTTATTGTCTGAATTTTCCATAGGATAAATTTAAGCCATATTTTTGCATTGACAAAATTAATACAGATGAAGAATAAAAATTTAGTGATAACATCAATTTTAGGAGCAATAGCAATAGTATTAGGTGCTTTTGGAGCACATGCATTAAAAGAAAAGTTGGGTGTTGATGCTCTAAAAAGTTTTGAAACTGGAGTTCGTTATCAAATGTATCATGTGATTGTATTGTTGTTTGTAAATACGTATGCAGGCTTTAAATCTAAAACAAAAAATGTGATAAGTATGCTGTTTATTAGTGGTATTGTTCTCTTTTCAGGTTCTATATATGCAATTACGATACTTGACATAAATCCGAAGAGTATTTGGTTCATTACACCTTTAGGAGGTGTTTTCTTTATTATAGGATGGATAAAAATGACAATTTCATTCTTAAAAAGTAGTTGATAATTTTTTTGATAAAAAATTATCAAATCAATAAAATTCTTTTAAAATAAAGTTTAAATTTGTCGTACAATAACATCAAAAATTAAAAAACATGATGAGCCACGATACAAGTACGAAATCGATTTCGTTAAATAGTTATGGTATTAAAAATGCAGTAGTGCATTACAACTTATCCCCAGAAAAATTACACCAAATATGTATCGATAATAAAATAGGAAAAGAGGCCGACTCAGGCGCTCTTGCTATTGATACAGGTGAATTTACAGGACGTTCTCCAATGGACAGATTTATCGTAAAAGACGAAATCACTAAAGATAAAGTTTGGTGGGGAAATATTAATCTTCCTTTTGATTCTGATAAATTTGACAAATTGTATGACAAGGTTGTGGATTACCTTTCTGAAAAAGAAATATATGTAAGAGATAGTTATGCATGTGCAGATGAAAAATACAAACTCAATATACGAGTTGTAAATGAATATCCTTGGAGTAACATGTTTGCTTATAACATGTTTTTGCGCCCAACTGAACAAGAATTAGAAAATTTTTCTCCAGAATGGACGGTTATTAATGCTCCAGGTTTTATGGCGGATGCTGAAGTTGATGGAACACGTCAACATAATTTTGCTATCTTAAATTTTGAAAAGAAAATTGCCTTAATTGGTGGAACTGGTTATACAGGCGAAATTAAAAAAGGAATTTTTTCTGCTTTAAACTTTATTCTTCCAGTGTTTAAAGAAACGTTGCCAATGCATTGTTCTGCAAATGTTGGTGAGGATGGAGATACATCAATTTTCTTCGGTCTTTCTGGAACTGGAAAAACGACACTGTCTACCGATCCTAATAGAAGTTTGATTGGTGATGATGAGCATGGCTGGACAAAAGAGAATACAGTTTTCAATTTTGAAGGCGGATGTTATGCGAAAGTGATTAACCTTTCTCAAAAGCAAGAACCAGAAATTTATGCTGCTATAAAGAAAGGAGCAATCCTTGAAAACGTCGTTATGGATGATAACGGAGTTGTAGATTTTGAAGACACTTCTATTACACAAAATACACGTGTGAGTTATCCAATTTATCATATAGATAATATTAGAGAACCATCAATTGACGAGAATCCAAAGAATATATTTTTCTTAACTGCTGATGCTTTTGGAGTTTTACCTCCAATAACAAAGTTAACTCCAGGTCAAGCAGCATATCACTTTATATCAGGTTATACAGCAAAAGTTGCTGGTACAGAAGCAGGTGTTACTGAACCTCAACCAAGTTTTTCAGCTTGTTTTGGAGCGCCATTTATGCCATTGCATCCAACAAAATATGCTGAAATGCTTAGCAAGAAAATGAAAGATGCTAAAGTGAATGTTTGGTTAGTTAATACTGGTTGGACAGGAGGACCTTATGGTGTTGGGTCTAGAATGAAATTAAAATATACAAGAGCAATGATTACTGCGGCTATGGACGGGAGTTTAGAAGCGGCTAATAAAGATAATTATCACGTTCATTCTGTGTTTGGGTTATCTCAACCAAGAACATGCCCAAATGTTCCAACTGAAGTTTTAAGCCCAAGAAAATCTTGGAATAATGATAAAGGATATTATAAAACAGCTCAGAAATTAGCAGATTCGTTTAAAGAAAATTTTAAACAATTTGAAGAGTTTGCAAATGATGAAATAATGAATGGTGGTCCATTAGTTTAATGGTAAATGATTAAAAAAAAAAGACGAGCAATTTGCTCGTCTTTTTTTGTTTGTAAAATGAGTATAGTTTACCTGTATTGAATAATTTTATGTATCGGTTTTGTATAAGAAACGTAGGGCAGAGGAATCACTATCGTTTAGGTTTATAACTTAGCTAAATATAAATATTTTGCTATTATTTTTTCTTCTATAAACGCCAAATTTTATATTTAGCGGACTCTATTAAAATTCACAGAACTTTGAAGTTATCACAAACGCCCTATGTTTTTTATACATTGTTAGGTGTCTGGCTTTTCTTTTCACAAACTTGCTAGCGTTTGCAAAGCCATACTCTTTTGCAATTTTTGGTTTATGTTGTGGCTGTAGCGAATTGCAAATGTGTATGGCTTTTAGCGTTGGCTAATTAAAGTGCTCTTCAATTAATTCATTCCATTTATCTTTATGAGCTTTTTTCAATTCTTTGTCTATTTCTATTGCATCGCTATAATTTTCAATAAACTCATCAAGAGAATTAATAAGTCTTAAATAATATTTCAGAGTTGGAGTAACTCCGTTGAATATTATTTGACAACCGTGTTCTATTTTTATTTCAGTTATTAAGTCCGCAATCTCTGACTTGTCACTTTCTTTTGTTCCTACATAAGATAACACATAATATCTCTCTGGATTGAATCTTTTAATTTTTTCTATGGCAATTCGAATAATTGTCGAATCAATTTCTTTGTCAAGTTTGATTTCTATTGATTCAAAAATATCACCATTTTTTGAAATTTCAATATCTCCTGATGATTTTGAAGTTCTATCGGAAGCTGTATGACTTCCCATTTCTTCTAATTCACAATCATCATATCTACTCAATTCATTTATTAAACTTTTATAGATAGAATAAAATGCAATTACTGGAAGTTTTGAACCACCGTGAGTTCCATAATTAAAGCTGAATTGCTCTTCGAGTGCAGTTATTATTTTTTCAATAGTTAAATTTTCGGGATTTTCTAATGGTTTGATTTCAACTGTTGAGCGTTTTTTAGCTTCAATAGCTTGAAATAATAGTAATCGTAAAATAGCGGTAGCCTTGGCTGCATTTTTTTCTAAATAATCTAATGTTTCTAAAAATGCCTTTTTAACAACTTTGTTGCTTATTTTTCCTTGATAATCTAAAGTATATTCATAAGGCTGTTCAAGTGAACGAGTTAACCAACCATTTTCAGCCATTGAAGGTAATCCTAGTTCTTTTAATGTTGGAGTTATGAAACTAGTATCAATAGTTCTTCCAGAAAAACCATTTTCCATACTTGATTGATGCTTTCTAACATCTTGTGTAGGAAATAAAATTTTATGAGTTACTAAAGTTGTTAAAACAGTATAAACACCTTTTTGTGTGCTTATTTTTGCTCCAATAGTTTTGATGTTTTCAATTGTAACTAGGTCAATATTATTTATGTCATTAACTGTAAAGGAGTTCTCGTAAGTCTCCAACAACTTTTCTTTGTGGTTCATTTATTAATAAGTTTTGTTCTTTAATACTCTTGGCAACTTCAAATATTACGGGAATTGCCACTGAGTTACCGATTTGTTTATATTGTTCTCCTTTTGTAGAATGTTTTTTAAAATTTTTAGGAAACCCCATTATTCTATAACATTCATTTATTGTTAATTTTCTTACTCTGTCTTCTTTTGGTAAATAAATAAAAAACCTCCCGGCAGTTTCTTGTGATGGAATTGTAGGGTGTGTTCCTTCCACAGAATAAATTCTATTAGGCTGTCTATGAACTCTTGATAAATGTTCTGTGTTTGGTCTAACTCCAGTTTTCCAAGTATTTTTATTTCTATAACCTGTAAAAATTAAACCTGTTAGTTGTTTTTTAGGATTATCAATTAAAGTGTATTCAGATTTATCTAAATATTCAAAATCTCCTTTTTTATCAAGAAAATTCTTTAATTGAACAGGTGCTTTTGTTTCTATTTTTTCAAATTTAAAATAACTGTTTTTAGTTGCAATAATAAAAATTCGCTCTCTGTTTTGAGGTAATCCAAAATTCTTTGCGTTCAATATTTGATGAGAAACATTGTATCCAAGATTGGTTAAAGTTTCAAGAATAGTTTTAAAAGTTCTTTTTTTATCGTGATGAATTAAATGTTTTACATTTTCTAAAACAACAACTTTCGGTTGTTTTTCATCTATGATTCTGCATATATCAAAAAATAGAGTTCCTCTTGTGTCATCAAATCCTTTTTTCTTACCGGAAATACTAAAAGGTTGACAAGGAAAACCTCCAAGTAAAACGTCAAAGTCTGGAATGTCTTTAGGTTTAATTTTAGTAATATCTCCAAAAACTTCATCATTAAAATTGTTTTGATATACTTCTTGACAAGCTGAGTCTATTTCAGAAGTAAATACACATTCGTAACCAGCATCTTCAAATCCCTTTCTGAAGCCTCCAATTCCTGCAAATAAATCAATAAATCTTGGCTTCATATTAATTTGTTTTTATTCTATATTTAATTTTTTCTTCAGCTACTTTAAGGGCTTGTTCAGCTAAATCTTCATTTTCTAAATCATAAACAACTTTGTCGCTTAACCAAGCAATAATTAAATCATTCCTGTCAAGCTTAAAAAAATCAGCAAACTTTATTACTTGCTCTTTCGTTGGTTTTCTTTCTCCTCTTTCGAACTTGCTAATAATAGCTTGGTCAATATCGAGTTCAGCTCCTACGTGGCGAAGAATATAATTATTTTCTTCCCTTGACTTTTTAATTATTTCTCCAAAAGATTTCATAAGACAATAATTGTTTTGACAAAAATAGTCAAATTATATTAATTATCGTCAAAAGCGTTGGGTAATTTTAGCTCTTTTGGTTTTTAGAGCGTTGGAATAGAGTGTTGGCAAAAACCGAAAGTGCTAAAATTTGCGGCTAGTTTTTTTGCTTGCACCTAATGGCTAAGATAATGTTCGGTTTTAATGAACTTTATCGTGCGATAGGTAAAGTTAGCGATAAAAAATGACAAAGTCAAGTTTTGTAATTGATAAAAATAAAATGGTAACTTTGTAAAAATAAAGACAGAAATGGATAAAAAACGTTGTTCTTGGGCAGGAAAAGACCCTTTATATATTGAGTATCACGATACAGAATGGGGAGTTCCATTATATGATGAAGTTAAATTGTTTGAATTTTTGATTCTTGAAACTTTTCAGGCAGGATTAAGTTGGATTACGGTACTTCGTAAGCGAGAAAATTTTAGAGTAGCCTTTGATAAATTCGATTATAAGAAAATTGCAAAATACGGAGAAGATAAATATAACGAATTACTTCAAAATGCAGGAATCATCAGAAATAAATTAAAAATAAAAGCAACTATTTCAAATGCGATTGCGTTTATGGAAATTCAGAAAGAATTTGGCTCGTTTTCAGATTATATTTGGAGTTTCACTAACGGAAAACCTATAGTGAATAAATGGAAATCTGAAAATGAAGTTCCACCAAATACAGCACTCTCTGATATCATTTCTAAAGACTTGAAAAAACGAGGGTTTAAGTTTGTTGGTTCGACAGTGATTTATGCACATATGCAAGCTACAGGGATGGTCAATGATCATACAACTGATTGTTTTCGCTATAATGAGTGCAAAATCTAGTTAGTGCATAGAAAATGTAATCACTCCAAAAAGAATGAAAATTGCAATAGCAACTATTAAAACAATAAATGTGTTTTTATAGTGCACCTTATGTAATTTCAGATCTTTTCTATAACTATATATCATAAGAATTACAAAAGCAATAAAGAATAAAACAGCAAAAATTTTCTGTCCAGAAGTAAACATAATCTTGTATATTTATGAGCGTAAAAATACATAAAATATCAGTAAAAAATGAAAAATAAAATTAAAGCAGTTCAAGAATTTCATGAAGCATTTAAAATAGGCTTGAAACATACACCTACAGCAAATTTAGGCGAGGCAAAAAATATGTTGCGCTATAATTTAATGGCTGAAGAGAATGATGAGTACTTAGAAGCTGCGAAAAATGATGATTTAGTTGAGGTTGCAGATGCGCTAGGCGATATGTTGTATATTTTATGTGGAACAATCATTGAGCACGGTATGCAATATAAAATTGAAGAAGTTTTTAATGAGATTCAGCGAAGTAATATGAGTAAATTAGGAGCGGATGGTAAACCTATTTATCGTGAAGATGGGAAAGTGCTGAAAGGTCCAAATTATTTTAAACCGAATATTAAAGAGATTTTAGATAAATAAAAAAAGCGCCAATTGGCGCTTTTTTTATTTATTATTTCACAGGATACCTCCAACCAAACTTGTCTTCGGTTTTTCCGTATTGAATATCTGTAATTCGTTTTTTCAATCTTGATGCATAAGAATTTTCCATTTCTGGCAAATCATAATCTTCTCCTCTGTGCCCAAAACCTGCAATTGGTGATATTACGGCAGCAGTTCCGGCTCCAAACATCTCTTTTAATTCTCCTTTTTTAGAAGCCTCAATAAGTTCGCTAACTTTTATTTTTCGCACTTCAACTTTAATTCCTTCATCCTCAGCAATAGTAATAATACTTTTGCGAGTTATACCATCTAAAATTCGATCGCTAGTTGGACCTGTAAGTAGTGTATCTCCAATTCTAACAAAAATGTTCATTGCGCCAGCCTCTTCAATATACTCATGTGTATTGTCATCAGTCCAAATAACTTGTTGATATCCTTTTTCTTTGGCTAATTGAGTTGGATAAAATTGTCCAGCATAATTACCTCCTGCTTTTGCAAAACCTACTCCGCCATTGGCAGAACGCGAATACTTTTCTTCAATAAGTACTTTTATTTCTCCTCCAAAATATGCTCCAGAAGGTGATGTTGCAATGACGAATTTATATTCATCAGAAGGTGAAGCGTGAAAACCGTTTCCAGTAGCAAGCATAAACGGACGAATGTAAAGTGAACTCCCTTCTGTTGTAGGAATCCAATCTTTATCGATTTTTAAAAGTGCTTCTAAACCTTCCATAAAACTTTCTTCAGGAAATTCAGGAATTGCCAATCTCTTTGCAGAAATATTAAGGCGCTTTTGGTTTTCTAATGGTCTGAATAATAAGGTTTCACCATTCTCATTCTTATATGCTTTCATCCCTTCAAAAATAGATTGACCGTAATGAAAAATTTTAGATGAAGGAGATAAGCTAATATTTTGAAAAGGAATAACTTGTGATTGTTGCCACTTTCCGTCTTTATAATCACAAACAAACATATGATCAGAAAATTGTTGACCAAAAGCCAAATTGCTGAAATCTATTTCTGAAATTCTTGATTTTGAAACTTTTTTAATAACGATATTCCCTGTTGCTACACTCATAAATATTGTGTTTGTAATTTAGTGCAAAAATACAAAATCTGAACGACAATTATTTGGGCGCTTAGTTTTTTTATTTGAAGTATTTATGGTGTAACTTTGTGTTATTAATATTAAATATTACAATATGAAAAGAGTTGCCTTGTTAATGTCAGTATTTATGATACTATTGGCATGTAAAAAAGAAGAAAAAATTAATTATAAATCGTTTGGTGCAGAAATTACAGATGTTGGGACTATTTCTAAAGAAAAAATGGCATCACAGTTTGAAACCCTTAAGGTTGGTGATACTTTAGATGTTAAATTTACCTCGAAAATTAATGAAGTTTGTAAGACTAAAGGATGTTGGATGAAGTTAGATTTAGGTGAAGAAAAAGAATCAATGGTTCGTTTTGTAGACTATGGTTTTTTTATGCCCTTAAATGCTGATGGTAGAGAAGTTGTTGTAAACGGAAAGGCTTATGTTACCGAAATTTCTGTGAAAGAATTGCAGCATTATGCGAAAGATGCAGGACAATCAGAAGATGAAATAGCATTGATTACTGAACCAAAATTTACTTATGCTTTTTTGGCTGATGGAGTTTTAATGAAAGACTAACCTGTAGATAATGAAACAACTATTATTTATTTTAGTATTAACAATATTCGTATCGTGTAATTCTACTTCTAAAGAGGAAGGTAAATCAGAAAAGAAAGAAGAGTTAGTGATGTATAATCCATCTGAATTAACATTATTGATGGAAGAGATTTACACTAAGAATGAACAAGTAAAAGCTCAAATTTTGGATGGTGAGTTACCTTCAGCGTTTCCAGAAAAGTTTCTAAAAATTCATTCTGCAGTAATGACAGAGCAATTTGAGAGAGATGAAACGTTTGATATATTGGCTGATAATTTTGTTAAAAGTCAGCGATCAATTTATTCATCTACTCCTGAAACTGTAAAGAAAAACTTTAATACCTCAATTAATTTATGTGTTGCGTGTCATCAAAATACGTGTACAGGACCAATACCAAGAATCAAGAAGTTATTGATTAAATAAAAATTTGGAAAGGAAAATAATTATAACTGCTGATGGCTCTACAACAATTCATTTACCTGAATGGAATGAACAATATCATTCAACACATGGAGCGATACAAGAAGCGTATCACGTTTTTATTAAGAGTGGTTTATCGCTTTTTAAAAATAAAGAAATAAATATTTTAGAAATAGGTTTTGGAACTGGTTTAAATTGTTTTATTACGTTTTTAGAATTAGAAAAATACAATTTAAAAATAGATTATACAGGAGTTGAAGCGTATCCAATCTCAACTGAAGAAGTTGAAGCGTTAAATTATATTTCAGAATTAAAAACGGAAGGAGAAACATCATTATTCAAAGAAATGCACGATATCTCTTGGGATGAAAGACATAATATTCGTAAAAATTTTCATTTGACAAAACAACAAAAGTTTTTTAAGGATATTGATGACAAGAATACTTTTGATTTAATTTATTTTGATGCCTTTGGTGCGCGTGTTCAACCAGAACTATGGACTGAAGAAATTTTTAAAAAGATGTATATTGCGTTAAAACAAGGAGGTGTTTTAGTTACATATTCTGCAAAAGGGAGTGTAAGGAGAGCAATGCAAGCAGTAGGATTTATGGTTGAACGACTTGAAGGTCCTCCTGGAAAAAGAGAAATGTTAAGGGCAATTAAAAAATGAATAACATGAAACGAGTATGTTAAAATCATTATTATATAAGAGAGTGTTTAATTGCGAACACATGTGACAAATAATCAATAATAAAAAAAACACATGAAATTTAGTAGATTTAAGAAAAGAAGGAAACCGAATAAGAGCAAATTAATTATACTATTAATTATATTATTAGTTATTCTTTCCTTTTGGAAAAATGTCGAAAGTTTGATAGAAAAATATTTCTAATTCAATGCAATTTTTTTCATTATTCTTAATGCCTCAATATATACCCAAACTAAGGTTACAAGTAGTCCCCAAGTAGCAACCCATTCCATATATTTTGGAGCACGATTTACTTTTCGCTCTATATAATCAAAATCTAAAAGTAAAGACAAAGAAGCGATTGATGCAGCAATAATATTGAAGCCTATAGCAAACCATGAAGTTCCATAAATAATTGATGCTGAAATTCCAAAGAAACTTAAAATCCATGAAATAAGATAAATAACCATTATTGATATTGTTGCCGAAATAATTACACTTCTAAATTTGTGAGTAATTGATACTATTTTTAATTTGTAAGAAAATAACATGATAAAAAAAGTGATAATTGTAACGCCGACAGCTCTCATAGGCATCCCTTCAAATTTTAATTCTGCATATGCTGAAAAACCACCAAGAAAAAAACCTTTTGATAAAGCGTATAGCGGTGCTGTAACAGATGCCCATTTATGCTTATACGAAGTTAAAACACTTAAAATAATTGCTCCTAAAAGCCCTAACGATGTATGCCACTTTACATTCACACCTTGATGAACTAAATCCCAAACATACCAAGTAGATATAGCAGCAATGAGTAAGCAAAAAAATGTTTTTATAATGATGCCGCTTAAAGTCATCTTGTTGTTTGATAATCTATATCCTTTCCATACACTAATACTAAATGCAGGATTTGAAGTCTTATAGTTTAACAATGACATATATTATTTTTTATTTACAGATAAATATACAATAATTAAAGATTAAATAATCTCCCTTTCCATTTATAACGATTTTTAAAAATTGTCAAAAAAGAAGTGAAAATGATGAAAAATGGATGAAAAATTGCAATAATTGGATAAAAAACAATATTTTTTGATTGTTTTGTGAAAATAAGCGTTTTTGTGATAAGTGTAAAATCAACAGTAAATTTAATTGAAAACAGCATGATAAAAATTTCCCAAGACAAGAATTTAAAAAGAGTAATTGGAAGTGAAATGACTAATAAAAAATTTATTAATAGAACAGAAATTCCAACAAATTTTCCAAACCAATTCTTATAAGATGAGGTTTTTGAAGCCCAACGAATTCGTTGCGAAACTAAACTTCTCAAAGTAGGTTGAGGCTTAGTAATTACAAGTGCATCATAAGATTTTAAAAAATGAACTTCATTTGGAAACTTTTCAATCATTTTTTCTAACATAAAAATATCATCGCCACTCGAGATATTATTATTCCCTTCAAACCCATTAACTTGATAAAATGAATCTTTAGAATAGCAAAGGTTAGCACCATTACACAAAAAAGGTTTTTTGATGCCAAAACCACCAATAGTAGATCCAATCAGACTTGTAAAATCTAATAGTTGAAATTGCTCTAAAATCGAATTACTAGTTTGGTAAGTCACTGGAGCACAAATCATTTTCGAATCATTTTCTTTAATGAATTCATCAAACAATTGCAGCCATTTTTTCGGGACTATACAATCAGCGTCAGTTGTTACAATCCAATTAAAATTTGACTTTTGTACAGCAGTTTCAATAGCATCTTTTTTTGGTGAATTCGATTTTCGGATATTGTCAAATATATAAAAGTTAAGTTTTAGATCTTGAGTTTTGAAGAGTCTAATTTTCTCAACAGATGTGTCATTAGAATCATCATTTATAAAGATTACTTCAAATAAACCTTTAGGATAATCAAGTATTGATAAACTTTCTAAAAGACTTGGTAAATTTTTTGCTTCATTCCTAAAAGGAATAATAATTGTAAAAGTGTTTTCAGGTGTAGAATTACCGATTTTAAATAATTTGACTTTATCAAAACCAATAATGAAAGAAACAATTAAAATTGTATAAATAATGATTATTAAAAATACTAAATATATCATTTATAACTCTTTTGAAAATTTATTATAAAAAGACTCCCAACTAACGAAGGAATTGCAAAATTTAAAATCCACATTAGCAGTGTAATTGTTATAATAGTTAGTTCAGAAACATTAATAAAAGCAAATATATATATTGCGACAGAACCTTTTACAGCCCAATCAAACAAAGAAATACTTGGAATAAATGACGCTAAAAAATACATTGTAAAAATCAAGTACATTAAAGTTGAGTAATCAATATCAACACCAAAGACTATCAATAAAAAATAAAATTGATGGGAGAAAATTAAATACCTAATTAATGATAATATAATGATTTTTAAATGTGTTTTTAGAATTATTGTTTTGACAAAATCTCGTAATTTATCCAGTTTTAGATAAGAGAACAGTTTTACTTTTCTCCTTTTGTTTGGAATAAAAATAAGTAATAAAAATGCTAGTAAATACGCGATTCTTCGAATCCTGTATGGATTTATTTCAATCTCATAAGTCGATATAAAATAGATGATTCCTACAATTCCAAAGAGTATAGTTATTGTGAGTTGATTTAAGTTTCCAATCAAATTCAGTAATATTATTTTGCCTTTATTTTTTGAAAAATAAACTGCCTTTGCACCATAATCTCCAATTCTATTAGGTGTAAATAATGAAACTGTTAACGCTGCTAAACTTTGTTTTGTAGCATCTGAAAAAGAAGTCTTTTTAATAGTGTTTGCAAGGATTTTCCATTTCTTAATTTCAAAAAACCAATTTAAAAATGATAATATTAATAAAATTGGAATGGTCCATTTTTTTTGAAGAAGAATACTTTTTATTTGGTGAATAAATTCACTGAATTTTATATTGTCATTATGTACAACCTTATCATAAATAAAATAGAGTGAACCGATAACAATAGCAAGTTTGACTATAAAAAATAAAAACGACTTGTATTTTGGGTTTATGTTGTTGTACATTTACACAAAGAAACGAAATATTGTCCACAGAAAAAATCATATTAGGAATTGATCCAGGAACCACAATTATGGGTTTTGGATTGATAAAAGTTGTAAATAAGAAAATGGAGTTTATGGTAATGAATGAATTGATGCTCAAGAAGTATGATGATCATTATGTGAAATTGAAACTTATTTTTGAACGCACTATAGAACTCATTGACTCATATCATCCTGATGAAATAGCGATTGAAGCACCATTTTTTGGAAAGAATGTGCAATCAATGTTGAAGTTAGGGAGGGCGCAAGGTGTAGCAATTGCTGCAGGATTATCACGAGATATTCCAATTACTGAATATGCTCCTAAAAAGATAAAAATGGCAATTACGGGAAACGGAAACGCAAGTAAAGAACAAGTTGCAGGAATGCTCAAAAACACGCTAAAGTTAAAAACATTGCCTAAAAATCTCGATGCAACAGACGGACTTGCAGCAGCAGTTTGTCATTTTTATAATGCTGGAAAAATTACTGGAGGAAAGAGTTATACAGGTTGGAGCGCTTTTGTAAAACAGAATGAAAAAAGAGTTATAAAGTAATTAAATTGGCAGGAATTTATCTACATATCCCATTTTGCAAACAAGCATGTTATTATTGTGATTTTCATTTTTCTACTTCGTTAAAAAGAAAATCAGAAATGATTCATGCCATTGCTGATGAATTGATTTTACGAAAAAACGAACTCACAGAAACTATAGAAACCATATACTTTGGTGGTGGAACTCCATCTTTATTAACGATTGATGAAATTCAATTTTTAATTGATACAATTCAACAAAATTTTATGGTAATTGACACTCCAGAAATTACTCTAGAGGCCAATCCAGATGATTTGTCAGAAGAAAAAATACTCGAACTCGCTGAAAGTCCAATTAACCGTTTAAGCATCGGAATACAATCATTTTTTGAAGGCGATTTAAAGTCAATGAATCGTGCACATACAGCATCAGAATCCACAAATTGCCTCTCTGTGGCGAGTCGCCACTTTGATAATATTACGGTTGATTTAATTTACGGAATTCCGAATATGAATGCTAATAAATGGAGAGAGAATTTGAATAAAGCATTTAATTTTGGTATCAATCACATTTCGAGTTATGCGCTAACAGTTGAGCCAAAAACTGCCTTAGATTCGTTTATTAAAAACGGTAAATATCCGCCGTTAGATGAGCAACTTGCAGCGCAACATTTTGACATTTTAGTAGAAGAAACAGCAAAACAAGGATTTGTGCATTATGAGATTTCTAATTTTGGAAAATCTGATTATTTTTCAAAACACAATACAAGTTATTGGAAAGGAAAATCATATTTAGGCGTTGGACCTTCAGCACATTCATTTAAAGGAAATGAAAGGAGTTGGAATGTGTCAAATAATGTAAAATACGTAAAGTCTATTCAAGATAAAATATTACCAAGAGAAGTTGAAGAATTGTCATTAAATGATCAATTCAATGAAACTATAATGACAGGATTACGCACAATTTGGGGAGTTTCATTAACTCAAATAGCACAGGAGTTCGGAGAGAAATGCAAAATGGATTTAGTAACATCCGCAGAAAAATATATTAAGCAAAATTTACTTATTATAGAGAATTGTCATTCTGAGCAAAGCGAAGAATCTATTTTGAAAACAACCAACAAAGGGAAATTTCTCGTTGACGGAATTGCTTCTGAATTGTTTATGATTGATTAAAAATGATTATTTTTATAGTATGAACCGAACATGTTTAAAGCATTTTCATTTAAATAAATGATAAACAGTGAACACATGTGACAGTTAAAAAAACAATAGATAAAAGCGCATGAAAATTAAAGTCAAATCAAAAGGCAAAAAATACAAGGTTAACCTTAAAAAACCGATAGATATTTCATTGCCATTATCAGCATCAAAAGAAAATGTAAATGCATGGTATCTTGATGCGCCACAAATTGAACCTGTAGTTGATGGAAATTGGATTGCAAGTGTTGAAAAGGGCGCTTCGGTAAATTTTAATAATATTCAGTTTAATCCGCACGCACATGGTACGCATACAGAATGTATAGGTCATATTACCAAAGAATTTCATAGTATAAATGATGCTGTAAAAACCTTCTTTTTTATTGCTGAATTGATTTCTATTTCGCCAAAGATTCAAGAAAACGGAGATAAAATTATTACGAAAGCACAGTTGCAAACTTTATTGAATGATAAAAAAGTTGATGCATTGGTTATTCGCACGCTACCTAATAAAAAGGAAAAGAAATCACATCAATACTCGAATACTAATCCACCTTTTTTAGCAGAGAATGCGGCAGAATATATCAAAGAAATAGGATTGAAGCATTTGTTAATTGACTTACCATCAGTCGATAAAGAAAAAGATGAAGGAAAATTATTGGCGCATAAGGCTTTTTGGAATTATCATGGAGAGCAACGATTAGATGCGACTATTACAGAGTTTGTTTATATAAAAAACACCGTAAAAGATGGAGCATATTTATTGAATTTACAAATAGCCTCTTTTGTAAATGATGCATCGCCAAGTAAGCCAGTTTTGTATAAATTAATGGGATGAATATAGAACAATACAGGGACTATTGCTTATCTAAAAAAGGTGTTACAGAACATTTTCCTTTTAATGAAACAACACTTGTTTTTAAAGTTATGGGAAAAATGTTTGCCTTATGCGGATTGGAACGTCATCCTTTTGGCGTAAATTTGAAATGCGATCCTGAGCGTTCGATTGAATTGAGAGAAGAACACGAATCTTCAATTATGGGAGCATTTCATATGAGTAAAAAGCATTGGAATACTGTTGTGCCAAATACCTCATTTTCTGATGATTTTTTTATAGAATTAATTGATCATTCGTATGATTTAGTTGTAAAAGGGTTGACAAAGAAATTAAGAACAGAATTAGAAAAAATAAAAGAATAAATGAAAAAAACACTATTATTTTTAGGAATGTTTTAGTGCTGATAAGTTGTAAAACAGAAACAGTTTCAGATAAATTGTCTACAATCCTATAAAATCGGAGAATTAAAAATAAGGGAACTTCGTGAAAAAGCAGCATCAGAATTAGGCACCAACTTTGATATTCGCAAATTTCACGAAGTTATTTTAGAATTAGGAACTGTAACCCTCACAATCCTTGAAAATAGAATTAATAACTATATAGAGAACGCTAAAAAGTAGGATTGATTGCTTTTAACTTAGCCAATAATTTTTTGTTGACTTTTATGAAAGGCATCTGCTTGTTGTTGCATTAATTCGCGCGCTTTTTTGCGCTTATAATCATACAACTCTTCTTCTTCAGAAATGTCTGCATATACTTTCTCGTTAAGCGATATATCTGTTTGTAACATTTCTTTCCGTTGATTTACTTTTTGTGTAACCCAAACTTTTACGGCATCTTCAGCATCTTGAAGTTTAAAGTCATATTCACCTTTTGGCGATAATAATTTTGCAAAAATTGGCGAAGTTTCAATAGCAAGAAATAACAGAAATATAAAAAATGAAGGCAGCCAAGGAAGTGAATTTAGTGCATTTACTCTGGCCATTAATCCGTCAAAACCATCAATGATTGGTTGCGTTGTTGTTTCTTGATTTTTTTGTTGAGAAATTAATGTTGCAATTTGAGTTTCTTTAGCAGATATTTTTTCTTTATTTTCTGATTTTAATAGTTGCAATTCTTGTAAAGTAGCATCGTGTTTTTCACGTTTCTCTTTATATACAGGGCCTTTGCCAAGTAATTTTGTTCCTTCTCTTCCTTCGGCTTCAGCAATATAGGTTTCGTATAAAGTGTTTGCGCTAGTTTCTTTAGTGTTGATTTCTTGTTTTAATTGATTTATTTCTCCTTGAATTGAAGTAATTTCTGGAGTATATTGATTCGCTATTTGTTCTTTATTAGCAAGTGTTAGTTCGTTTTTTTGTTCCAATAAAACTTGATTGATTTCTTTTTCGAAAATCTTTAATTCCAACGGTTTTGCAATCACAACAGCAATAATAACTGCCAATATTATTCTAGGAATTGCCTGTTTTATTTCGCTCCATTTAGTATCACTTTTTTTGATTGTTGATACTATAAACCTATCTAAATTGAAGATTAATAATCCCCAAATCAATCCAAAGAAAATTGAAGCGTACAAATTGTCAAAAACGGTGTAAAGCGCATAACTGGCTGCAATTGTAGCCATAACAGCAGTAAAAAATACAGTTCCTCCAATTCCAGCAAATTTGGTTTGCTCGGCTTTTGAACTATTTTGAAGTATATCGGTGTCAGCGCCAGAGCACATCCAGAAAAATTGTTTAAGCATCGTGAGTAAGTTTCTTATATAACGATGCTTAAAGGTGAAATGTTACATTGGAAATGAAAATAATAATATTTAAGATAAATCATTAATGAATAATCGTAATTCATCAGGATCATTTGGAATGAATATATTTCTTTCATGTTTAAAACCCAACCGTTCTAATAGATTAGAAGATTTTACATTGTCAAGCGTTGTTATTGCTGCGATTTTATCAATTTTCAAGGTGCTTTTTGCAAAGTCAAGAACTCCTTTAGATGATTCAAACGCAAATCCTTTTCCTTGATATTCTTTTAAAAAAGAAAAACCAATATCCATAAATTCCAATCCATCTCTATCGATTAAACCACACATTCCAATAGGTGTTTTACTATCCTTTAGGGAAACTAAATAGAATCCAAAACCTTGAGATTCATACTCTTTGATAATTTTATTAGTGATGTGTTTCTTGGCATCAGCAATAGATTTTATGTTTTTATCAGGAATAAATTGTAGGTATGTTGGGTCGTTCACCAATTCGTAAAAAAAAGGAGCTTCATTAATTGTAATTTCTGTAATTGTAAGTCGTTCGGTTTCTATTCTCATCTTCCAAAAATAATGATTCTTAATTTATAATCAAATTAGTTGGAATAACTGTAAATTTGTAATTCTAAAAAAAGAAATTAAATGAGTTTACTAGAAGATTTACAAGCACGAAGTGGAAATAAATGCGAAATCTGCACATCAAAAGATAGTTTAAGTATTTATGAAGTCAAGCCAACTTCTACAGGAGGACTCGATGGAAGTTTATTGGCTTGTGAAACATGTGTTGGTCAAATTGATAATCCTGATACTACAGATGCTAACCATTGGCGATGCTTAAATGATAGTATGTGGAGTGAATATCAAGCAGTTCAAGTTGTTGCTTGGCGTATGCTTTCTCGTTTAAAATCTGAAGGTTGGCCTCAAGACTTATTGGATATGTTATATCTTGAAGATGATGTACTTCGGTTTGCAAAAGTAACAGGAGAAGGTCTTGATGAGAGCGAAAAAATAATTCATAGAGATGTAAATGGTACAATTCTACAGGCTGGAGATTCTGTTGTTCTTGTAAAAGATTTGAAAGTTAAAGGTTCTAGTTTGGTTGCCAAACAAGGAACTGCTGTACGTAGAATTTCATTAGATCAAGATAATGCTGAATTTATTGAAGGCAAAGTTGGTCCTACTCAGATTGTGATTATCACAAAATATGTAAAGAAATTGTAGCATTTGTCATTCCCGTGAAAACGGGAATCTATTTTTATGTTATTGTGGATTCCGTATCAAGACTGAATGACGGATTATTTAATTTTTGCAATAGATAAAGTTGCTTTTGCACCTGTAGCCAAAAGCCATTCGTTTGCCGAGATAACTTCTGCATTGTCATCAAAAATCATGAATCCTGCGGTATTAGGTCCGGATGAACCTTGATTCAATGCCTTGAAAGAAATAACATTTAACCCTTCTGAAAGCGGTAAGGTAAACTGCTGAAATGTACCTGTTAATACGAGACTTTTAATTACAGGAACATCGTTTAAATAAATGGTAACTTCATCACCATCAGGATATTGAAAGTCGCGGCATACAATCGTTATATTTTTAGACTTGCTAACAAATCCTCCTAAATATTTATCAATCTTTGTATATTCTTTCTTGATTTCTCCTTGTTGCTTTGCAACTTTGTGCTTGTGTAATTCTTCTGGAGTTATGATTCCGTCATGTCTTGGAATATTCTTTTTTTCGTCTTCAAGTTGCTTTTTTAATACTTCTTTTATTGCGTCTTCTTTTGACGCTTCATTAGAAGTTCGAGGGTCGTTAAACTCATGTTTTTCAACCTCAATTTCTGGCGGAATATTGATACTGTGAGATTTACCATCCGTATTGTCTAACTGTGCAAATAACGTTGCACTGCTCAATAGAAAGCAACTAAAAAAAGTAATTTTTATAAGTCTTGATATCATAATTCTCTGCGAAAATAGTATGTTTTAACTAAACAGTAGTTAAGAAAATTATAAATATCAAAAATAGTGCCGAGAAGTTTGGGTGTTAATATTTGCAAAATTGACTAGTCAACCTCTTAGCTTTAGGGTCACCTAAAGAAGCGGCCATTTTTATATCATTACAAGCTCCAAATTTATCTCCATTAGCAAATTTTGCGTCTGCTCTATTGCGAATTGCATTAAAATAATTTGGCAAGTGTGTTATAGCCTTAGAGTAAAATGAAATTGCTAGATCATATTTTTTATTTTGAAAATATATATATCCTAAATTATTATAAGCCAAATAATTTGTCGGGTCAAGTTTTATAGCATAATTGTAATTTTCAATTGCTTTTTCCTCGTTTCCTTTTTTGTCATATACTCTTGCCAAATTAGAGTAAGAAACAGTCCATTTTGGTTTTAGTTCAATGGTCTTAAGAATATCAGATTTGGCTTTATCATACTCTTCAATTTCGGTGTAAATTGTTGACCTATCCATATATCCGAACACAAATTGAGGATTTAATTCTATCACTTTAGTAAAATCTTCAATAGACTTATTAAATTGATTTAGTCTATCGTAGCAGCCTCCGCGATAGTAATATGGAGCAAATTCGTTTGGAAAAAAAATAATACATTTTGAAAAATCCTTAATTGCAGATTTACAATCATCAATTTCCAAGAATAGCATTCCACGTTGATAATAACTTTGACCATTCAGAGTGTCGAGTTTAATTGTTAACGTTGCATTTTCAATTTTGGATATTATAAGTTTAGAGTTTGGATTGTTAATTGGATTACTATTAGGTTCAGGAATTTGGCTATAAACGAGAACTGATGTGAATAAAAAATATATTAATTGGATTGTTCTCATGTTTTGTTGATAGTTATTTTATAACTCGAAAACGAAGTTACTGAATTGAAATGACAAACTCATAAATTTAAAACTCAATCTTATATGCAACACATTCTTTTAATTTACTGTCATCAGCGATTGATGGATGCATAAATGTAGCATGTTTCTTCATGCCTATTTTCTCCATTACATGATAGGATTTAACATTTAATAAAGGAGCAATGGCGTAAACAGTTTTTAACTTTAAGGTTTTAAACCCATATTCCAAACATCTTTTTGCGCCTTCCGTTGCATAACCTTTAAACCACAAACTCTTTTTTAATCGCCAACCAATATCTACAAATGGATTTTCAAATCCTGCATCATATTCTTGCTTTGACAATCCTATAAAACCTATCAATTCATTAGTTTCTAGAATTTCAACGGCATAATAGCAATAGCCATTTTCGGCAAATTTCCGTTGCCTTGTGGTTATGAATTCCGCTGTTTGTTCTTTTGATAGCGTAGAAGGAAAAAATTCCATCACTTCTTTATCGCCACAGATTTCAGCCATAGCATCTAAGTCGGTAGTCGACCACTCTCGGAAACCTAATCTTGATGAGGTGAAAATGTAGTTTTTCATTTGAAATTAATTTCTTTTAGTCACTTCGAGCGCAGTCGAGAAGTCGCACCCTAAAAATCACGAATAGAAAATTTGAAATCGTATAGCAATATGATGCGATTTCTCCTAATTGTCGAAATGACATTTAATTGGTAAAATTATTATTTACTCATTTCTGTAAAATATTTGTAGAAATAAGGAATCGTTTCAATCCCTTTCAAGTAATTGAATATCCCAAAATGTTCGTTTGGCGAATGAATAGCATCACTATTCAAACCAAATCCCATTAAAATAGTTTTACTTTTTAATTCTTCTTCAAATAATGAAACAATAGGAATAGATCCACCACTTCGTTGTGGAATTGCAGGAACACCAAAAGTTTCGGTATAGGCTTTATTGGCTGCTTGATACGCAATAGTATCAATAGGAGTTACATAACCTTCACCTCCATGATGAGGTGTCACTTTTATAGTAACAGATTTCGGTGCGATACTTTCAAAATGATTTTTGAAAAGTTCCGTAATATCTTCCCATTTTTGATTCGGTACCAATCGCATAGAAATCTTAGCAAATGCCTGAGAAGCAATTACTGTTTTAGCACCTTCGCCCATATATCCTCCCCAAATTCCGTTTACATCAAGTGTTGGTCTTATTGAGTTGCGTTCATTAGTCGTGTACCCTTTTTCACCATATACTTCTTCTATATCCAAGGCTTTTTTATAGTTATCCAATGAAAACGGTGCTTTTGCCATTTCTGCACGTTCATCAGTAGATAAATTTTCCACATTATCATAAAAACCAGGAATTGTAATATGGTTATTATCATCGTGTAATGAAGCAATCATTTTGGTTAAAATATTTATTGGATTGGCAACTGCTCCTCCGTACAATCCTGAATGTAAATCACGATTTGGACCAGTAACTTCAACTTCCACATAACTCAATCCACGCAAGCCAGTTGTTATTGAAGGGATGTCGTTTGCTATCATTCCAGTATCAGAAATTAAGATAATATCGTTGGCAAGTTTTTCTTGATTTCGTTTTACATACCAACTTAAACTTTCTGAACCAACTTCTTCTTCGCCTTCAATCATAAATTTGACATTACAAGGCAATTGATTGGTTGAAGTCATAAATTCCATTGCTTTCACATGCATATACATTTGCCCTTTGTCATCACAAGCACCACGTGCAAAAATGGCTCCTTCTGGATGGATTTCTGTTGTTTTGATGATAGGTTCAAAAGGAGGAGAGTCCCATAACTCTAGAGGGTCTGCAGGTTGCACGTCGTAATGTCCATAAACCAAAATAGTTGGTAATTTAGGATTAATGATTTTCTCACCATACACAATTGGATATCCTGGAGTTTCACAAATTTCTACTTTGTCGCATCCTGCTTTTTCTAATGCTATTTTTATAACATCTGCAGTTTTTAAAACATCATTTTTATAAGCAACATCTGCACTTATTGATGGTATTTTTAGCAATTCTACGAGTTCGTCAAGAAAACGATTTTTGTGTTGATCTATATATGATTTTAAGTTTTTCATTTGGAAAATTTTATGAGACTCAAAAGTAAGAAAAATATAACGTAACCTCTTTGTGATTTATAACAATTGTTTATATTTGCACACCTTTTGCAGGCGTGGTGGAATTGGTAGACACGCTAGACTTAGGATCTAGTGCCTTGCGGTGTGAGAGTTCGAGTCTCTCCGCCTGTACAAAAGAAAGAAACTCTTCGGAAACGGAGAGTTTCTTTGGTTTTAATAGGTTTGGGACGAGAAGTTTATCCTGAGCGAAGTCGAAGGGAGTCTCTCCGCCTGTACAAAAGAAAAAAGCTTCTCAATTGAGAAGCTTTTTTAGTTTAATTAATTGAAATTTGATTAATAAGTAGTTTTACTATACGCAACACTTGCTTAAACTTCAATAAGCATACAGAAATTATGGTCATTTTAATTTTTTTTAACAAAAATTTAAAATAAAAAGTAACATTTGTTTTGTTATATTTGCCTTTCAAAAATTAAGCATGTATAGAAAGTTTTTTGCACTTTTCTTTTCGGTATTATTTATGGCAAGTTTGTTTGTTCCTGCAATAACGTTAGTTGTTAAAGGGGAAGCAGATTTACTGGTTTTATTAGACATTACAGAGGAAGAAAATAAAGAGCAAGAAATACTTAAAGATGCAGAAATTAAGTTTATTGAAAAAGAAGCAATAAGTGCTTTCTACAAAGAAGATTTAAAAAAAGAAACAAATCATGTTTATTTTTTTAATCATTCAGAACATTATATTGGAATTCATTTACCGCCTCCAGAATTGATCTGATATTTTTCGATATTTAGATTAAATCAACTTTTTAACAATATAATTTTAAGTTTAAAATGAAAAAATTTTTTTCAAATTTTAAAGGTGATGCCTTTGGTGGTATCACAGCAGGAATAGTAGCCTTGCCCTTGGCATTAGCCTTTGGAGTGTCTTCAGGATTAGGTCCAAGTGCAGGTTTATATGGTGCTATTTTTATTAGTTTTTTTGCAGCACTTTTTGGTGGAACAAACACACAAATTTCTGGACCTACAGCTCCAATGACTGCTGTAAGTATGGTAGTTATAGCTGCAATCATTGTGGCGAATGATGGAAGTGTAGAGAAAGCCATGCCAATTATCTTGACAGTTTTTCTTTTGGCAGGGCTTATGCAAATTATTTTGGGAATTTTGGGTATAGGTCAGTACATTAGGTTTATTCCCTATCCTGTTGTCTCAGGTTTTATGACTGCTATTGGTGTTATAATATTAATTACACAAATATTACCATCACTAGGATATTATCCAAAAGAAGACATACAATTTGTAGAACAATTTAAGCCTCAAGCAGAAGAACTTATTTTAGAAAACATACTAAAAGAAGAAGCCGGTGAAGGGATTTTGGTGCTTGAAAACTTTAAAGAAACTATTGAAAGAGCAGGACAAATTACACCTGATAATATTATAAAGGAATCGCAAACATTGGCATCAAAAGAGGCTTCGGGAGTTTTAGGTGCTATAAAAGTTTTACCTAGAGCGCTTAAAAATATTAGTTGGCTAGAACTTATATTGGCATTGAGTACAATTTTAATTATTTATGGCTTTAAACGAATTACCAAAATTATACCTAGCACGTTAGTTGCACTTCTTGTTGTCTCTGGAGTAGCTATTGGTTTTGGATTAGACTACAGACCAATTGAAGAAATACCTAGCGGATTACCTATTCCAAATTTAAAAATTTTTACAGGATTTAGTTTTAACAATATTTCTCCATATATTTTTACGGCATTAACTTTAGCATTGTTAGGTGCAATTGATTCGCTTTTAACAAGTGTCGTGGCAGATAACATGACCAAAACAAAACACAAACCGAACAAAGAGTTAGTTGGTCAAGGAATAGGTAATAGTATTGCTGCGGTTTTTGGTGGACTTCCTGGAGCAGGTGCTACTATTAGAACCGTTGTAAATATAAATTCAGGAGGGAAAACGAAACTTTCTGGAATGATTGCAGGTGTAATGTTATTTGTTATATTGTTAGCATTGGCACCAATAGCTTCAAAAATTCCAGCTGCTGTTTTAGCAGGAATATTAATTACTGTTGGTATAGGAGTGATGGATTATAAAGGCTTAAAAGCAATCCCTAGTTTACCAAGAGATGTTAAGCTCGGTCCAATAAAATTAAGTTCAGAAGTTATTGTAATGTTAGTTGTGCTTGTTTTGTCAACTTTTTGGAATTTAGTTTATGCAGTTGGTATTGGTTTAGTGATTGCTTCGCTTATGTTTATGAAAAAAATAGGTGATTTAACAGGTGAACGTAGCGATGTAAAAGCATTGAAAGAAGAAGCTTGGGATGATGAAATTGGTTTTCCGGATAATTTAAAAGAAGAAGTATTTATTAAGCATATTAAAGGACCATTATTTTTTGGTTCAACTAGTAACTTTCAGCAATTAACGAATCAAATTCCAAATAAAGCCTCTCATGTTATTATGAGATTAGATAGGATGGCATATATGGACCAATCTGGATTGTACGCTATGGAAGATATGTTGCAAGAACTACAAAGTAAAAATATTGAAGTGCTATTTGTAGATTTGTTAAAACAACCTCGCTATATGATGGAACGTATTGATATTATTCCTGACTTTATACCTAATGAGCATATATTTGATTCGTTTGATGATTGTATAGTTTGGGTGAAAAACAATGTAAAAGATATTACTAATTAAAAAACACAAAAAATGAAAAATATAGCAATAACAAAAGAAATGCAAACTGCAATGACGCCATCTTCTGTGTTATCAGATTTGTTAGAAGGAAACAAACGCTTTACCAGTGGTAATGCGCAACAACTAGACAATGCTGCTTTAATAAAACAGACTGTAGGAGGTCAAAATCCTAAAGCTGTTGTATTATCATGTATTGATTCACGTGTACCTGTAGAAACTGTTTTTGATCAAGCTATTGGAGATGTTTTTGTGTCACGTGTTGCAGGGAATTTTGAAAATGTTGATATACTAGGTAGTTTAGAATATTCATGTAAAGTTGCTGGAAGTAAATTGGTATTTGTTTTAGGTCATGAAAGTTGTGGTGCAGTAAAGGCTGCTTGCGATGGTGTTGAATTAGGAAATATTACTGCAATGCTTGACAATATTATTCCTGCTGTTAAGCTTTCTTCTGAGGAGGTAGAAGGTGAGTTAAATTCAACAAATAAAGATTTTGTGGCTAAAACTGTAGAAAATAATGTTCGCTTAACTATAAATAGAATCCGTGAAAAAAGCTCTATTCTTAATGAAATGGAGAAGAATGGAGAAATTAAAATTGTAGGAGGTGTTTACAATCTCCATACAGGTGAAGTAGAAATGCTTTAAATTGACTATTCACTTTATTATGTGTCTTAAAATTAACAGCACTTTACTTTTTGTAAGGGAATGTAATGGAAAGCTGCTTACAAACCTTTTAACATTTATTTGTTGAAAGGTTTCTTCTTTTTTAATACTAAAATTTCCAATTTTTACTGCTAATACTTTTCTCTAATGTTGACTCTAATTCATCAGGAAGTGTTGGAAAGAAATCAATATTAGTTAATTGCTCTATTTTGTCAATTGAAGTGACAAAATTGTGTAATGATTTTTTTGATTCTTGATGAGGAAAAAGAAAAGCAATAGCCTTTATTTCTGGCTCTGAATAGTCTAAAATAATTTTATAAAACAGTTTTGGTACAGCCACATCTTCATATCCAATTGTAGGTAAATCTTTGGTTAAAATTCCGCCAGTAATAACATAAAGTTTTCCATATTTTTTTGTCCAATAGCGAGTTTTCATTTCCAATCTATTCCAAACTCCTGCATTAAAATCGTTTTTTTGCGGAGTGATATTAGAAGTGTAAAATGTTTCATCGTATGCATCTTTTGAAAAACGCCTATCGCCTGCAGGACAGAGATGACCTCTGTCATAACCAGATTTTTTATAATTTTTATAATTTGCGGAGCCTGTTAAAACTTTAGGGTCATTAATAAAATATGGTCGTTTTCTATCGTCATACGTTAAATGAGTTCTGTTGAGTTCGTATGCAACCCATTCTGCTTGCTCGTAAAGTTCGTTGTACGATAAAGTATAGTTTTGATGTTGTATGATTTGACCTGTTGTTGAAGTTGGTAAATAATTAAAGCCTTCAATAGAAATTTGCGAATTTTGAGATTCAAAATTATTCTGATAATAATAAAATCCAACAGCAACTAAAAGAGATAGAACTGCATAAATTGCTTTTCTATTTTTCATTTTTAAGTTTTATTAATTCGAAGTTTTTAGACTTTTCCATTCCATTAAAAATAGCAATCATTTCTTGAGGAGGAACAGTCAATTTTCGTTTGGTTAAATCTATCCATGCACCGTATATTTTAATCTCTGCAGCAACAACACCATCACTCTTTATGATTTGATGGTTAAATTTAAAGCGTTCAAACTTATTGGAAGCACCAATCAATTCTAAAGTTGCTGTAATGTCTTGTCCTACAAGAATTTCTCTAAAAAAACGAGTGTTTTCTTCAAATAAAATTGGACCAATATTTTGGTTGGCAAACTCGCTTAAAGAAAATCCATGATGTGCAAAAAATCGAGAACGCACTTCGGCAGCATAATTATTGTATGCCGTATGGCGCATATGAGCGTTTGGGTCAAAATCTGACCAAGTAGTAGTAAATTGAACTTTAAAAATCATGTGACTATTTTAAAAAGGCAAAATTACGTAGATTTAAAATGCTGAAAAAAAATGTTGTGATTAATTTTTTACAGTTTGATATTTTTGGTTCGATAATTTTAAATCACCCAAAACGCTAAGCCCTTCTTCTATATAAACATCTTTAGATAAATTTTTATGCCAAGCAATACGATTTGTACCTAAAACTGTATCTTTTTCTATAAGAAGAGATTCATAAAGAGGAGAGTTAAACGTCAAGTTTGTTTCGTATTTCGATAGTTTTTTAAATTTCTCGCTTTCATCAGAATGTTTTTCTAAGTCGTCTTTGTAATCATCATAATTTAAATAAATTATAGTGTCATCTTGCCCTTTTTTCAGCCATTTTGCATTATCATCAATCAATAAAAATTGAGGGTTTTTGTTAATTCGATCAATACTATTGAGTACAACATCATCAAAGTTTGTATAATTATTCCACAGACTGTAATTTGCTTTTTTAATCTGATCCCAAGGAAGTGGATTGTCATAATCTTGCTCACCAACGTTCATGTAAGTATATCGAGAAGGTAAGATTACGTCTGGCTTTACACCTTCTAATTGTGTAGAACCTCCATTAATTCTATAGAATTTTTGAATAGTCAAAGCCATTCCTCCTAAATCGTTTGGAGTATTATAGTACCTGTTTAAGTCCAATACATTTTGAACAGTTCCTTTTCCAAATGTTTGTTTACTGCCTATAACTACAGCTCTTTTATAATCTTGCATTGCTGCAGCAAAAATTTCAGATGCAGATGCTGACAACTCATTAGTAAGAACAACTAAAGGACCATCCCATAAAACAGATTTATCTCTATCTTTTCTAACAATTGGCTTTTCTCCCTTATATTTTACTTGTACAATTGGACCATCTTTAATAAATAATCCAGCCATTTCTATAACTGAAGGCAGAGATCCTCCTCCATTATTTCTCAAGTCAATAAGGATACCATCAATATTTTCTTTTTTTAATCTTTCAATTTCGATAGCCATATCTGTAGCACAATTGCGAGCATTTTTGTCACTAAAATCAACATAAAACTTTGGAAGATTTATAACGCCAAACTTTTTCCCGTCTTTTATAGTAATACTCGATTTTACAAAAGTTTCTTGACGCTCTACAATGTCTCTAATGATAGAAATTACTTTGATAGAGCCATCAATTTTCTTTAATGTTAAACGAACTTCTGTTCCTTTTTTTCCTTTGATAAATTCAATTGCTTTTGACAATCTCATACCGACAACATCTAAAGGTTCGCCGTCACCTTGTGCAACTTTTAAAATAAGGTCTCCAACTTCTAATTCTCCAGCTCTCCAAGCAGGACCTCCAGTTATAAGTTCAGAAATTTTTATATAATCATTTTTCTTAAATAGTCTTGCGCCAATACCTTCAAATTTCCCAGAGATATCTTCGTCAAATTCTTTTTTTCTTTTTGGAGCGAAATACGAAGTATGTGGATCAAATGCTGCTGTAATACTGTTTAAATAAGTTGCAAACCATTCAGTATGTTCAAAATCTTTCATGTACTCATAAAAATCATCATAATTTTTTAAAGTACTTTTTCTCGCGTCAATCTCTAGTTGTGCAAATTCTTCATCACTAACTTTTTCAGAAGTTTTAAGTTTTGATTTTATTTTCGATTTGTACTTTTCAATTCCCTTACGAGTCATGTTGCCATAGGTTCCATCAGCTTTACCGATATTTAAACCGTTGTCAATCAATATTTTTTGAATTTTTTTGATTTGTTGTTTCGTAGTGTAGAAATTATTGAAGTAAAAATTACTTTTGTTGATGTTGTTTCTAAATTCTTTTTCAAATTTTGAAAGATTTGTGTTGTCAGAAGAGTCACCATTTAATTTATCATAGAGTCTTGATAAGGTGCTATATTTTAATTGTGATTTCCAAACACTATAAATCTCTTCTTTGTTTTTAGCATATTTGGCATTTTCATAATTAATATCCAAAATTTCATCAATAGTAAAATCGTATGGTGTTTTTAAAATCTCTTTATAATACGTTTTCGCCTCGTCTACACGTTGTATGAAACGATTGTAAACCAAATTGAAAAAAGCAATTTCTTGTTTTAATATCTGATTGTCAATCTCGGTTTTATATTTTGAAAATTCATCAATATCAGATTGTAAAAAATAGCGTTTTGCTGGATCTAAATCTCCAATAAAATCTTCAAAAACGACTACGGAAAAATTATCATTTATTTGTTTTGGCTCATAGTGACCGTTGGTCAAAACATCTCTTAAAATACTGATTAAGACTTTATTTTTCTCATCATTATTCCCTGTAAAACTCACTAATGTTAAAACCAATGCTATAATTGGAATTATAAATTTCAAATTTCGCTTCATATATCCTTTAAATTTCGTCATTTTATTTTGTATGCCACTAAAATACTATGATTTTTGTTTATTTCTTATTCTTTTTGTAAATATTCATGCAATTCTTATGCCAATTTAGTTAGTGTATTTATTGAATAAAAACTTACAATTAGAAAAATAGTCTTATTTACTCAACAATGATAACTAATAACAGTTGTTTTATGTCTTTACAAAATGTTAAAATTGTTTTAAATTATAAAACAATAAAATTATAGTAAATTTGTTATTTATAGATTTATACATTAATGACGAAAAAACCTTTAATTTTAGTAACGAATGATGATGGAATTACGGCTCCAGGAATCAGAAAGTTAATTGCTATAATGAATACTATTGGCGATGTTGTTGTCATTGCGCCTGATAGTCCACAAAGTGGAATGGGACATGCAATTACAATAGACTCTACACTTACTTGTAACAAAATAAAAGTTGATGACGGGAATCAAATCGAATATAAATGTTCTGGAACTCCTGCAGATTGTGTGAAAATGGCGATAAGTGAAATTCTAGATAGAAAACCTGATTTGTGTGTTTCTGGAATTAATCACGGCTCAAATTCGTCAATAAATGTGATTTATTCAGGTACTATGAGTGCTGCAGTTGAAGCAGGAATTGAAGGAGTACCAGCAATTGGTTTTTCGCTGTTAGATTATTCTTGGAATGCAAATTTTGATGTTTTAGAAGACGAGATTAAAATAATCACTCAAAATGTTTTGAAAAACGGGCTTCCAGAAGGAGTTGTTTTAAACGTGAACTTTCCAAAATTGGAAAAATTTAAAGGAATTAAAATTTGTCGTCAAGCAAAAGGAAATTGGAAGGAAACATTTGATAAGAGAGTAAATCCAATAGGAAAAGAATATTATTGGCTTTCAGGAGAATTTGTCAATTTAGATAAAGGTGAAGATACTGATGAATGGGCACTAGCAAATGATTATGTGTCAGTTGTTCCTATACAGTTTGATTTGACAGCACATCATTTTATTCAGAAATTAAATAATTGGGAATTATAATGAAACGAGCATACGCTAATATTACTTTTACAAAAACAATTAATTGCGAACAGCATATGACCGTTACAAAAACAATAAAAAAGAGCATATGAAAAAGGAAATTTTAATAGGATTTTTAGTGGCTATTTTTGCAACTGCTTGTGGGTTTTTCATATATATCGAACTTTTTTCAAAATTCGATTTTGAAGAAAGTTTGAAAATTCTTAAAGAAGGAAAATTATATGGAAAAGTTCTTGGCTTAGCTGCTATTCCAAATTTATTTGTCTTTTTTGTCTTTTTAAAAAAGAATCAAGACTACAGAGCAAAAGGTGTTTTGATTGCAACAATTGTAACGGCACTTTTTATGCTAATCTTAAAATTTGTTTAGATAAAGCATGAACCGAGCTTATTACAATCATTATCACTCAAGAAAATTATTAATAGCGAACACATGTGACCTATAAAAAACAATAGAAATAACACATGAAATATTATATCATTGCAGGAGAAGCTTCAGGTGATTTACACGCGTCAAATTTGATGAAAGCGTTGCAAAAAGAAGATAGAAATGCTGATTTTAGATTTTGGGGAGGAGATTTAATGCAGTCTGTTGGTGGAACTTTGGTAAAGCACTATAAAGAGCGTGCTTTTATGGGTTTTGCTGAAGTGATATTAAATTTACGTGCAGTATTAGGGTTTATAAAGTTCTGCAAGAAAGATATTTTAGAATACAGTCCAGACCATATTATTTATATTGATAATTCTGGTTTTAATTTACGAATCGCAAAATGGGCAAAGCAACAAAATTTTAAGAATAATTATTATATAGCACCACAAGTTTGGGCAAGTAGAGCAAGTAGAGTAGAAGATATCAAAAGAGATATTGATGAAATGTTTGTAACACTTCCTTTTGAAAAAGAATTCTATAAAAAATACAATTATGATGTGCATTTTGTAGGTCATCCATTGATTGATGCAATTTCAGATAGATCTCAAGTTGATGTAGTGAAGTTTAAAAAAGAACATAACTTATCTGAAAAACCAATTATTGCCTTATTGCCTGGAAGTCGCAAGCAAGAAATCACTAAAATATTATCAGTGATGCTTAAAATGGCGAACAAGTTTGCCGATTATCAATTTGTAATTGCTGGTGCACCAAGCCAAGAATATGAATTTTACAAGCAATTTATTAATACAGATAATGTGAGATTTATCAGTAATAAAACATATGATTTATTGTCTGTTTCTTATGCAGCACTCGTGACTTCAGGAACAGCAACGCTGGAAACAGCGCTATTTAAAGTTCCTCAGGTAGTATGCTATAAAGGAAGTTGGCTTTCGTATCAAATAGCAAAAAGAATCATTACGTTAAAATTTATTTCGCTTGTCAATTTAATTATGGATGCTGAAGTCGTTACAGAATTGATTCAAAATGAATTTAATGAAAAGCGTCTTGAAGAAGAGTTGCATAAAATACTTGATAAGAAAGAGCGTGAGAAAATGTTTGAAACGTATTACGATTTAGAACAAAAATTAGGAGGAAAAGGGGCAAGTGAAAAAGTAGCGAAATTGATAGTGAAATAATTTTCACTATATTTATCGTGCTATGCGATTGATATTACGGTTTATACCAGTACAACTTACTTTTTCCCTTGTTTTAGGAATCCTCTTTGGATTTTATAATGCTATTCAAATCAATTACCTTTCTATTACTATAATTAGTTTGTTGGTTGTGTTAGCACTTTCATATTGGCAGTCAAACAAATCATTTTTGCCAAATTTATCCTTCAATATTTTTACATATATTTTATCCTTTTTCTTAGGAATTGCGACGGTTGTAATACATAATGATTTAAATAACCAATATCATTATTCCCATTTTATTACTGATGAAAACAGCACTGTTTTAGTAATTGATAAAGTCATAAAGTCGAGTAACTATCATAATAAATACGAAGCGTCTGTTTTAGAAATAAATGACATTTTAACCAAAGGTACAGTATTGTTGAATATTCAAAAAGATAGTATTTTACGGTTAAACGTTGATGATAAATTGTATTTAAAATCAGATTTTAAAGAAGTCTCCTCCCCTAAGAATCCATATTATTTTGATTATAAAAAATACTTGGAGAAACAACAGATATACCATCAGTTATTTACTTCATCTAATGATTTTATATCGCTGCCAAAACGCAATTTTTCCTTTAAGGGATTAGCAGCAAAATTCAGAGGTAAAATTAGAAAATCATTAATAAAAAACGAATTTAAAGATGATGAATTAGGAGTTATAAATGCACTTTTATTAGGTCAGCGTCAAGATATTTCTCCCGAATTATTAGAAAGCTATGCAGGCGCAGGAGCCATTCATATTTTGGCAGTTTCAGGGTTACATGTAGGAATTATATTATTGATCCTCAATTTCTTGTTCACACCATTAGAACGATTAAAGAACGGAAAGTTTCTCAAATTAATCATAGTCGTTTTTCTTTTATGGATTTTTGCATTTATCGCAGGAATGTCAGCATCAGTAGTAAGAGCAGTTACAATGTTTACTGCTGTCGCTATTGGAATGCAAGTGAACAAACCGACAAATGTGTACAATACATTGGTGATATCAATGTTCTTTTTGTTGCTGTTTAAACCTGCTTTTTTGTTTGATGTTGGTTTTCAATTAAGTTATTTAGCTGTTTTTTTTATTGTATGGCTGCAACCTTTATTGTATAATTTATGGATTCCAAAGTGGAAAATTCCAGATTTCTTTTGGAAACTATTGACCGTTTCAATTGCAGCTCAATTTGGAGTTATTCCATTAAGTTTATATTATTTTCATCAATTTCCAAGCTTATTTTTTATATCCAATTTAGTTATAATTCCAGTACTTGGAGTCATACTTGTTGGCGGAATCATAATTATTGCGTTGTCGCTATTAGATGTTTTACCTTCATTTCTCGCAAAAATTTATTATTACTTAATTCACTCGATGAATTGGGTTGTAAATTGGGTTGCGCAACAAGAAGATTTTTTGTTTAAGGATATCCCTTTTTCATGGCTAATGGTCATTGCATCTTATATTTTGATTATTTTTATGATTCGCTTTTTCGAAAAAAGAAGTGCTCCTCGTTTGATGAGTTTTTTAACTGCAATATTACTGCTTCAAGTTATAACTTCGTTTCAAAAACGTGAGCGCCAATCAATCAATGAATTTATTGTTTTTCAAAAAAGTAGAAGCTCTGTAATTGCTGAACGACTTGGAGAGAAGATGAATGTTTATCATACTTTAGATAGTTTAAATTTATCAAAAGATAAAATGTTAAATCAATACAAAGTTGGTGTTGGAAACTTAAATGTTCATATGTCAGATTCTGTTCCAAACATTTATAAATTTAAGAATAAAAGAATTTTAATAGTAGATAGTTTAGCTGTTTACAAAATCAAAGATTTAAACCCTGAAATTGTGATTTTACAACAATCTCCAAAAATAAACTTAATACGTTTGATAGATTCTTTAAAGCCGCAACTTATCATTGCTGACGGCTCTAATTATAAATCATATATAAAATATTGGGGTGAAACATGCGAGCAAAAAAATACTCCTTTTTATCACACGGGACAAAAAGGAGCATATATTTTGAAATAAGAAATCTTAACTTCTATCTGCTAATTCGAAGCCTTCTGCTTCATCATTGTGCATTTCAATTTCGTTGTCTTCAGCACCATGAGTTAACCTTTTTAAAGGCTTCATAAGGGCGATTACTAATAAACCAAAGGCTACTGTAAATACTACGATACCTATGAAAATAGTATACTCACCAAAGTGTTCAGATTTTTCACCTAAAATTCCAGCAACTTTTCCTCCAAGTCCTGTTGCAGCAAAATATAGTCCCATCATCAACGATGCGTATTTTACTGGTGCTAATTTCGTAACAAATGATAACGATACTGGAGATGAACTTAATTCACCAATTGTATGAAATAAATAAGCTAGTACTAACCATTGCATTCCAGAACTTCCATTTGCTTCAAATTCTCTAACAGCGAAAATCATAAATACAAAACCTAATCCCATAATAATAGTTCCAGTTGCCATTTTAAATAACGAAGAGGCTTCTTTATTTTTAAGTTTTCTTTTTGCCCAAATATTAGCTACCCATACTGCAAATAGAATTATAAAGCCTGCATTTAATCCTTGGAACATTGGAGTAGGTACAAGCCAACCAAATAACATTCTATCAGTCTTTGTTTCAGTATATACACTCATTAATCCTCCTGCTTGCTCAAAGGCTCCCCAGAAAACAATAACTAATAAAAATGAAAGTAGTAATACCAAGAAACGGTCTCTCATTATTTGGTTTTCTAAAGTTTTATAGATCATCATCAATAACCCAACTACAAAAGATAGAAATATAAATAAGGCTCCATATCCCCAATGATCAACTCCTTCAAAAGTAAAACCAGCATAAATAGATAATACTAAAAGTATTACAAAAATTCCCAATTGAATAGGAGAACTAAAAATAGTAGAGAAAATTTTAACGATTGAAACATCCTCTTTCTTTTGTTCTGCAGTCTGTGGATTTCCAACATGTACAAGGTATTTTTGTCCCCAAACATATACAATTAAACCAAATAGCATTGCAACTCCAGCCATTCCGAATCCTGCATGCCATCCCCATTTCGCTACAACAAGACCAACAAAAGTCGTTGCCAACAATGAGCCTAAGTTAATACCAATATAAAATATAGAGAACCCTTTGTCTCTTCTTATGTCTCCTTTTTTATACAATCCTCCAACCATTGTTGAGATGTTTGGTTTTAAACAACCTACACCTAAAATGATTAAACCTAAGCCTGTAAAAAATGCCCATTCAGCCTCAATAGCCAATGTGCCATGACCTAAAACGAGAATAATTGCGCCTAACATGACAGTCTTTTTTTGACCTAATACTTTATCGGCCAATATTCCTCCAGGAATAGAAACAACATATACTAACATAACGTACCAACCGTATAATTGATAAGCTTCTAAATTTGTCCAACCTAAACCTGCACCATCTTTATGACCGACTTTTGCAATCATATAAATTACTAAAAGGGCCCTCATACCATAGTAAGAAAAGCGTTCCCACATTTCTGTAAAGAATAATACATATAGACCTATTGGATGACCCCAAAGTTCTCTTTGATGTGGTTTTAATGTTGTTGTTGACATAATTATTTTAAGTTTTTAATTAAGAATTAATTTTTAATGACGATAAAAGTAAGGCATTTTTTCTAAATCAGAATGGAACACTACTTTTTTTTAGAATGATTCAAGTATCTTTGCATTTATAAATCAAAAAATCAAATGACTAAAACCATTACTGGATTTTCAAAATTATCAAAAGAAGAAAAAATAGATTGGCTTGTAAAAACCTTTTTTACAGATACTGAGAGTGCAAAAAGTACTTTAAAACAGTATTCTAATTCTGATAAAAAACTGCAAGAATTGCACGATGATTTTATTGAAAACACCATTTCTAATTATTATTTGCCATATGGTGTTGCTCCAAATTTCGTGATAAATGGCAAGGAATATGTAGTGCCAATGGTAACGGAAGAGAGTTCGGTTGTTGCCGCAGCATCGTTGGTTGCTAAGTTTTGGAGTACTCGAGGAGGTTTTAAAGCAGAAGTGATATCAACAAAGAAAATTGGACAAGTTCATTTTATGTTTGATGGTGATTTTGAAGATTTAGAAGATTATTTTGATACAAGTAAAAAACGTTTATTTGAAGTAACAGAAGTGATTACTAAAAATATGCGAAAGCGCGGAGGAGGAATTTTGGATATTGAGTTACGCAATAAAACATCAGAATTAAAAAACTATTATCAGTTGCATGTTACCTTTGATACGCAAGATTCAATGGGAGCAAACTTCATCAATTCTTGTTTGGAATCAATTGCTAACGAATTTAGAAATGATAAAATACAAGTTGTAATGAGTATTTTGTCAAACTACGTTCCGGAATGTTTAGTTCGTGCAGAAGTGTCGTGTAAAGTAGAAGAATTGTACATTGAAAATCCAGAAATGCATGCGCAAAAATTCATACAAGCAGTACAGATTGCAAATGTAGAACCTCACAGAGCAGTGACTCATAATAAAGGAATTATGAATGGAATCGATGCTGTTGTGTTGGCAACAGGAAACGATTTTAGAGCCGTTGAATCTGGAGCACATGCGTATGCTTCAAGAAGTGGAGTATATAGAAGTTTGACAAATTGTGAAATTAAAGACGGAGTTTTTAAATTTTGGATCGAAATACCTTTGGCTTTAGGAACCGTTGGCGGATTAACAGCGTTACATCCTTTAGCGAAATTATCATTACAACTATTACAAAATCCATCAGCAAAAGAATTGATGATGATTGTTGCTGTTGCTGGTTTGGCACAAAATTTTGCAGCATTACGAGCATTGACAACAACTGGAATCCAACATGGACACATGAAAATGCACTTGTCAAATATCATTAAACAATTAGGGGCATCAGAAAGTGAAACAGTATATTTAATGAACCATTTTACTGATAAGCAGGTTTCTCATAGTGCGGTTGTTGAGGAGTTTGAGAAACTAAGAAAATAAGATTGTCTCCTCGAGCGGAGTCGAGAGGTTTTAAAAAGAGGTCTCGACTCCGCTCGACCTGACATTAAAATACTAGAATTGAAAAGACATTACTCAAACGGAAAATTATTACTCACAGGAGAATACCTCGTTTTAGACGGAGCAAAATCCTTGGCAATACCTACAAAGTTTGGGCAAGACTTAGTTGTGAATAAAATTAAAGAACCGTCTTTGATTTGGGAGAGTTATGACGAATTAGGGAATAGTTGGTTTGAAGCAGAATTTAGACTGTCTGACTTGAGAATTGTCAGCGAAACTTTCAACTCTGACAATGATAAAAAGCAAGAATCTTTAGCCAAAACTCTTCAAAAAATATTGCAAGAAGCAAAAGTATTGAACCCAAATTTTTTAATTTCTGATGAAGGTTTTCGCTTAAAAACAAACTTAACATTTCCTAGAAATTGGGGACTTGGCACATCTTCAACATTAATAAATAACATCGCAAATTGGGCAAATGTTAATGCTTTTGAATTGTTAAATAAGTCTTTTGGAGGAAGTGGTTATGATATTGCTTGTGCTCAAAATGATACTCCGATTTTATATCAGTTAGTAGAGAAAAAACCTGTAGTACAATCTATAGATTTTCAACCTGCTTTTTCTGACCAATTGTATTTTGTGCATTTGAATGTGAAGCAAAATAGCAAAACAGGAATTAAAAAATACAAAGAAAGTACAACTGAAAAATCTGCATTGATTGATAGAGTTTCAGAAATAACGAATGAAATAGTAAAATGTAATTCAATAGTTGATTTTGAAAAATTATTAAAAGAACACGAACAATTAATTTCATGCATAATAGGAAATAAACCAATTCAAGAAATAGTGTTTAAAGACTATTTTGGGCAAACAAAAAGTTTAGGTGCTTGGGGCGGAGATTTTATATTGGCAACAGGTAATGAGAATTCACCACAGTATTTTAAAGAAAAGGGTTTCGAAACAGTTATTCCTTATAATAATATGGTATTGTAAATACCTCTCGACTCCGCTCGAGGAGACATTGTCCGGTCGAGCGCAGTCGAGACCTAAATATTGAATGAATATATGAGTAAAATAATAATAATTGGAGGAGGTGCAGCAGGATATTTTGCAGCGATAACAGCAGCAGAAAAGAATCCAAAAGCAGAAGTAATCATCCTTGAAAAAGGGAAAAAAGTATTACAAAAAGTTAAGATCTCTGGAGGTGGACGCTGTAACGTAACACATGCTTGTTTTGTGCCAAGTGAACTCGTAGAGTTTTATCCGAGAGGAAAAAAAGAATTACTTGGTCCTTTTCATAGATTTATGACCGGCGATACAATGGAATGGTTTGATACTAGAAATGTGCCTTTAAAAATTGAAGAAGATAATCGTATTTTCCCAGAGTCAAATTCTTCACAATCAATTATAGATTGTCTAACGCAAAGTGCTGAAAATGCTGGAGTAAAACTGTGGCTTGAACAAAACGTGCAGTCAGTAATGACATCAAATGAAAAATTTGAAATAACAACAAATACCCAAACTATTACCGCAGATAAATTGCTGATTGCCGCAGGATCAAATCCAAAAATGTGGGCGTTAGCAGAAACTTTAGGACATTCAATTGTTGAGCCAGTTCCGTCATTATTTACGTTTAATATTAATGATAAAAGGTTAAAAGACTTACTCGGTATTTCTGTTCCAATGGCAACGATAAAAATTTTGAAAACTAAATTGGAATCGTCAGGACCTTTGTTAATCACTCATTGGGGAATGAGCGGTCCAGGAATTTTAAAATTATCGGCATTTGGAGCAAGAATATTGGCTGAGAAAAATTACCAATATAATGTTGAGGTGAACTGGTTGTCAAAGCCAACAGAAAAGGTCTTTGAGGTGTTGAAATCAGCAAAAAAGGACTTGAATAAAAAGCAAATTGCTCTAAAATCTTTATATAGTGCTATTCCAAAGAGATTGTGGGAGCGTTTGGTTCTTGCTAGTAATATTAGCGCAACTACTCGATGGGTTGACTTGAGTAATAATCAGTTGCAAGAATTGGCAAATCAATTGACAAAAGGAGTATTTAATGCGAATGGGAAAAGTACTTTTAAAGACGAATTCGTTACTTCTGGAGGAATCAATCTAAAAGAAATAGATTTCAAACGATTTGAAAGTAAAATGCATAAAAATTTATTTTTTGCAGGAGAAATACTTGATATAGATGCGGTTACTGGAGGTTTTAACTTTCAAAATGCATGGACTGGAGGTTTTATTGCAGGAAATGCGATGGCAGAAGATTAAGCCAATTCTCCTCGATGAGGTTTTAGTGCATCACGAAACGTTTTCATGTCAATCTCGTCAACAGTAATGAAAGCAATGCTATGCATGTCAGAAATTTCAATTGAATCGATATCATAAAAATTTAACTTTTCTATAGTTGCATATTCTTTCAAATGCACGCAATGATGCTGTGCTGTAGGCAAAGAAACACTTCCTTTAAAATCCCAAATCAATTTTATTTTTCTATTCATGTGTTTATATAATTGTTTTTTATTGGTCCATGATTCATTTAAATAATCATTCTCTTAGGTATAGAATTTAGTTAAGAATGTTTCATAACCCTGTTTTTCAATTGACAAAAGTAATGTTATATTTGCCTAAAATTATAAGACATTGACTGAAAAAGATTTCATTTCAACTAATTTAGATACTTCAATTCTTAAAGAAGGAAAATATACTTGGAAAACGCCAAGTAATATCGCACTTGTAAAATATTGGGGGAAAAAGAAGAATCAAATTCCAGAAAACACTTCTATCAGTTTTACACTCGATGCTTGTTTTACATTAACAACTCTTGAGTTTTCTAAAAAACAAAATGAGAAAGGAAGTTTTGAGATTTATTTTGAAGGCGAAAAAAAGGATGAGTTTAAACCGAAAGTTGCCACTTTTTTCGAAAGAATTAAAGGGTATTGTCCTTTTTTAACTGAGTATGATTTTGTTATAAAATCTAGAAATTCTTTTCCACATAGTAGTGGTATTGCTTCATCAGCAAGTGGGATGAGCGCGTTGGCATTGTGTGTTATGAGTATTGAACGATTAATTTCTACTGAAATGATTGATGATTACTTTTATAAAAAGGCGTCATTTTTAGCACGTTTAGGTTCAGGATCTGCTTGTAGAAGTATCAAAGGAAGTATTGTTGTTTGGGGAGATCACAAAGAAATAAAAGATAGTTCAAATTTGTTTGGAGTAGAATTTTCAAGTGAAGTCCATTCAAATTTTAAGAACTTTCACGACACTATTTTATTGGTAGATGAAGGAGAGAAGCAGGTGAGCAGTACAGTTGGACATCAATTGATGTACAATCATCCGTATGCGCAAGAACGTTTTAAACAAGCTGAGGAAAACATCAGTAAAATAAAAGAAATTTTAAAATCTGGAGATTTAAAAGCATTTACAAACATAGTTGAGAGTGAAGCATTGACGTTGCATTCCATGATGATGACTTCAAAGCCGTATTTTATTTTGATGAAACCAAATACATTGAAAATCATTAATAAAATTTGGGAATTTAGAAAAGAAACAAATTTGAATTTGTGTTTTACTTTAGATGCTGGAGCAAATGTTCATCTGTTATATCCAGAAAATGAGAAAGAGGAAGTTAGCGAATTTGTAATCAATGAATTAATCCAATTTTGTCAAAATAATCATTATATTTGTGATAGAGTTGGTTTAGGAGCGAAGCTCCTAAATTAATATTGAAAAATGAAATTTTATTGTTGTGTTGTCATTCCTGCGAAGGCAGGAATCCAGAACAAACCTTTTTATAGATTCCTGCCTTCGCAGGAATGACATAAAGATTTAATTAAATTATATGAGAGGACCCCTTTTTTACGCTAAAATTTTACTCTTCGGAGAATATGGAATTATTAAAGATTCCAAAGGATTGGCAATACCATATAATTCCTATCAAGGAGCATTAAAAGTTTCTGAGAATCCTTCGGATGATGCTATAAAGTCAAACCAGAATTTATTAAAATTACACAAGTATTTATCTGGTTTAACGACTGATTTAGTTCATTTTAGATTAGATGAGTTTAAAAGTGATCTTGCTGCTGGAATGTATTTTGACTCAAGTATTCCTCAAGGGTATGGTGTTGGAAGTTCTGGAGCATTAGTTGCTTCTATTTATGACAAATATGCAGATGATAAAATTACTGTTTTAGAAAATTTGACAAGAGATAAATTGTTGAAATTAAAAGGAATTTTCTCATTAATGGAATCCTTTTTTCACGGTAAGAGTTCTGGTTTAGACCCTTTAAATTCTTACTTAAGTTTGCCTATATTAATAAATTCAAAAGACAATCTAGAGCCAACAGGAATTCCATCACAAAAAGAAGGGAAAGGTGCTGTTTTCTTATTAGATTCTGAAATTGTTGGAGAAACAGCTCCAATGGTAAGTATCTTTATGAATAAGATGAAAAATGAAGGTTTTCGTAGAATGCTTAACGAAGATTTTGCTACCTATACAGATGCTTGCATCGATGATTTTTTACACGGAAATATAAAGTCGCTTTTTGGAAATGTAAAACAACTTTCAAAAGTAGTCTTGTCTAATTTTAAACCAATGATTCCGAAAGCATTTCATGCACTTTGGCAACAAGGAATTGACTCAAACGCATATTATTTGAAACTTTGTGGTTCAGGAGGAGGAGGTTATATTCTTGGCTTTACTGAAGATTATGAGATGGCTAAAGAAATACTTAAAAAATATAAGTTAGAATTGGTATACCGTTTTTAATTATCAATAAACCTGTCATTTTTGCGAAGGAAAAAATCTTTTTATTTCACTTAAGTCTATGACAGAAATTAACTCAAAAAACAAACAAAATTTCCTTAAAGTTCTAAGTCTATTTTCGGTTGTAAGAGGGTACAATGTTTTAGCGCTAGTTTTAGCACAATATTTGGCCTCAATATTTGTTTTTTCACCAAGTAAGTCACTTCGTTATGTGTTGCTAGATAAAAGTTTGTTCTTTATTGTTCTCGCATCAGTTTGTGTGGTTGCTTCTGGATATATTATAAATAATTTTTATGACAGAGAAAAAGATTTGATTAACAGTCCTGTGAAATCAAAGATTGATAACTATGTGAGTCAGAGAACAAGGTTAAACCTTTATTTTCTACTTAATTTTATTGGTGTTTCATTATCGTTTTTAGTTTCTTGGCGAGCAGCATTATTCTTTTCGGTTTATATTTTTTGGATTTGGTTTTACTCTCATAAACTCCAAAAACATCCAATAATTGGTTGGGTTTTGGTGACTCTGTTAACGATTGCTCCATTTTTCGCAATTTTTATTTATTATAAGAATTATGCCAATATTATTTTGGTGCATGCTGTTTTTGTATTCCTTTTATTCTTACTCCGTGAGTTGATTAAAGACCTTGAAAAAGTACCAGGAAATATTGCTCAAAATAATCAAACAATCACTGTAAAATATGGAGATAAAGTCACGAAAATTTTAGCAACAATCATAACAGTATTAACTTATGTGGTTATTTCTGGTATGTTTGGAACTTTTGAAATTGGCTTAATGGAGTATTATTTTATAGGAGTCGTTTTCTTATTACTTTTCTTTATCATATATCTTTGGATTAGCAAGACTAAAAAACAATATATATTATTACACAATCTTTTAAAAGTGATTATCGTTTTAGGTGTTTTTAGTTTAGTTCTGATAGATCAGTCTGTGATTATTGAGCGTTTGATTTAAAATTGCATTTGACGCTGTAGTTTTAAAACACTATCTTCGGTTTGGTATGATAAGCCAATTAAAAAAAACGTTATCTTAAACATTGCGATAATTTAAAACAAAAATTTTAAAATCAAATTGGCAAGGAAAAAAACATATCGAGAAAAAATAAATGAAGTCCAAGAAAAAATTCACGACATAACTCCTGAATGGGAAGAAAAATTAGGGAAAGGTAAAATTCTAATTCCAAATGCAATAGATATTGAACGGATTATAAACAGTACTAAAAAAGGTGAACTTTTGACCAATGATATAATTCGCGAGGTTTTGGCTAAAGAGAAAAACGTACAATTAACTGCTGCTATACCAACAGGAGTTTATCTTAAATATATTGCTTTAGCTGCAGAAGAAGAAAGAAAATTTAACAAAAAAAACATTACACCATATTGGAGAGTTCTTAGACCTGACGGCACAATTAATATAAAATTTCCTATTTCTACGGAAGAATTGATTCATCTACTTGAGAATGAAGGGCATAAGTTAGAAATTGGCAAAGGCAAAAAACCTCCAAAAGTAATTTCATTTGAATCAAAAATTAAATATAACTAATTAAACGCCAGCCAAAAAAGTGTTTAGTCTGTGCTTATTAAGTTTTTATGATAAAGTTTGTGTTTTAGTAATGTATCGATTTCTGCTTCAAGATTCTAAAGAATTTCTTGCAACGGAATCATAAACTAGATGTAAAGCGAAATATCTATCTTTTTAAAATCATTTGCATATTCCATACATAATTCATATTTTACAATTCATAATCAGTAATTTATAATACCTTTGCGCAAAATTTAAAACAATATAATGGCAGCAAAAGAAAACTCGTCGAGAGGACGACACGCTAAAAAAGAAAAAAAGAGTACTTCAAAAAAGAAGGATTACCCAAACATGAAAACAAAGAATTTTCGTGTAAATCCTCAAAACATCAAAACCTTTAAAAAGAAACCAAGCACGACTCCTAAAAAAGAGAATGTTGCTGACGGTATACGTTTAAATAAATACATTGCCAATGCAGGTATTTGCTCGCGTAGAGAAGCTGATGTATATATTGGTGCAGGTAATGCAACGGTAAATGGTAAAATTATAACTGAAATGGGTTATAAGGTTCAAAAGGATGATGTAGTGCGATTTGATGGACAATTATTGTCTATTGAAACAAAGCGTTATGTATTGCTTAATAAGCCAAAGAATTTCATTACTACAATGGATGATGAGAGAGGAAGGCGAACTGTGATGGAATTGGTTGCCAATGCGACCAAAGAACGCATTTATCCTGTTGGAAGATTGGATAGAAACACTACAGGATTATTATTGTTTACCAATGATGGTGAGTTGGCAAAAAAGTTAACACACCCAAAACATAGTGTAAAGAAATTGTATCATGCTTCGTTAGATAAAAAACTAACAATGAAAGACTTGCAAAAAATATCTCAAAACTTCGTACTTGAAGGTAAAATGGTATTTATTGATGCAATCTCGTATGTAGAAGGACAGTCTAAAACAGAAGTTGGTATCGAAATTCATTCTGGAAGAAACAGAATCGTACGTAAAATATTTGAACATTTTGGTTATGCAGTTGTAAAACTTGACCGTGTTATTTTTGCAGGGTTGACTAAGAAAAACCTGCCAAGAGGTCATCATAGGCCACTTACCAATCAAGAATTGATTAACATGAAGATGATATAGTTATAAAATCAAAATAAATTAAAAAAAGTCCAAGCAATTTTGCTTGGACTTTTTTATTTAAAACATTCAACTGATAAATATCATATTTTGAATGAAATACTTATTCTAACTTTGTGTTTTAGAAATGAGAATCAATTATTGAAAAAATAAAAATATTACTTGAAGTTTTAGTTTAGTTAATTAATTTCAAAGTTGTGAGAAGAGTCAAATTTATTTTTGACTCTTCTTTATTTTATAAGATATTTTATCTTTTATGATAAATATCATATTGATAATAACCAATTTAACTTTGCACAAGTAATTAACATAAAATTATTTAATATTATGAAACTTAAGTATATACTATCGGCATTTGTCTTTGTTGCGTTTTTTTCTTGTAAAAATGATTCGGAAAAAAAAACAAATTCAAATTCTACTGAAACAAAAACTGTTAAAAACACGCATAAAGGTCAAGCCTCTGTTGAATTAGGTGAGGGTGAAGAACCAAACGTATTGCAAGTAGCAATGACTTACAAAGATAAAGATGGGAATAAACCATTTTCTACTTTAGTTGTAGCAGTTCAGGCGGCTGGAGTTGAAGATGCTCTTGTAAATACAGGACCATTAACTGTTTTTGCTCCAGTAAATGGCGCGTTTGATAAACTTCCTGAAGGAACTGTTGAAACACTTTTGAAGCCAGAAAATAAAGCGAAACTTGGATTTATTTTAACAAACCATGTTGCTCCTGCAAATTATCCGATCAAGCAATTAAAAAAAGAAGCAAAAAAAGGACGAAAATTATATATGGCTTCTGGTAAATACTTGATTGTAGAAAACAAAGACGGCAAAATGTTTGTTGGAGGGACTGAAGTTTTAATGTCTGTAAAAGTAAGTAATGGCTGGATACATGTAATAGGTGATGTGTTAGTTCCAGAAGAATAGAAATTACTATAAAATATTATTAACAAAAAAAAGAAGTTAAAATGAAATTTAAATTAATAGCACTATTAACCGTTATAGCGTTCACTTTTTCAAGTTGTGGAGGTGAAAAGAAAGAAGCAAAACCTTCTAAAAAACAACCAGTTAAAAAAGAAGTTCAAAAAGAAGAAGTAAAAGTAGATGCCTCAAAAATAGATTTAATGGCTCCAACACTTGATAATAAAGGAATTGGTCCAATTAAGAATATAACTCTTGGAGACATAGATCAAGGGATGGTTGCGAAAGGGAAAGAGGTTTATAAAACAAATTGTACAGCTTGTCATAAATTTAAAAAACGTTATATCGGTCCAGCTTTAAAAGGTATTACAGGAAGACGTTCACCTGAATGGATTATGAATATGATTTTAAATTCTGATGAAATGCTGAAAAAAGATCCTGTAGCGAAAGCTTTAATTACTGAGTATAATGCTCCTATGGCGCAACAACAAATTTCAGTTGAAGAAGCAAGATCAATTGTAGAATATTTTAGAACAAAAAATTAATAATTAAAATTAACTAAGATGAGATATTTAAAATCACTGCCACTTTTTTAGTTGGTTGTGCACCTTCTGAGAAAAAAGGAGGAAGTAGTAATAAAGGAGCACTTTCTGGAAATGCTGCAGAAAAAGTATATGTAGCTCCAGGAGAACACGATTCTCACTACGCCTTTATTTCTGGTGGATTTAGTGGGCAATTAGCTGTTTATGGTCTGCCTTCAGGTAGATTGTTTAGAGTTATTCCAGTATTCTCTCAAGATCCTGAAAAAGGATATGGATATAGTGAAGAAACTAAACCGATGTTAAATACATCTCATGGATTTGTACCTTGGGGAGATTCGCATCATCCAGATATTTCGCAAACAGAAGGTACTGTAGATGGTCGTTGGGTGTTTATCAATGAAAATAATACACCGCGAATTGCACGTATTAGTTTAAAAACTTTTGAAACAGAAGAAATTATTGAGATTCCTAATTCAGCAGGTAATCACTCTTCTTCATTTGTTACAGAAAACTCTGAATATGTTGTTGCTGGTACTCGTTTTTCAGTTCCATTCCCTCAAAGAGATATGCCAATTGCCGATATGAAAGGTAACTTTAGCGGTGCTTTATCATTCTTAAAAATTGATCCAGAGCATGGTCATATGAATATAGAATTTCAAATTAAAATGCCTGGATTTAGTTATGATTTATCTCATCCTGGACGTGGAAAATCTCACGGTTGGTTTTTCTTCTCTACTTATAATACTGAAGAAGCAAATACATTAATGGAAGTTAACGCTTCTCAAAATGATAAAGATTTTATTGCAGCAATTAACTGGAAAAAAATTGAAGAGTATGTGAAAAATGGAGGAGGTAAAATGGTACCTGCAAAATATGCTCATAATACTTGGGATGATGATACGCATACTGCTACATCAGTAATGAAAAAAGAAGTGTTAGTTGTTGAGCCTAAGGATGTTCCTGGAGCAATCTATTTTTTACCAACTGCTAAATCTCCACATGGTTGTGATGTGGATCCAACTGGTGAATATATTATTGGTAATGGTAAATTAGCAGCAGCAATGACTGTACACTCATTTACTAAAATGCTAAAAGCAATTGAAGATAAAGCCTTTGATGGTGATGCATATGGAATTCCAATCATCAAATTTGATGCTGTGAATTATGGAACATTGAATCAGCCAGGATTAGGACCATTGCATACTGAATTTGATACAAGAGGAAATGGTTATACTACATTCTTTATTTCATCAGAAGTTGTAAAATGGAATATTAAAGATTTGAAAGTAATAGATAGACATCCTGTTTATTATTCAGTTGGTCACTTAATGATTCCTGGAGGAAACTCAAGAACACCAGATGATAAATATATGGTTGCAATGAACAAAATTACAAAAGATCGTTATTTACCAACAGGTCCTGAGGTTTGTCAATCAGCACAGTTATTTGATATTTCTGGAGAAAAAATGGAGTTATTATTAGACTTCCCAACTATTGGAGAGCCTCATTATGCTGCTGGGATTTCTGCGGATGTCATTAAAAAGAATAATCCGACTAAGATATATAAACTAGTAGATAATAAACATCCTTATGGAGTTAAAAGTGAAGCGGAAACAAGAGTAGTTCGTAAAGGAAAAGAAGTGCATATTTATATGTCTATGATTCGTTCACACTTCTCGCCTGATAATATTGAAGGAGTAAAAGTTGGTGATAAGGTGTTTTTCCATGTTACAAACCTAGAACAAGATTATGATGTGCCTCATGGTATTTCAATGATTGGTGCAAACACATCAGAATTATTAATAATGCCAGGAAGAACAACAACCTTTACTTGGGAGCCAAAAGAAGTTGGTGTTTGGCCTTTCTATTGTACAGATTTCTGCTCAGCTTTACATCAAGAAATGCAAGGATATGTTCGTGTATCTCCTAAAGGATCGAATTTACCTATTTCTTTCACTTTAGATGGTGATATTCCAGGAGAAGAAGAGGAATAAAAAGTTTAGTTAATAATGGTGAAAACGAGCAGCTCAGATAAAAATGGTTGCTCGTTTTTTACATCAAATAAAAAGACAATACTATCTCTTATGTAAGTTTTGTTACTTATTAAAAAGCAGATTGATTGTAAATTTATAGAGGCATTAAATGCCTTAAAAATCAATCAAAATTAAATGTAAAATATCATGAAAAAATCTAAATTATTAATGATTATTGGGCCTTTATTGTTATTAGGTCTATTTATATTTCCTCTATGGAATATCACATTAGAAGCGCCTCAGTACCCAATACCGTTAGGTATGGATATCCATATAAATAAATTTGCTGACACACATGAGTTTGATATTAAAAATATTAACTTAATGAATCATTATGTAGGTATGAAGTACATTCCAGAAACTATTCCAGAATTTAAAATTTTCCCTATAGCAATTATTGCAATGGTAGTTTTGGGAGTAGTTATTGGTTTTTTTGGAAACTACAAGTGGTTTTTAGGTTGGTTTGTATTGATGTCGGTTTTGGGCATAGCAGGAATGTACGATTTTTATTTATGGGAATATGATTATGGACATAATTTAGATCCAAATGCAATTATGAAATTCACCAATCCTGATGGATCTATAATGGGTTTTCAGCCTCCATTGTTTGGGAGTAAAGATATTTTAAATTTTACAGCACATTCATATCCATTGGCAGGTGCTTACTTTATGTTTGTTGGTATGATGATGACGTTTATTGCGTTTTTTGTTGGAAAAAAAGAAGTGAAAAAAAAGTAAAATTCATATAATTAAATTATTAAAATAAGTGCTCACGATTAATAAGATATTTGTTTTGATGTATATTTGTAAATAAGACCTTATCAACTTGAAATGAAAAATAAAGCAATAAGAACGATTTTATATTTTGCTATGTTTACAGTAGTTTATTCCTGTAAAGTAGAGCCTAAAAAAATAGATTACGGAAACAATCATTGTCACTTTTGTGATATGACTGTTGTTGATAAAACACATGCTGCTCAGTATGTTACGAGAAAAGGTAAAGCGTATATGTTTGATGCTGTTGAATGTATGATGAACAGTCTCAATCAAGATAAAAATGAAGAATTAATGGAGTTTTTATTAGTTGCAGATTATGCCAATCCTGGAAATTTAGTTGATGCAAAAACAGCAACTTACTTAATTAGCGAAAAAATAAAATCTCCGATGGGAGCAAACCTTTCAGCTTTTTCATCTAAAGAAACCGCTCAAAAACAGTTGAGTGATAAGGGTGGAAAATTATTTACTTGGACAGAGTTGAAATCAAAATTTGCTGAATAAATGCGTTGTTTAATACTATTTTTATTTTTCACGATTACTTTACAAGCAAATACAATAAAAGTATGTGCTTCTTGTGACGTAAAAACAATTAAAGAAGCAGTTCTTTTAGCAAAAAAGGGAGATACAGTTTTAGTGAAAAAAGGTTTGTATAAAGAGACTAAAATTTATATTTCTAAAGGTATCCATCTAGTAGGAGAGAATTACCCAGTAATTGATGCAGAGTTTAAAACGGATAGTGTTTTTGCAGTAAAAGCGAATGATTTTAGTATTTCGGGCTTTAAGTTCAAGAATATTGGAATGAGTTATATCAAGGAAATTGCTGCTGTATTTGTATCTCACAGTAAAAATTTCACTATTAAAGATAATATTTTAGAAAATGTTTTTTATGGGTTTATAATACAGAGTTCAAAGTTTGGTCTTATCCAAAATAATAAAGTGACAGGAAATTCTGAAAAAGAATCTACTTCTGGAAATGGTGTTCATGTTTGGAAATGTAAAAAATTACGGATTGAGCAAAATAAAATTTTTGGAATGCGAGATGCTATTTATTTAGAATTTGTAAATGAAAGTTCCATTTCTAATAATATTAGTGCAGATAACATCCGTTATGGATTGCATTTTATGTTTTCAAATCATAATGAATATAATAATAATGAATTTAGAAATAACGGTGCAGGAGTTGCTGTTATGTTCTCTAAATTTATAAAAATGCATCATAATACCTTCCATTTTAATTGGGGAACTGCCTCATATGGATTGTTATTAAAAGAAATATATGATGCTGAAATACATGACAATTATTTTGAGCAAAATACTGTCGGAATAAACATAGACGGTTGTAATAGAATAACATATAAGAGTAATCATTTTATAAGGAATGGTTGGGCGTTAAAGTTTACTGGAGGCTGTTATACCAATACTTTTGAATACAATAATTTTATGCACAATGCCTTTGACCTCTCATATAATAGTAGGCTGAATGATAATAAATTTGAAGCTAATTATTGGAGCGAATATACAGGCTATGATATTGATAAAAATGGTCTAGGAGATGTGCCACACAGACCTGTAAAGTTGTTTTCGTATATAGTTGGTAAAACCCCTGAAACTATGATTTTGCTGAGAAGTTTGTTTGTTGATATTATTAATTTTTCAGAAAAAGTTTCTCCAGTTTTTACACCTGATAAGTTGATAGATAAGACTCCCTTGATGAGACCTGTAAACCCTGTTGAATGATTGTTATACTAAAGATTAAAAGAGATGATTAAGATTAAAAATTTGCATAAAAAATTCGGAAAACTAACTGTATTAGACGGCTTAGATCTGGAGATTGATAAAGGAGGAATTTTTGCAATTCTTGGCCCAAACGGATCAGGAAAAACAACTTTAATTAAGGCTCTTTTAGGTATGGTAATCCCAAGTAAAGGAGATATATCTATTGATGGCAATAGTGTTTTGAAAAAATGGAATTATAGAAATGAACTTAATTATTTACCTCAAATTGCTAATTTTCCTGCAAATTTATCAGTAATAGAACTGATAAAAATGGTTAAGAATTTACGTCCAAAAACACCAAATGAAAAAGAGTTGATTGATTTATTTGGGCTCAACGAGTTTTTAAACAAAAAACTTGGCAACCTTTCTGGAGGTACAAAACAGAAAGTAAATTTAGTACTTACTTTTATGTTTGATAGTGATTTAATTATCCTTGACGAGCCAACTACAGGGTTGGATCCTATTGCGTTAATACATCTAAAAAACCTTATTAAAAAAGAAAAAAAAAGCGGAAAAACTATTTTATTAACAACTCATATTATGAGTGTGGTAGAAGAACTTGCTGATGAAATAGTGTTTCTATTGGATGGGAAAATATACTTTAAAGGAAGTGTTGAAAAATTAAAAAAACAAACAAGTCAAACTAATTTAGAACATGCTATTGCCAACTTAATAACTAAACAAAATGCTTAAAATTCTAAAATATTCAATATTCGATTTGCTACGTAGCCGTTGGAGCTACGTCTATTTCACCTTCTATTTACTGCTTGGTTTTGTGCTTTTGTTTTTAAATAATGATGTAAACAAAGCTGTAATTACTTTGATGAATATTATTATTGTCTTAACGCCATTGATCGGAACTATCTTCGGAGTGATGTATTACTATAATTCTAAAGAATTTACTGAATTATTATTGGCACAACCTATAAAGCGGAGCCAAATTTTTATGGGACAGTATTTAGGCATTTCTTTATCCTTAACATTGAGTTTGGTCTTGGGGTTAGGGATTCCTTTTGTAATGTATGGCCTGTTTAAGTCTACTGCAATATTTGATTTTAGCCTATTGATTTTAATTGGTTCTTTTTTAAATTTTATTTTTGTTGCCTTGGCTTATAATATAGCGTTATCTACTGAAAATAAAATAAAAGGATTTGGTTATGCTATCTTAATGTGGTTGTTTTTAGCAGTAATTTATGACGGAATTTTTATGATTTCATTAATTATTTTTAATGAATATCCTTTAGATAAGTTTTCATTGTTTGCCACAATGCTAAATCCAATAGATTTATCACGTATTTTAATATTATTAAAGTTAGATATATCTGCATTGTTGGGTTATACAGGTGCTATATTTAAAGATTTTTTTGGAGCAAATATTGGTGCATTCACTTCAATTCTTATTCTAATGCTTTGGGTTGTTTTACCTCTAAGAAGAATAAAGTACAAACTGAAGAGAAAAGATTTTTAATTTTTTCAGAATAATATTGACTCACTTTGCAATTTCTTAAAAATTAAAAAACTCACAATCCTCTAAAAGTTAGAGTGTTGTGAGTTATTAAAGTGGTACCTCCAGGAATCGAACCAGGGACACATGGATTTTCAGTCCATTGCTCTACCAACTGAGCTAAGGTACCAATTGCTTAATTGCGGGTGCAAATATAGAAGTATTTTTTATACTAATCAAAACAAAATCTAAAAAATCATTTGTATTTTTGTACTTTATTTTTTTTAACAAATGAATTTAGTAATTGATGTCGGAAATACTCGTGTTAAAGTAGCTCTTTATAAGGGAACTACGTTGCACTATGAAACTATTTTCTTAAAAAAAAGAATAATTAGTGAATTGAAAAAAATTAAAAAAGAGTTTGTTATAGATTACGCTATCATTTCTTCAGTTGCTTCTCTTTCTGTGACTTCATTAGATAAAATTAAAAATTTATTTCCCCTAATGCAATTAGGTTACAAGACGAAAATCCCATTTAAAAATAAGTACAAAACCCCTAAAACATTGGGAGTTGATAGAATGGCACTTGTGGCAGCAGCAGTAGAGCAATATCCTAATAAAAACGTTTTAGTTATTGATGCAGGTACTTGTATAACGTATGATTTTGTAGATGAAAAGGGTGTATATTCAGGTGGTGCAATTGCTCCTGGAGTTGGAATGCGGTACAAAGCACTCCATACTTTCACAGCAAATCTACCGTTATTAAAGTCAGATTATCCTAATAATTTAATTGGAAATTCTACAAAAAACGCCATTCATTCAGGTGTTGTTAATGGTGTGTTATTTGAAATTGATGGAGTAATTGAGCAATATAAGCAGCAAAATCAAAATTTAACAATAGTTTTAACAGGAGGAGACACAAATTTCTTGGCGAAACGATTAAAAAATGGCATATTTGCCAATCCAATTTTTTTATTGGAAGGCTTAAATATTATTTTGAACTATAATTTAAAAAATGATTAAAAATATATCAATACTTACCTTAGTGTTATTTTTTACACAAAGTTTTGCGCAAAAAACAAGTGCATCACCATATTCTGTTTTAGGAATTGGAGATGACGTATCTTCTAAAACAGTTGAAGAAATGAGTATGGGAGGAGTTGGAACAGCAACTAATTCAACATATCAATTTACATTTTCAAATCCTGCATCCTATTCATCTATTTTATTAACAACTTACTCGTTGGCAGGGCAAAATAGAGGGATTTCATTAAAAGACGCAAGCGGAAAACAAAAAACATCTAATGCGAGTTTATCATATCTTGCTATGGGAATACCTCTTGGAGAAAAAGGAGGTTTTGTATTTGGATTACAACCAAATACCTCTGTTGGATATTCTTTGATTGATAGAGTTTTAGATAGTAATGACGAAGTTCTTGAGATAACTGGATATAATGGAGATGGAGGGACAAATAGAGTTTTTTTAGGTGCAGGTTACGAAGTTGTAAATAATCTAAGTTTAGGCCTTGAAGGAGAATATGTTTTTGGAAATATTAATAATTCTATAACGAATCAAAAAAAAGATGTGCAATTAGGAACAAGGTATATTACCGATACGCGAATTAAAGGATTTGGTTTAAAGGCAGGATTACTATATAAAAAAGAATTAAAAGACAATTTGTTTTTAAATTTAGGAGCTACAGTTCAATTAGAAAACGAATTAGATTCTAAAGGGCACGAATATTTGTATACCGTATCGTTTGCAAATGGAGATTCTCCTAGAGATACTATATTGAATAACGCAAGCACAGGATTTTATAAAAAACCATTGAAGACTAGTTTTGGAGTAAGTATTGGTAATCCAAAGAAATGGGAAGCAAGTGTAGATTATAGTTTTCATGATAAAATAGAGTTAGGAGGAAATTTATTAAATAATAGCCCTAAATTAGCATACCAAAAAGGAAGTAAATTTTCTGCTGGAGGATATTTTCTTCCAAAGCACAATTCAATTTCCAGTTATTGGGATAGGGTTATTTATCGAGCAGGAGTAAGAGTTGAGCAAACTGGATTGATGGTTAATGGAACAGGAGGTTCAGGACAATTTGATGCGATTGATGACTTTGGCATATCTTTTGGAGTAGGGTTACCGATGGGTAATCAAGTGTCAAGATTAAATCTCGGATTTGAATTCGGAAAAAGAGGTACAACTGATAATGGATTGATTGAAGAAAACTATTTTAATTTTAAATTAGGCCTATCATTGAGTAACAAATGGTTTAGAAAACGAGAAATTAACTAAAAAACTAGAATGATGAAAAAAATTACCTACACAATCGCAGGGCTATTCCTTTTAATAGGAACTTTAAGTGTTAGTGCACAGATGGGAATGAATGTGCAGGATTGTACTATAGAATACAATTTGTTTAAAGGAGAAGTGCAGAGTAAAAACTTTGTTGAAGCAAAAAAGAGATTAGATAACTTAATGTCAAATTGCCCAAAACTTTCAGTTAACATATATAAACTTGGAGCTAAAATTGCCGAGGATATGATTGCAAAAGGTGATCAGGCTGCAGGTGTGACATTGATGAAAAAAACATATGATCAAAGAATTATTCATTTCCCTAAAGGTTTAGGAAAAGTATATAGTGATTATGCTAATTTTTGTTCAGAAAATGGAGGGGCAGAGGCTGAAGTAATTTCATTATTAGAAAAAGGGTATAAAGCTGATCCAACAGGATTATCAGCAAAAAATATTTATAAGTATTTTGATTATGTATTAGAGTCAAATAAGAATAATAATGTTCAAAGAATATTAGACACTTATGATGATATTAATGATGCACTTGTAATTAAATCAGGAAAATATCAACAAAGACTTAGTAAGTTACTTGCCAAAGAAGAAGCAGGCGCAACATTAGGATTAAGTGTCAAAGAAGCGAAATCTAAAAGAATTGCATCTGGAATTCTAAAAAACATAGGAATTATTACAGGAGGTCTTGATAATAAAATTGAAGAGCTATTAACTTGTGATAGGCTAGTACCGTTATACCGAAGAGATTTTGAATCAAACAGGTCAAACGGACAGTGGTTGAGAAGAGCAGTATCGAGAATGTTTAAAAAAGGATGTACTGAAGATGCTTTGTATGAAGAATTGGTTGAAGCGTATGCAAATGCAGAACCTTCAGCAGCATCAAAGATATTTTATGCAACACTGTTAGAAAAAAGAGGGAAAAATGCTGAAGCTATTGCAATGAGAAAAGAGGCATTTGAATTAGAAACAAACCCAACTAAAAAATCTAACTTGTTGTTAAAAGATGCTCAAGAATTATCAAGAAAAGGTAAAAGAAGTGAAGCCAGAAGACAAGCAAATGCAGCATTGAAATTTAACCCAAGTAATGGTAATGCTTATTTATTGATTGCTACTATGTACGCAAAGAGCGCTAATGGGTGTGGAACATCTTTATTCTCAAAAAGAATGGTGTATGTTGCTGCATTAAACAAAGCAAGAAGAGCAGCAGTAGTAGATCCAAGTATGGCGTCAAAAGTAAGAAGATTTACAAAAAGTTACTCTTCAAATATACCAACAACACAAGATGCATTTGCTGAAGGATATAAAAAAGGAGATTCTTATAAAATCGGATGTTGGATTGGAGAAACAGTTAGAGTACAAGTAAGATAAATCAAATATTTAGTACATTTGTTGAATGACTATATCATTTAAGAATATATTTACAAACATTGTTATCATATCTATGATGGCAATGTTTTTTTCTTGTGGTAATGACGCTCAAGAAGTGCGTGATTTTCTAGCCGATAAGAATTTACCAATTGGTGTTGCAGAAAATTTTCATAACATTCATACAGATTCAGGGCGTGTAGATTTAAAAATTTCTGCACCCTTATTGCATGATTATAAAAATCGAAAGAAGCATCCATATACAGAATTTCCTAAAGGGATAAAAGTTGTAACGATTGATAAAAATAAAGATTCAGTTGTGGTGACTGGAAACTATGCGATTACCTATAGTAAGACAAGCATCTCTGAAATAAAAGACAAAGTTGTGGTTGTAAACCATGCTGATTATAAAAAATTATTGACAGAACAACTTTTTTGGGATCAAAAAACAAAATATTTTTATACCGAAAAGCCATTTACTTTAATTACCAAAACTGATACAATTTACGGTATTGGTTTTGATGCAAGTGAAGACTTGAAAGTGTTTATGGCAAAGCAAAATAGAGGGAGTATATATTTAAAAGAAGATAATTAAAGATGAATAAAATAGGAAAAATATTTGAGATAGGTTATTTAGTTGTTGCTGCAGTATTTATTTACGAAGCAATATCAGAATGGTCAACAGAAGGGTCAAAATCATACACTTTTTTGATACTAGCAGCACTTGCAGTTTTTATGTTCTTTTTTCGTAGAAAAATGAGAATCAAAAGAGAAAATTACACCAAATAAAATAAGCAATAATGGAATTACAGATAATTGTAATTATCGTATCTATTATATTATCAGCCTTTTTTTCAGGCATGGAAATAGCATTTGTATCGGCTAACAAAATGCATATTGAACTTGAAAAAAAGAAAGAAGGATTTATTGCAAAAATTTTAACTAAACTAACTCAAAAATCATCGAAATTTATCACAACAATGCTTGTTGGTAATAATATAGCATTGGTGATTTACAGTTTTTTTATGGGCGAATTTTTAGTCCATTTATTGCCAATTGAATCATGGAATTCTTTTCCTGTTCTTTTAGTGCAAACATTAATTTCAACTGTTGTAATATTGATTACGGCAGAATTTTTACCAAAGGCTATTTTCAGAATATATGCTAATGAAGCACTAAAAATATTTGCATTGCCTGCATATTTTTTCTATGTGATTTTCCATTTTCTATCTGACTTTATTACAGCAATTTCTGATTTCTTTTTGCGTGTGTTTTTTAAAACGGCTTCAGATGAAGAGCAAACAGAATTTAGTAAAGCTGAATTAGAAAATTATATTACAGAGCAGTTAGAAAATACGGATGAAAATGAAGAGGTAGATTCTGAAATTCAAATTTTTCAAAACGCACTAGAATTTCATGATGTAAAAGCGAGAGAAGCAATGATTCCTCGTACCGAAATTTTAGCAGTTGATATAAATGAAACGGTTATCAACTTAAGAAAATTATTTATTGAAACAGGATATTCTAAAATTATCGTTTATAAAAACACATTAGATGAGGTAGTAGGCTATGTACATGCGTTTGATATGTTTAAAAAGCCTAAAAATTTGCAGTCAATACTGATGCCTGTAGAATTTATTCCTGAAAGCATGATGATTAATGATATTTTGAATATACTTACCAAAAAGAAAAAAAGCATTGCAATAGTCTTAGACGAATATGGTGGAACTTCAGGTATAATAACAGTCGAAGATATTATTGAAGAATTGTTTGGTGAGATTGAAGATGAGCATGATACTATTGAGTTTGTCGAAAACATAATTAATGATAGAGAGTTTGAATTTTCAGCAAGATTAGAGGTTGATTATGTGAATGAAGAATACGATTTAGAGCTTCCGGAAGATGAAGCCTACGAAACATTGGGCGGATTAATAGGATATCACTCAGAAAATATTTTATCAGAAAATGAAACTATAGAAGTCGAAAATTATCAATTTACTATTTTAAAAGCCTCATCAACCAAAATAAAAGAAATCTACTTAAAGGTTTTATTTAAAGAAGAGTAGAAATAATATTCTACCTTGTTTTAATTTTTATTTTATACAATACGACCCTTTATTTTATTGAAAAATCACTTTCATATATCGATATGAAATCGTAATTTCGCACACTAAAATAAAAAGAAAAATATAGTATGGCAATTTTATCAAAAATTAGAGAAAGAACGATTTTTTTAATATTAATTATCGGTATGGCACTTTTTGCTTTTGTAGTAGGAGATGCTTTTAATGGCGGTAATTCGGCAAAAGTAGATGTCGTTGGAGAAGTAAATGGAGAAGCAATCAGCAGAACTGATTTTAGCCAACAATTAGAAGCATATAAAACAAGAGTTGGTAGAAACGTTTCTGAAACTCAAGCAATGAATGCCGTTTGGGATGGTCTTGTGAGCGAGCAAGTTTATAATGAGCAGTTAGATAAAGCTGGAATTGTAGTTGGTGAGGATGATGTGTGGCAATCAATAATTAGCATGCAATATTTTCAAACAGACCCTTCTTTTAAAAACGAAGCAGGATTGTTTGATGAAGAAAAAGTAAAAGATTTTATTGCAAATATGCAAGAAGATGCTGTTGGTGCGGCAAATGGCTCTCAGGAGAAAAATATATGGTTGAATTGGTTGAATACAGAGGAAAGTCATAGAAAAAACCTTGTTAGAAACTCATATAATAACCTTGTGAATGCAGGTTTAGGAGCTTCTTTAGAAGAAGGTAAAAGAGATTATTTGTATACTAATTCTAGTACTACAGCGCAGTATGTGTATATTCCTTATACTTCTATTGCTGATAGTTTAATTACAGTTACAAATAGTGATTATAACACTTACATCAATGAGCATTCAAAAGAATATCAAGTAGAAAAGTCAAGAAGCATCAAATATGTAAAGTTTGATATAAATGCTTCTGAGGATGATAAAAATGCAATCAAAGCAAGTTTATCTGAAAATATTAGTGAAATGAAAAGCACTACAGATATAGTGACACTTATAAATGATATAAAATCAGATTTAGCGATTGATAACAACTTTATTTTTAATGATAAATTACCTAAAGAGGTTTCTGCTCAGGCATTAACTGCAAATGTTGGTGACGTTGTAGGCCCTTATGAAGAAAACGGATACTATAAACTTTCTAAAGTTGTTGCATTAAAGAAAATGCCAGATTCTGTTAAATCAAGACATATTATTATTCCTTATTTAGGTTCAACTAGATCAACTTCAACAAAAACTAAGGAAGCAGCAAAGAAAACGATAGATAGTATTTTTAAGTTAGTTAAAAATAGTTCGTCAAGGTTCATTGCGATAGCAGATAAGATTAATTCTGATGGTACTAAAGGTAAAGGTGGAGATATTGGTTGGGTTTCTAAAGATGGAGCATTTTCACCAAATTTTGATTTAGACTTTGCAAACTTTTTATTTGATAATAAAAAGGGAACTATTCAAGTTGTTGAGACCAAATTTGGTTACCATATCATCAAAATAGATGATCAAAAAAATAATCAAAATACAGTGCAACTAGCAACATTATCAAGACAAATTGTACCATCTGTTGGGACTGAAAATAAATTTTACCAAGATGCTGAAACTTTTGCTTCAGAAATTTCTAAAGGAGTAAATTTTGATGATGTAGCAAAAGAGAAAGAATATAAAGTGTCTTATGGTAATAAATTAAAAGAATTAGGCGAAAATGTTCCTGGACTTAAAGGTAATCAAAGACAAATTATTCGTTGGTCTTTTGAAGGCGATACAGATATAAACGCTGTAAAACGTTTTGATGTAGATGGAGGTTATGTAGTGGCAATATTAACTAATAAAACTGCAAAAGGAACTGCTAAAGTTGCAGATGTTGCAGGGCAAATTAAGGCGATTGTATTGAAAAACATGAAAGCAGCAATGATTGCTAAAAAAATGACTTCATCAACATTAGAAGAAATTGCTAAAGAGAATACTGTAACCGTTATGACTGCATCTAAAGTTACCTTAGTAAGCCCAACAATTTCTGGAGTTGGTAGAGAGCCTGCTGTTGTTGGAGCAATGTCTAACGCAAAAGAAGGAGAAGTAATTAAAGGAATAAAAGGTGTAAAAGGAGTTTTTGCAATCAAAGTTACTTCTAAAGAAAACCCTGCAGAACTAGATAATTATGGAACTTTTCGTAATAAATTATCAGCAAAAGCTAAAAATAAATCGACTCAATTATATAATGCTTTAAAGGAAGCTTCAGATATAGAAGATTATCGAGCAAATATTTATTAAGAATATTTATTTAAAACTCATAAAAAAAGCCAAAATCATATTGATTTTGGCTTTTTTATTCTTTATATCTTTATAAAGTTTTTTTGATTATCTATTCATAGACATTAAAAATTCCTTGTTGTCAAGTGTAGATTTCATTCTATCACTTAAGAATTCCATCGCTTCAATAGGATTCATATCAGCAAGATATTTACGTAAAACCCACATGCGTTGCAACGTGTCTTTATCTAATAGTAAATCATCTCTACGAGTGCTAGATTTTACTAAATCAACTGCAGGATAAATTCTACGATTCGAAATATTTCTATCTAATTGTAATTCCATGTTACCAGTACCTTTAAATTCTTCAAAGATGACTTCATCCATTTTAGAGCCAGTATCTGTCAATGCAGTAGCAATAATTGTTAAAGAACCTCCTCCTTCTATATTACGAGCAGCACCAAAGAAACGTTTTGGTTTGTGTAGTGCATTTGCATCAATACCTCCAGATAAAATCTTTCCAGATGCAGGAGCAACAGTATTATAAGCTCTTGCAAGACGAGTAATAGAGTCTAATAAGATTACAACATCATGACCACATTCTACCAATCTTTTTGCTTTTTCAAGAACGATGTTAGCAACACGTACATGCTTATCTGCAGGCTCATCAAAGGTAGAAGCAACAACTTCACCTTTTACATTTCGTTGCATATCTGTAACCTCTTCAGGACGCTCATCAATCAATAAAATAATTTGATAAACTTCAGGATGATTAGTAGAAATTGCATTTGCAATGTCTTTTAATAGAATCGTTTTACCAGTTTTTGGTTGTGATACAATCATTCCACGTTGTCCTTTTCCGATAGGAGCAAAAAGATCAATAACACGAGTAGATTTATTACCTTTTATTTCTAAACTTAGTTTTTCGTCAGGAAATAAAGGTTTTAAATGCTCAAATGCAACACGATCACGAACTACATTTGGATTCAATCCATTAATTTTTGATACTCTAATCAGTGGAAAATATTTTTCACCTTCTTTAGGTGGACGAACATTTCCTAAAACAGTATCGCCAGTTTTCAAACCAAATAATTTTATTTGAGATTGTGATACATAAATATCATCAGGTGATGATAAATAATTATAATCAGATGAACGTAAGAAACCATATCCGTCAGGCATCATTTCTAATACACCTTCACTCTCTATAATTCCATCAAATTCATAATCAGGATCGCGATAGCGATTGCCACTTTTATTATGAGATTTTTGGTCTTTATGTTGGTTTTTTTGATTATTGTGTACAGGTTTTTTTGGATGTACAGGTTTTTTTGTTACTTCTTTCTTTTCTGATGTAGGAGTTGGAGTAGGAGTTGGAGTGTTTTCTTTTTTATGAATATTTTCTACCTTTGCTTTTACAGGCTGCTCCTTTTTAGTACTTTCAACTTTATCTGCTTTTAAAGGTTGCTCTTTTTTGATATTTTCAACGCTGTCTGCTTTTACAGGAATTTCTTTTTTAACCTCTCTCTTAATAGGAGGATTGTTAACTGGTTTTTTCTCAGTATTATTAGAAGTTTGTTGAGGTTTAGAAATGCGTTTTCTTTTAGGCTTTTCTATAATTTTTTTAGGAGTTGCTACAGGGTTTGCAGCTTGATGATCTATGATTTGGTATACCAAATCTAATTTTTTTAATTGACTAAATTTTGTAAGATTAATATCTTTCGCAATTTGTTGCAATTCTACAAGGGGTTTTTCCTTGAGTTTTGAAATTTCAAACATTTATGTGTGATTGTAATTAATAATTTTATTCTCTTTTTAGAATAATATGAATAAGTAATATTTTGGTTGTGAATTTAAATTGCTGTAGTGCAATTCTCTACGGTAGTAGATGACAAATATATAAAATAAATTTAATATTTAAGTTTTTATCCACAAAAGTTTAGTTTACCTTTGCCTTCATTATAAAAAACAAAAATGATTCAACGTATTCAAACAGTATATTTGTTCATTGCAGCAATTATCTCTGGCGGATTAATTTTCGTATTTAGTTTGTGGACAAACGTTGATAAAATTTCATTTTTTGCAAAAGATGCTTTTGCTTCAGGAGATTTATTGATAAAGTTGATACCTATATTATTTGTAGGCTCTGCTTTATTATCATTGATTGCGATATTTCAGTTTAAAAACAGAAAATTGCAATTTGTTTTAGGACGTTTAAATATTTTGACAAACCTTTTTTTATTAGGATTGCTGATATATCAATCACTAAACTTATCTGGAGAAGCAGTTGTTTCTGAGAAGGGTATTGGGTTAGTACTTCCAATTATTGTTATCTTTTTGCTTGCCATAGCAAATAAAGCAATAAAAAAGGACGAAGACCTTGTAAAATCTGTTGATAGACTACGGTAAAACTAATATCATGTATATTTAGTGCTTATAACCATTCCGTTTTCGGGATGGTTTTTTATATAAATAAAGACAATCAACATCTTTTTTCTAATTCTATAATTTCCATATCTTTAATAGTATCACCATCAATAACAAAACGAAGCATTGTTCTTACTTGGTGGAAACCATGTTTTCCTGCTGCTCCAGGATTTAGATGTAACAAGTTTAATTTTTTATCAAATTGTACTTTTAAAATATGTGAATGACCACTGATAAATATTTTTGGAGACTTTATTTTGATTTCTTCACGTATCCTTGGGTTGTATCTATTGGGATATCCACCGATATGTGTCATCCAAACTGTAACATTTTCAAGGGTGAATTTATTATCAAGAGGAAATTCTAATCGAGCATCTGCAGTATCAATATTACCATAAACAGCACGTAGAGGTTTTAGTTCTTTTATCGTATCAGTAACTTTAAGATCGCCAATATCTCCTGCATGCCATACTTCATCTGCCTGTTTTACAAATTTTAAAATTTGCGAATCTATAAAACTATGTGTATCAGAAAGGAGTAAAATTTTCTTCATTCAATAAAAAATAAGTTTAAAATACTGATGTATATTTGTGCTTCACAAAAATAAGATTTTAAGTTGAGGTATTTTTTAGAACTTTCATATAACGGCAAGAATTATCATGGTTGGCAAGTACAACCAAATGTTATTTCGGTGCAAGAAAAAATAAATGAAGGCTTGACAAAATTATTGCGAACTTCAATCAATGTAATGGGAGCAGGAAGAACAGATGCTGGAGTTCACGCTTCGCAAATGTATGCTCACTTTGATATTGAATCAGCAATTGATACAATACTTATTTTAGATAGGCTAAATTCATTTTTGCCTGAAGATATCGTGATTAAGAATCTTTTTGAAGTTGATGAAAAATCACATACGCGATTTCATGCAATAAGTAGGAGTTATGAATATCGAATTTTTATAGGAAGAAATCCCTTTTTGTTTGATACAACATGGCAAATTTATAGAAATAAATTGGATGTAGTTAAGATGAATGAAGCAGCTAAATTGTTGTTAATTCACTCTGATTTTAAATGTTTTTCAAAAACCGCAGATGTGAATACCTATATTTGTGATGTTACTTTTGCAGCATGGAAACAAAATAATAATTTGCTAACTTTTCATATTTCTGCCAATAGATTTTTAAGAAATATGGTTCGTGCAATTGTTGGAACACTTATAGATGTTGGAATGAGTAAAATTTCAATAGAAGATTTTAAGAAAATCATGGATAGTAGAAGTAGAAGTGAAGCAGGATTTTCAGTACCAGCAAGAGGGCTATTTTTGACGCATGTGGAGTATCCAAAATCAATTTTAAAGAATGAGTGATAATAATACAGGAAAAGCATTTGATGTAAAAATATTTAAGCGACTGATGCAGTATGCAAAACAGTATCGTTCATTTTTTTTAGTTGCCTCTATTTCAGCAATATTCTTGACTTTATTTGCAGTTGTTAGACCTATCCTTTTAAAAGAAATCATTGACCATCATTTAGCCGACAAAGATAAAGTTGGATTGCTAAATTATGTTTTATTGATGTTAACAGTTTTATTATTAGGAGTTTTCACAAGGTTTATATTTATATATACGGCCAATAAGTTAGGGTTTAGCATCATAAAAAACATGAGAATGCAGTTGTATAAACATATGCTTAGTTTTAAAATGTCTTATTTTGACACTTCTTCTGTAGGTCAATTGGTAACTCGTGCTGTAACTGATATTGAACGAATTGCAAGTTTTTTCGGTCAAGGTTTGTTTATGATTATTAGTGATTTACTCACAATGATTGCTATTATTATTGTTATGTTTTGGATGAATTGGAGTTTAGCATTAATTACATTGTCAGTGTTGCCAATTATTATATATGCTACAAAGTTATTTCAATTGGCAATGAAAAAATCATTTACAGAAATACGTGTGCAAGCAGCAAATCTAAACGGATTTGTCCAAGAACGTGTTACAGGAATGAAAATAGTACAACTATTTAATCGAGAAAAAATTGAGTACGATAATTTTGTAGAAATAAATGAAAAACACAAAAAAGCTTGGGTGAATACAGTACTGTATTATTCTATCTTTTTTCCCGTTGCAGAAATTTTATCATCAATTGCAATAGGTTTATTGGTTTGGTATGGCGGTTTGCAAATTATTGCCGAAGGTTCTTCAACCGATGTGGGAGATATTATTGCTTTTATTGTGATGTCACAAATGCTATTTAGACCTTTACGTCAGATTGCTGATAAATTCAACACATTGCAAATGGGAATTGTTGCAGGAGAGCGCGTATTTGAAATATTAGATACTGAAGATTATATTGATGCTAAAGGTTCTGTGGAGATGGAAAGTTTTAAAGGTGATATTTCTTTTAACGATGTTCATTTTAGTTATATAAAAGATGAAAAGGTTTTAAAAGGAGTTTCATTTAATGTGAAGTCTGGTGAAACCGTTGCAATTGTTGGGGCTACAGGAGCAGGAAAATCTACAATTATCAATCTTATAAATCGTTTTTATGAAATCAATTCTGGAGAAATTTCGATTGACAATCAAAATATAAAAACCTATACCTTACCTACTTTGCGTAAAAATGTTGCAGTAGTTTTACAAGATGTTTTCTTATTTTCTGATACTATTTTAAAAAATATTATCCTTGATAAGAACGTTTCGTTACAAGAAGTAGAAATAGCTGCCAAGCAAATCGGAATTCATGATTTTATAATGACCTTGCCAAATGGTTACAACTATAATGTAAAAGAAAGAGGTGTAATGCTATCTTCTGGTCAGCGACAATTAATTGCTTTTTTGAGAGCGTATATAAGCAAGCCAAGTGTTTTAATTTTAGATGAAGCAACATCTTCGATAGATTCTTATTCAGAGCAGTTGATACAAGATGCAACCGATAAAATTACACAGAATCAAACTTCAATTATTATTGCGCATCGATTAACAACAGTCAAGAAAGCAGATAAAATTATTGTGATGGATAAAGGATTGATTGTGGAGCAAGGAACGCATCAAGAACTGTTAGAACTGAACGGATACTATAGTAATCTTTATGAAATGCAGTTTAAAAAACAGGCGAGTTAAAGTTTTATTTTTTTGGAGCAAATCCCATAAAAAATTCCTTTAAACCTTCTGGATTAATAAGGTAAAAACCGCCAAAAAATACAATTGTTATAATAATAGTAAGTATAGTTAAAACAAAAATAAGGAAAAATGTCTTTAGAATAATTTCGCCAACATCTAACTTGTAAAGTCTTTTAAGACAATAAGCACTGTAGATAATATATATTGGTAAAACGATTGTGCTAATAACCATTATTGAAGTTCCTAGAACAGCAGAGAATAGCATTAATATTACACCTATAATACTTAATTGAGCTGTAATAAACATGAAGACCACTAAATGTTCAGTATAATTATACTTTTTAATATTAAAAAAAGTGATTTTGGATAATAGTGCATACATTGGAACATTGAGCATCATTAAGAGTCCTTGGTATTCTGACATGAAATCCATGTTTTTTTTTGGAATTCTGCCATGTTTTTATCATCTAATGATGAAAAATCTAACATTTCTGGAAAAAACTTATTCAAAATAAACATTTGCAATCCACTCAAAGTAATTGCAATAGCAAAATAACTGATCACATTTACATATTTTTTTCTAGTACCGTTGATATAACCATCAATGACTACTTCTGGTTTTGTAAAGAGATGGATAAATGTTTGTAAAAATTTATTATCGTAATTAAGGAATTGCTCATTAAAAATGTGCAAAAAGTGCTTTGAGTGTAAGTCTGTTTCGTATTACTTTTCCGCCACAATTGGAGCAATAATCATTTTTGCTTAATAACTGAGTGTTACAGTTTTTACAATTATTCATTTAAGTTAAATCGTTTTTCAGCGTTTCAACAAGTCCAAAAGTATTTTCAAACAGCACAAATTCACCGTCTTTGATATATGATATTTTTCCAGTTTCTTCTGAAACAGCCAAACATAAAGCATCAGTTTTTTCAGTTATTCCAACAGCGGCACGATGTCGTAAACCAAAACGTGTTGGTAATTCTTTGTCAGAAAGCGGTAATACAACACGAGTTGAAACGATTTTATTTCCATCAATGATAATTGCGCCATCGTGTAACGGACTGTTTTTAAAGAAAATACTCTCCAAAATTGGTCGATTTACTTCCGCATTCATAACGTCTCCAGATTTTTTTACAAAATCTAAACTTTGAGCTCGTTCTAAAACTATCAAAGCGCCAGTTCTAGTCTTTCCCATTGCTTCGCAAGTGCTTACAAGTGTATCAACATCAATTTCGATCTTCACTTCGGATTTTAAAAAATTAAGTTGTTTTAAAAAATTTCGTTTTGAAGAAAAATTCGCGGAACCTAACATCAATAAAAATCGTCTAATTTCTTGTTGAAAAACAATAATCAACGCCACAACTCCACCACCAATCAATGCGCCTAAAATTCCACTGAGCATTTCCATTTCTAGTGCTTGTGTAACTTTCCACATTAAGAAAATAATAGTAATTCCAATAAAAATATTAATTGCGACAGTCCCTCGAAGTAATTTATAAACATAATAGAGTAGTACTGCAACAAGAACGACATCAAGAATATCTGTAAAAGAAATGTCTAAAAAATCCAGCATAAATTGTTTTTTTGTAAATGTAATAAAATTATAAGTAAATTTTCGTCATGCTGAATTTATTTCAGCATCTCATTATGTATTGGTGAGACTCTGAAACGAGTTCAGAGTACGTATTTTATTTTAAGAAACTTGTTCAACTATTTTTATTGTTTCCATTGCTTCTTTCACATCATGCACACGTAAAATAGTTGTTTCGTTTTGAAGCGCAATTGTATTTGCAACACTTGTAGCATTCAAAGCTTCTTTTGCCGATGTGTCAAGTAAATTATACAGCATAGATTTTCTTGAGACGCCAGTTAAAATAGGAAGTTCAAAAGTTTTGAAATGTGATAGTTTTTTGAGTAATTCGTAATTATGCTCCAAAGTTTTTCCAAAACCAAAACCAACATCTAATATAATATCGTTTACTTTTTCTTGTCTTAATTCCTTGATTTTTTCCGCAAAATAATGCATCACATCTTGCACAACATTGTCATAAGTTGGTTTTTTTTGCATATTTTGAGGTGTCCCTTTAATGTGCATTAATATATAAGGAACTTGCAATTCTCCGATGATTTTAAACATGTCTTTGTCAAGTGTTCCTCCAGAGATATCGTTAATCATACATGCGCCAACTTCAACACTTTTTTTAGCGATATTACTTCTAAAAGTATCAACAGAAATCATAATTTCAGAAAAATTTTTAATTAATAACTTTAGAGTTGGTAATAAACGTTTCAATTCTTCATCTTCAGAAATGTGCTCAGCATTTGGACGAGAAGAATACGCACCAACATCTATAAAAGTCGCACCTTCATTGAGCATTTTTTCTGTTTGTACTAATAGCTCTTTATCCGAAGAATAGTTGCCGCCATCAAAGAAAGAATCAGGAGTAATATTAAGTATTCCCATCACTTTTGGACTTGATAAGTCAATAAGTTTTCCGTTACAATTTATAGTCATTAAAAATGTTTAAGCGTGTAATTGTTTATATGTTTAATTGTCAGAGAACTGACGTATTTTTTTTGCCTACAGCCTACAGCCTACAGCCTACAGCCTATTTCACAACCGTATTCACAATTTTAGTCATTTTAGGTGCTGTATAATTATTCATTTGTACTATTAAATCCTCAATAGAATCAGATACCAACACCATATTTCTGTTTTCTTGTTTTAAAAATCCTTCTTTTACCATTAAGTCTAATTGGTCGAGTAATGGATTGAAAAAATTATTGGTATTTAGAAATCCAATTGGTTTTCCTTCAATACCAAGTTGCCCTAAAGTCAGTACTTCAAAAATTTCATCAAGCGTTCCAAAACCTCCAGCCAACGCTATGTATCCGTCTACTAGACGACTCATTTTAACTTTTCGTGTACTCATTTTTTTGGTAACAATTACTTCTGTAATATCAGAATGAACAACCTCTTCATGTTTTAACAAATGTGGAATAATTCCAATAACTTCGCCATTATGTTTCAATAATTCATCAGCAAGAGCGCCCATCATTCCAATTTTTCCTCCGCCATATACTAAGCCAATATTATATTTTCCAAAATAAGCGCCAACTTTCTCAGCCTCAGTTTTATAAACCGAATTAAAACCGATACTTGCTCCGCAAAAAACTGCAATTCTATTCATTCGTAAAAAGAAATTTTTTAGTTCGTTAAATTTATCCGAAATTTACAAAAAAATAATAATTTATATGCAGAATACTTCAAAACAGTACGATGATGTGATTGAGAAATGCCGTTCACTGTTTATTAATAAAATGACCGATTATGGAAGTGCTTGGAGAATCCTTCGATTACCCTCACTAACCGATCAAATTTTTATCAAGGCACAACGCATTAGGATGCTTCAAGAAAATGAAGTTAGAAAAGTTGAAGAAGGTGAGCGTTCTGAATTCATTGGAATTATTAATTATTGTTTGATGGCATTAATTCAATTAGAAAAAGGTGTTGGTGCATATCCAGATTTTGATCTCAATCAATCTATAGCGTTATATGATAAACATATTGTCGAGACTAAAGCATTGATGGAAAATAAAAATCACGATTATGGTGAGGCTTGGAGAGATATGCGTATCAGTTCGTTGGCTGATTTAATCTTACAAAAATTACTGAGAGTCAAGCAAATAGAAGATAACAAAGGAAAAACAATAGTGTCTGAAGGAATAGACGCAAACTATCAAGATATGATTAATTATGCAGTGTTTGCATTAATTCATATGAACGAAAAATAAAATAGGTACAGATGAAAATTTTAACTCTTATAGCACGACTTTTTGTTGCTGCAACATTCATTTTCTCAGGATTTGTAAAATTGGTAGACCCTTTAGGTTCTGCCTATAAGTTTCAAGAATATTTTAGCGTAGATGTTTTGAATATTGAATTTTTGATTCCGTATGCATTGCCTTTTTCAATTCTATTAATTATAGCTGAAATACTGCTTGGAGTTATGTTGTTAATTGGTTTTAAGCCGAAATTTACGACTTGGAGTTTGTTTTTAATGACATTGTTATTTTTGTTTTTAACATGGTATTCTTGGACATATGATAAAGTCACAGATTGCGGATGCTTTGGCGATGCAATAAAATTGACACCAAAAGAAACTTTTTATAAGAATGTAATATTGATTGTATTGATTGCATTTTTAATAGTTGCAGTAAAACATATCAAACCATTGTTTGGTAAAAACATTCTTAAATGGCTGACTTTGGGTTCTTTGATGGTGTTTTTATATATCACATATCATGTATTAGTTCATTTGCCGATTATAGATTTTAGACCTTATGCAATTGATAAAAACATTCAACAAGGGATGAAAGAAATTGGAGTTGACGGCTTGCCAAAAGTGCACGATTTCTATTTAGAAACCAATGATGGTGATGACTTAACTGATGAAATATTGAGCAAAGAAAAAGTAATGCTTGTTGTTGCTTATGATTTGGATATATCGGATATGGAAGGGTTTAAGAATGTTAAGAAAGCAACAGATTTAGCATTGAAAAATGGTTATACTGTTTACGGATTGTCATCTTCATATATTGATGATTTGATGGTTGTAAATAAGAATAATGACCTTAATTTCGAATGGCTTTTTGTTGACGGAACTGTTCTAAAAACAATTATTAGAGCAAATCCTGGAGTTGTTACTTTAAACAAAGGAACGATCACTGGAAAATGGAATTGGATTGATGCTGAGGATTTTAAACCTTAAAATTTGAAACAAGCACTATTAGTATTTATAGGAGGAGGTTTTGGAAGTGTTGCTCGATATTTGATAGGGAAATACCTTAATAATGCCGAAAACGGTATTCCTTATGGTACTTTTCTTGTTAATATTTTAGGAAGTTTGTTAATCGGAATCATCTTAGGATTGGCAATTAAAAACGATACATTATCGAGTAATCAAACCTTATTGCTTGCAACAGGTTTTTGTGGAGGTTTCACAACGTTTTCAACCTTTGCTTATGAAAATCACGTGCTTTTAAAATCAGGAGACTTTATGAATTTTGCAATCTATACAATTGCAAGTTTTGCAGTCGGTTTTCTTGCTGTTTTTTTCGGAATGTATTTGGTAAAAACTATTTCCTAATGCTTTTCAAATGCTAAAACTCCAGCTTTTATCTCAACATTCAAATCATTTTCTCTAGGTGGAATTGGACAAGAATACTCATCATTATAAGCACAATATGGATTATAGGCTTTGTTGAAATCAATAACAATTGTATCTCCTTCAGGAATTTTGACATCAATATAACGTCCTGCGCCATAAGATTTATTTCCGTTTGTTAAATCATTAAAGGGTAGAAATAAATGATCTACGTATTCTGGATCTAATTTTGATTCTTGACTTTGATAAAGTTTCAAAGACAATTCTTTTCCATCAATAGTGAAAGTTGCGATACCAAATTGTGCATATAGAGGTAAGCGATCTGTGGATGTTGGCATTTCAAAGATTGGTTCATCTGGAGTTCTTTCAAAATTTGCCACAACTCTAAAGGTTTTGTCAATTGGAAAAAATGATAATTTTTTAAACTTTTTTAAATCTTTTGACTTTAAAGGAGATGTTTTCTTATCAGAATAATGGACATTCAATTCGTATTGAAACTGTTCTACTTCTTCAGTATGAGTCAATTCTTTATCTTGAGCACAACTCAATATTGAAATTAAAAATAGGAGTGTAATTAAAGTTTTCTTCATCAGGCTTAAAAATTTTATTCAAAAGTAAACATTTATTTTGTAGTTTTGATGAAACAATAACAATACCAAAAATGACAAATAGATACACGTATAAAAATGTAAGAAAACAATCGGTTTATACCTTTTGGCGGAAATTATATATGTTGTAACTATATCAGAATAAAAAATATCAATATAAATAAAATCCGACATTCAGTCGGATTTTTTAGTTTTGTACTATACCAAGATGAAAAAATTATATACAAATTATATAAACACATTTAGAGGGCTCTCAAAAGAAATTTGGTGGTTAGCGTTAATGACTTTGATAAATAGAGCAGGAACGATGGTGATTCCATTTTTGACCTTGTACTTGACTAAAAACTTAAATTTTTCATTAAATGATGTTGGTTGGATTATGACTGCTTTTGGTTTGGGATCTGTTATTGGGACTTGGCTTGGAGGGAAATTAACCGATATAATTGGTTATTATAAAGTGATGGTTGGGAGCTTGTTTATTACAGGGTTCCTATTTGTTGGATTACAATTTTTAACAACATTTACCGAGTTCAGTTTTGGAATTTTTATTTTAATGCTTGTTGCAGATATGTTTAGACCTGCAATGTTTGTTGCAATGAGTGCGTATAGCAAACCAGAAAACAAAACACGCTCTGTAACTTTAATTAGATTGGCAATCAACCTTGGGTTTTCTGCAGGACCAGCAATTGGAGGTTTAATTATAGCAACATTAGGCTATAGAGGATTGTTTTGGGTAGATGGAATTACTTGTATTTTAGCGACATTTTTATTGATAAAAGTTTTGGACCCGAAGAAAACAAAACCTTTGGATGAAGTGAAAGTTAAAAACCCAATATCAGTTTATAAAGATAAATCATTTTGGATGTTTTTTGCTGCCATGACATTGTTTGGAGTCGTATTTCTACAGTTTTTATCTACAATGCCACTTTTTTATACCGATGTTCACCATTTATCAGAACTTGAAATAGGATTGCTTTTAGGGATGAATGGTCTAATGATATTTTTCTTAGAAATGCCATTGGTACAATGGTTGGAAAACAGTAAATATACTAAAGTTGGATTGATTCTTTTTGGTGGCGTATTAACTACTTTAGGTTTTTTAGTACTGAATACTACTTCTTGGATTGGTGTGCTTATAATTAGCATGATTTTAATGACTGTAGGAGAAATGATTGCTTTTCCTTTTTCAAATGCTTTTGCAATAGAGCGTGCTAAAAAAGGGAATCAAGGTCAATATATGGCATTGTATATTATTTCTTTTTCAATAGGTCATGTAATTGCTCATAATGCAGGATTACAAATGGTTGATAAACTTGGTTTTGAAATGACTTGGAATATCATTACTGTTTTAGGAGGGGTATGTGTGTTGCTATTGTATCTTTTAAAAAGATATTTGAAACTTAAAGGTGAAGTTACATAAGTCTAAATCTAGTTATTAGTAAATTGTAGAGCTGAATAGAAAAAATCTATCTGGAAGGTTTAACTGCAAACTTTACAGTCGTCTTTCTCTTTAATTTCGCCAACAAGGTTTCCTTTTTTATTGATTACAAATCCACAACAATCCATAAATCCTTGAGCAATTAGTTTTCTTGCACGTTGAATTTGTGATTTAACTGTTGGTAAAGAAAGTTGTAATTGTTTGGCAACTTCTGCTTGTTTCATTCCTTTAATGTCTGATAAAAATAGAGGGTCTCGATATTTTTTTGGTAAATTTTTTAAAATTCCTCTTAAACAATCTTTTTCGGTATGAATAGTTGCTTCAATTTCAATTTCTGATTCAAAGTTGGCAATTTCAACAGTTTTGTTGGTAGATTTAAAATGGTCTAAAATAGAATTTCGAGCAATGGTAAAAATCCAAGGTTTTAGTTTTGTAATATCTTTTAAAGTGTGAAGTTTTGTATGTATTTTAATAAAAGTGTCTTGCAAAATATCATCAGCAATAAAGTTATCTTTCACCTTGCTGATAATAAAACGTTTTAAATCTTTAGAATATTTTTTCCAAACTTGATTTGTAGTCATAACTTTAAAGAGTAATGAATGTCATTCTGAGTGAAACGAAGAATCTCAACTATAAAAATAAAGATTCTTCACTACGTTCAGAATGACAATTAATTTAACAATTACAATTAGTGCAAGTACAATTCTCACAATTACAACTAGCGCAATTTCCATTTTTGCAACCTTCACAGTTACATGTACAATCTGTATTTTTCATTTTATCTGTTTTAATGTTCACTTAATAGACAACCAAATTACAAAAAAGATGCATTTTATCAAAAAAAAATATTGATGCTCTGCGTCGAGGTTTCCATTGAACTTGTCATTCTCGCGAAAGCGGGAATCTAAGAGAAATATTTTTGAATTTCTTTTCTTATCGGAATAGACTTCATGGGAGAAAGATTAGTTCCGCCAGTATTTCCTTTTGGTACCCAAATAAGTGTGAATAGGAGTGAAGCAATAATTCGAATAGTTTGCCCAATTATTTCTCGGATACTTTTAGTTTTAATTCCCCAAACAAACATCCAAGAATGACTTAGAGTATGTCTAAATAAATGCGATTGCCCTAAAACATGAGCATTTTCAAAATGATAAAATGATGTTTGAACCTCTTTATTTTTCAGAGCTTTTTTACCTTTTCTGAGTTGACTATAAAATTTCTTTTTTCTTTGTTTTTTGAGTGTCATTGGTTAGTTTTTACCAATAGACATCGTTATTTGAGAAAAGATGCAATAAAGTATTACATATTCCTTCTATATTGTCCTCCAACTTCAAATAATGCGTGCGTAATTTGCCCTAAAGAACACACTTTACACACATCCATAAGAGCCTCAAAAATATTTTCATTATTTACTGCTCTGCGCTGTAAATCTTTTAATAATTTGTCTGTGTCATTTGCGCTGTGTAGATTTTCTAAAGTCGTAATTTGAAACTGTTTTTCTTCTTCTGTTGCTCTGATTACTTCAGCAGGAATAACAGTTGGAGAACCTTTAGAACTTAAGAATGTATTTACACCAATAATTGGAAATTCACCATTATGTTTTAACGTTTCGTAATACAAACTTTCTTCTTGAATTTTAGAGCGCTGATACATAGTTTCCATTGCGCCTAAAACGCCTCCTCTTTCTGTAATTCTATCAAATTCTAATAAAACTGCTTCTTCTACCAAGTCAGTCAATTCCTCAATGATAAACGAACCTTGAATAGGGTTTTCATTTTTCGCCAATCCTAATTCTTTATTGATAATCAACTGAATTGCCATTGCTCTACGAACTGACTCTTCTGTAGGAGTTGTAATCGCTTCGTCATAGGCATTGGTATGTAAAGAATTACAGTTGTCATAGATTGCATATAATGCTTGAAGCGTCGTTCTAATATCGTTAAAATCTATCTCTTGCGCATGTAAACTACGTCCAGAAGTTTGAATATGATATTTTAACATTTGTGCTCTTGCATTAGCTCCGTACTTATGCTTCATGGCTTTTGCCCAAATTTTACGAGCTACTCTACCTATAACTGCATATTCTGGATCAATTCCGTTTGAGAAAAAGAAAGATAGGTTTGGACCAAACTTGTTGATGTCCATTCCTCTAGAAAGGTAGTATTCAACATAGGTAAATCCATTTGATAAGGTAAATGCCAATTGCGAAATAGGATTTGCTCCTGCTTCTGCAATATGATATCCAGATATAGAAACTGAATAGAAATTACGAACATTATTTTCGATAAAATATTCTTGAACATCACCCATTAAACGCAAAGCAAATTCCGTAGAGAAAATGCAAGTATTCTGTGCTTGATCTTCTTTTAAAATATCTGCTTGAACGGTTCCACGTACTTGTGCAATCGTTTTAATTTTAATATCTTGATAAATGTCATTTGGAAGGACTTGATCTCCAGTGACACCCAATAATAGTAAACCTAATCCATTGTTTCCTTCAGGTAAGTCGCCATTGTATTTTGGGCGTTCTTTACCTTTGTAAATTTTTACAATTTTTGCTTCAATTGCTGTTTCTAGACCATTTTCTTTAATGTAAACTTCACACTGTTGGTCAATAGCAGCATTCATAAAATAGCCTAACAACATTGGTGCAGGACCATTAATCGTCATGCTTACAGATGTCATTACGTTTGCCAAATCAAAACCAGAATACAATTTCTTTGCATCGTCAAGACAACAAATACTTACTCCAGCATTTCCTATTTTTCCATAAATATCTGGACGGAGATCTGGATTATTACCATACAATGTTACACTATCAAATGCTGTTGATAAGCGTTTCGCTGGTAATCCCCTACTCACATAGTGGAAACGTCGATTAGTTCGTTCAGGCCCACCTTCTCCTGCAAACATTCTTGCAGGATCTTCACCTGTTCTTTTAAATGGATACAATCCAGAAGTGTAAGGGAATTCTCCTGGAACATTCTCTTGTAAACACCATTTTAAAATATCTCCCCAAGCCTGATATTTAGGTAAGGCGACTTTTGGAATTTGAGAATGAGATAAAGACTCAGTATGCGTTTCTATTTTTAGTTCTTTACCTCTTACTTTGAAAGAGTAAATAGGGTTTTTATAGCGATTTACTTTTTCATTCCAACCTGTAATTACTTCCCAATTGTATGGATTAAGATTTAGTTTTACTCTGTCAAATTCTTTTATTAATAACTTTAAAAACTCTATTTGAAATTCCTCGTCAGTCGTGCCTCCTTCTGTCGTAATGACATTACGAGTGTCATTCTGAGCTTGTCGAAGAATCTCATCACTATTTAATCCATGCTTGTCAAGAAGAGATTGCTTCGCTTCACTCGCAATAACGTTTGATACAGATTCAATCGTCTTAAAAATCCCATATAATTTTTGAGCAACTTCTACTTGTGCATTTCCGCTTTTGTCATATGCGCGATTACTTTCAGCAATTTCAGATAAATAACGTGTTCTTGAAGGTGGAATGACAAATATCTTCTCGCTCATTTCTTCCGAAATTTCAAAAGTAGATTTTAAATCAGAACCTGTTTTTTCAACCAATTTATCCATAATGGCTTTGTACAGCGTATTCATTCCAGGATCGTTGAATTGTGAAGCGATGGTTCCATAAACGGGTAAATCATCTTGATGCACATCCCAAAGATGATTATTACGCATGTATTGTTTTTTCACATCACGTAAGGCATCTAAAGAGCCTCTTTTGTCAAATTTATTGATAGCAACCAAATCTGCAAAATCCAACATGTCAATTTTTTCTAATTGAGTGGCTGCGCCAAATTCTGGAGTCATTACATATAATGAGACATCAGAATGTTCTATTATTTCAGTGTCCGATTGTCCAATTCCAGAAGTTTCTAAAATGATAAGGTCATACTCAGCAGCCTTCAACACTTCAACAGCCTCATTCACATATTTTGACAATGCTAAATTAGATTGACGCGTAGCCAAACTTCGCATATACACTCTTGGAGAATTGATTGCATTCATACGAATACGATCACCCAATAATGCTCCGCCAGTTTTACGCTTAGAAGGGTCAACAGAAACTAATCCAACTGTTTTTTCTGGGAAATCGACTAAAAACCTTCTAACCAATTCATCAACTAAAGATGATTTTCCAGATCCACCAGTTCCTGTAATTCCTAAAACAGGAGTTTTAGAGTTTTTATTTTTTTTATGAATAGCATTTAATGTTTCTTTCGCTACTTCAGGGAAATTTTCAGCAGATGAAATAATTCTAGCGATTGCTTTTGGATTTTTTTCTGATAAAAGATCAATTTCACCATTTAATACATCGCCAATCGCGAAATCAGAAGCCTTTACCAAGTCATTAATCATACCTTGTAATCCCATTTCACGACCATCATCTGGTGAGTAGATTCGTGAAATACCATAATCCATCAACTCTTTAATTTCGGTTGGTAGAATTACTCCGCCACCTCCACCAAAAATCTTGATATGTTCCGCTCCTCTTTCTTTTAACAAGTCATACATGTATTTAAAATACTCATTATGACCTCCTTGGTATGACGTTAAGCATATTGCATTTGCATCTTCTTGAATTGCAGTATTGACTACTTCTTCTACACTACGATCATGTCCTAAATGTATAACTTCAACTCCAGTTGCTTGAATAATACGGCGCATGATATTTATAGCAGCATCGTGTCCATCAAATAGGGAAGCAGCCGTTACAATTCGTACTTTATTTTTAGGTTTATAAGGTGTGATTTGTTCCATATATTACATTCGATTTACGAGTGCAATTTACGGAATTTTAAATTTTGAAGTGATTTATTTCAGATAATTTAAAAAGGAGAACCTTTTTCTGACTTTATGATACTCTAAATTGTTTTCATTTTGATATGCCTCTCTTTCAAAAGAAATATTTCTGTAGGCTAAATCCCAACTTTTATACTGTATCAAGCGGATAAAACCCTCAATTAGATACCAAACAAAAAAGAAAATCCAAAGTAATTCTGCTTGCTGTTTTAAATGAATTTTTTCATGATTTATTATTATAACATCCTGCTTTAAAGCATTGCTTTTTAAAAATATAAAAGGATAAATAGTCAAGCCAATATATTTTTTAGGAATTATATATTTGAAAATTAAAATCATCATTGTTTTATAATCAAAAATGAAGCCAAAATTCTAATAAATCAAATACCTATTTTGGTATGGTTGTTGATACATATAGATGAATAGAAAAGAGTACTAAAAGTGTTCTTATGGATGCCAAAAATGGAATTGCTAGTTTTGGCTAACAATTTTATGTAAATAATTTTTATACTATTAAATTTAAAAAGATGAGATTATTAAAATTTTTACCCTTAGTTTTATTGTTATTTGTAGTTTCTTGTTCAACAGTTAGAGTTGCGACAGACTATGACACAAAAGCAGATTTTACTCAATATAAAACTTTTGCTTTTTACAAAAAAGGAATTGATAAGGTTGATGTTTCAGATTTAGATAAGCGTAGAATATTACGTGCAATTGAAACTGAAATGATAGCAAAAGGCATGACAAAATCGGAAAATCCTGATGTGATTATAAATATTTTCGCAAAATCAACTAAGAAAGTAAAAGTATATGATGATTATAATTATTTCTGGAGACCTTGGTATTACGGACCAAATTTTGGAACAAGAATATCACAGTATAATGAAGGCACACTATTTATCGATATGATAGATAATGCTAAGAAAGAATTAGTTTGGCAAGGAATAGGAAGTGGTGCATTGGTAATGAATAATCCTGCTAAAAAAGATGCTAGAATTAAAGAATTTGTTGGAGAGATTATGGCAAAATACCCACCATTCTCTAAAGAATAAATTATATAAAATACTTATAAGAAACGTTCCGAATTTCGGAACGTTTCTTATTTTTACACTATGAGTTACAATAATTTACCTAAATTACTACCTGAAGATTTTTATACCAACGAAAAAGGATATCGTGTTTTTACTAAAAAATACCATCTAAAAAGAGGTTATTGCTGTAAGAATTCTTGTAAACATTGTCCGTATGGATATGATAAAAAAACAGATAGCTTAAAATAAAATAAAATGAGAAAATTTCTAATAGTAGTTTTTGTATTACAATTTGTAGCCTGTGCTGAATTGAATCAAGTGATAAACCAACTTCCAAATGGAGGCTTAACGAATCAGCAAATAGGAAGCGGATTAAAAGAGGCTTTAAATAACG
>NVWM01000010.1 GCA_002733665.1 Lutibacter sp.
CATGGCAGCAGCAATAGTCAAACTCGATGCCCTGTCCGATCCGGTTGGGGCCGCCCCCGAGAATGATGGCCTTGTTACGTGTCGAGGGCAGGGCTTCACACTCTGCCTCCTCGGCGCCGAACACCGGCTGCTCATAGGTGGAATAGAGGTAAGGTGTCTTGGCGGCGAACTCTGCCGCACACGTATCAATGCGCTTGTAGACGGGGCGCACGCCCAGTCCGTGACGCAGGGCGCGGATCTCGGCCTCGCTCTTGCCGACCAGCTTGCCGAGACGCTTATCGGAAAAGCCGAGCATCTTCAGGCGCAGCATGCCTTCATGATCCTGCGGCAGGCCGTCCTTCAGGATCTCAGCCTCGACCTCCATCAGCTCCGCGATCTGGCGCAGGAACCATTTGTCGATGGACGTGATCTGGTGAACTTCGTCCACGGACAGGCCCTGGCGCAGGGCTTGTGCCACAACGCGCAACCGGTCCTGTGTCGGCACGCCCAGCGCATTGCGCAGATCGGCTTCGGTGTCGAATGCGATATCGTCCAGGCCGGACAGGCCTGTCTCCAGTGAGCAGAGCGCCTTTTGCAGGCTTTCCTGGAAGGAGCGGCCAATCGCCATTGCCTCGCCGACGGATTTCATTGCGGTGGTCAGCACCGGATCGGCGCCCTTGTACTTCTCAAAGGCAAAGCGGGGGATCTTGGTGACCACATAGTCAATCGTCGGCTCGAACGAGGCTGGCGTGACGCCGGTAATGTCATTGTCGAGCTCGTCCAGCGTGTAGCCAACCGCCAGCTTTGCCGCGATCTTCGCAATCGGGAAGCCTGTCGCCTTGGAGGCCAGTGCCGATGAGCGCGACACGCGCGGGTTCATCTCGATCACGACCAGGCGTCCATCGGCCGGGTTCACGGCAAACTGGACATTCGACCCACCGGTCTCGACGCCGATTTCGCGGAGTACCGCAATCGAGGCGTTCCGCATGATCTGGTATTCCTTGTCGGTCAGCGTCAGCGCGGGCGCGACCGTGATGGAATCTCCGGTATGGACCCCCATCGGGTCAATGTTCTCGATGGAGCAGATGATGATGCAATTGTCCGCCTTGTCGCGGACGACCTCCATCTCGTATTCCTTCCAGCCGAGCAGGCTTTCATCGACAAGGATCTGGGCCATCGGTGAGGCGGCAAGGCCCGACCGGCAAATCTCTTCATATTCCTCGACATTGTACGCCACACCGCCGCCGGTGCCGCCGAGCGTGAAGGCCGGGCGAATGATGGCGGGTAGGCCGACTTCGTCCAGCGCGGCCATGGCGCGCTTCAGGCCTTCGATCCGGTCATACTTGCCGTCTTCCTTCTTCGGAGACGCAATGATGGCGGCGCGGGGATTTTCGAGGCCGAGCCGGTCCATCGCTTCGCGGAACAGCTTGCGGTCTTCGGCCATCTCGATGGCTTCGGCCTTCGCGCCGATCAGCTCAACGCCATGCTTTTCGAGGATGCCGGCATAATGCAGGTCCAGCGCACAGTTGAGCGCGGTCTGGCCGCCCATGGTCGGCAACAGGGCGTCCGGCTTTTCGGCCTCGATGATCTTCTCGACCACTTCCGGCAGGATGGGCTCGATATAGGTGGCATCAGCGAGTTCCGGGTCGGTCATGATCGTCGCCGGATTCGAATTCACCAGGATCACCCGGTAGCCTTCGCTCTTCAGCGCCTTGATCGCCTGCACGCCGGAATAGTCGAATTCACAAGCCTGCCCAATGATGATCGGACCGGCACCAATAACCAGGATAGAGCGGATATCCGTGCGCTTCGGCATGTTGCTTTTCTCCTACCGGCCAAACGGCTGCTCCATAGCTGGGAGTCGGGGGCGGGGGCAAGGCCAAAGGGATGGGTTTCCGTCAATAGCTGTAATTGATTTTAACCAGCCCGCCTGACGCCCGGCCTAGACCGGGGCGTCATGCACGGTGGAATGCTCCTGGACGAGGTGCCAGCGGCCTGTGATCTTCTCCCAGACCTGCGACACAGCCTGGACCTGATTCATCACGCCGTCATGATGTGTGACACCGCTGAGCTGAGTAAAGAAATGGGCCGCTGCCATCTCGCGCGTACAGCGCAGATTGATCGCCGAAACGATGCTGATGTGCCAGCGCTTGAAAGTATCCTCCAGGATCGGCTGCCAGAGCTGGCGGTAATCGTTCAAAGTGCGGTTCACTGAAACGTCCCGGCCGAAGTCGCTGAGTAAACGAATACAGCCCGGACCCGTGAGAGGGTCATCGGCGGCTGCCAGCTGGCCTTGCGGCCAACAGCGATACCAGTCTCGGATGCGTTCGCGCACGGCGCGATCATCCGCTTCGATATGCTTCGAGCCGGAAATGAAATTATTGAGGGGCGTAACTCGTCCCATGCAGTGTCTCCTGTCTCACAATCTTGCTGAATAAACGTGTCAGCCTTTGGCGTGTTCCGGTTCGGCCGGGGAGAGACGGGGGTGATACGGTGGCGAAAATGTGCCGCAAAAGAAAAGCCCCGCTTCCAAAGAAGCGGGGCTCACCATCACTCTACTACCTCGGCTGCTTACCAGCGCGAGCTGTCATACGGGTAGCGGTCATAGATGTCGGCGCGGCCATCGCCATCCGCATCTTTTTCATCCGCCTGGTCTTTCACGCCGGGCATGTCGCAATCCTCGGATTCCGTACAGCCTTTTGCAGCGCCGGCAGACCCGCCCAGAACCGCGCCAATCGCAGCGCCTCGGCCAGCATCGCCATCGCCGACATTGTTACCGATCGCGGCGCCAGCGACGGCCCCTGCTGCGGCGCCAACTGCGGCGTTGCGTTCCGTCGTACCCGTTTGCGTACAGGCGGCCAGAGCAAGGGCGCTGGCGCCAATGGCGGCAAGTTTCAGATAAGCGGTCATAGGACATTCCTTTCCGTTGTGTACGGGGCAGAAACGTCTTCTTTTCGGCTTGGTTCCAAGCAATTTCAGAGACTTGCCGGATCGTAATGCGGAACTCCGTCAGCTCCAGCGTTTGGCGAGCTTCTGGTCTGTCGCGTCCGCATCCTGTGTTGCGGCGCCTTGGTATCCGGTGATCGAGTCCGCGACGAAGGGATTGTCCTGCCGTTCCTGACCGAAGGTGGACAGGGGGCCGTGGCCCGGTACGAAGCGCATCTCATTGCCCAGCGGCCAGAGCTTGCCGGTGATCGAGTCGATCAGCTGCTGGTGATTGCCGCGCGGAAAATCGGTCCGGCCGATGGAGCCGCGGAACAGGACATCGCCGACAAACGCCAACGCGCCATCCTTGTGATAGATCACGACATGGCCCGGTGTGTGACCGGGGCAGTGGGCAACGCCGAATTTATTGCCGGCCAGTTCCAGTTCATCGCCATCCTGCAAATAGCGGTCCGGCTTCACATTGCGGCCGTCTGTAATGCCATATTTGGCGCCCTGGGCTTCCAGCTCGTCCAGCAGCCATTGATCATCTTCATGCGGGCCGATGATCGGGCAACCGGTGCGCTCGGACACTTCGGTCGCCGCGCCGGCATGGTCGAGATGGCCATGCGTCAGCCAGACGCCGACGATCTTCACGCCGAACTGTTGGGCCGCGCCCATCAATTTGTCGACCTCGCCGCCCGGATCGATGAACACCCCTTCCATCGTGTCGGTGGACCAGATCATCGACGTGTTCTGCTGCAGCGGCGTCACAGGGATGATGCGGATTTCGAGCTTCGGCTGGGGGGCATGGTCTGTCATGCTTCAGAAATAGCGTCCGGAGAGGCCTTCGTGAAGGTGCAAGCGTGCTTTCCCTTGCGACGGGTCTTGGTTTAAACGGTTTACCAAGCAGATTTGACGGAGATTGCTCATGCGCCTGCCGCGTTATGCCTATGGCCACAAGACCCGCAGAAGCGGGCTGGGCGGCCTGTTGCGTAGCCGGTTCAGCCTGATCCTGGTCGGCCTGTTCCTCATCTTTCTCTACTGGCAGGCGAACCAGACCGAAGTGCCATTCTCGGGCCGCAAGCAGCTGAACACGGTCTCCATCGAGAAAGAGGTCGAGTTGGGCCAGCAATCCTATGTCCAGATCCTGAACCAGGAGCAGCAGCAGGGAAATGATGTCCTGTGCGCGGACGGAAACACTTGTGACGGCGCCGAAGCGGAGTACACGCAAGCCGTCCGCGAGATCGGTGTCAGGCTGCAGCGCGCGGCTATCGAACTAGAGCAGGAACTCCTGCGAGACGGCGCCTCCTTCACGCCGGTCGCCGACCAGTTCGACTGGACCTATTATGTCGTGGATTCGTCGACGCCGAATGCCTTCTGCCTGCCGGGGGGCTATGTCGCCATCTATACCGGCATCCTCGACATCACCGGCAATCATGACGGTCAGGTCGACACCGACGATATCAGTGATCTCGACAAGCTGGCCGTGGTGATGGGGCATGAGATTGGCCACGCCCTGGCCCATCATGGCGCTGAGCGGGTCAGCCAGCAGCGTGTTGTCCAGTTCGGGCAGATCGCCGTCGGCGTAGGCCTTGGCGACATGGACGCCTCGCAACAGCGCGCCATCATGCAGGCCTTCGGCATCGCGGCGCAGGGCGGCATGCTGGCCTATTCCCGCAAGCATGAGACCGAAGCGGACAAGATCGGCCTCGATCTGCTCGTGCGCGCCTGTTACGATCCGCGCGAAGCGCCGGATCTGTGGGAACGGATGGGACAGATTGGCAGCGGCCAGCGCCCGCCGGAATGGATGTCCACCCACCCGGCCTCTGAAACACGGGCCGAGAATTTCCGGGAATGGATGCCGGACGCCATTGCGGAATACGAACGCCGTTGCGGCGCTCTGGGCTAGGCGCCCTCTTCGTCCCCGCGCAGGCGGTCGATGATCGCATCCCGCCAGCTTTCAGGCATCAGGAACAGCGCCCAGGCGCCGGCCTCGTAATGCGCGCGGCGCCAGATATCCAGCGGGTTGTATCCCCCCGGAGGGCAAGCGGCGAACGCCTTGGGCTGGTCGCCCGGATGGCTGGCATAGATCGCCTTGGCACGCAGGACGTGCATGCAGTTCGAGATGAAGACGATCTTGCCACTGTCGGCGGCGCTGGTCGTATTGGCAAGGTTTTCCAGACCGGAGATCGTGTCCCGGCTTTCAACGTCGGCACTGATCCTGGCGGCCTCTCCGGACCGGCGCGCCGCAAGCAGGGCCATCTCCTGGCTGCCGAGTCGGCCTTCCTGCGGGCGATGGCCGCCGACCATTTTCAACTGGTCGAGCCTGCCGGCCTTCAGCAGGGCGAGACCCTTGTCGATGCGCGCCGAGGCATCTGCGGCATTGTCGGTATAGAAGATGATCCCGCGTCCGCCGGACAGCTTGTTGGTCTGGTCCGAAAGCCGGGTGACGCCCCAGAAGAGAAGCGTTGCCACCAGGTCCGCGATGACCAGCCAGATAAAATATGTCAAAAGACATCCGAATCAAAAAAGGGTTAGACATTAAGTTGCAAGGCGAAGCAGAGAAGATAATCACGAAATCTGTTGCCAGTAATGTTTACACATTATTACCTGAAGATTTTCATGGAATTATTCCAAAACTTATCGCAAAAGTTGGTGCAAAGGTAAAAGCCGGAGAGCCAATTTTTTATAACAAATCAGTTGAAACAATGAATTTTGTTTCGCCTGTAAGTGGTGAAGTTATTGAAGTAGTTCGTGGAGAAAAAAGAAAAATATTAGCAATTAAAATTCAAGCGACAAAAGAACAATCATACCAAGACAATGGTAAATTTGATTTGTCTACTGATGCAACTGCTATAAAAAATCACCTGCTTAAGACAGGTTGTTGGTCGTTTATCAAACAACGCCCTTATGATGTAATTGCAAATCCAGAGAAATTTCCAAAAGCGATTTTTATTTCAGGTTATGCAAGCGCACCATTAACTGCTGATTATGATTTTGTGTTGAATGGTAAAGACGCTGAATTACAAGCCGCAATTACTGCTCTTGGAAAATTGACTGACGGAATTGTTCATGTTTCTGTTGGTGCAAATTCTAATTCACCCTTATCAAGCTTGAACGGAGTTTCATTACATACCGTTTCAGGACCACATCCTTCAGGAAATGTTGGTACGCAAATAGCGAAAATTGACCCAATAAATAAAGGAGAAACTGTTTGGACAGTAACACCACAAGATTTAGTAATAATCGGTGAGTTGTTATTGACTGGAAAATTCAATGCAGAACGTATTGTTGCCGTTGGAGGATCATCAGTGAAGAATCCAAAATATTACAGAACTAAAATTGGAACAGAAATAGCAGCAATTGTTTATGATGCTGGAGTTGAAGGTGATAATTTTAGAATTATTAGTGGAAATGTACTTTCAGGTCGTGAGATAAAACCAGACGGATTTTTAGGGTATTATGATAATACAGTGACTATTATTCCAGAAGGAAATGATTATGATTTATTTGGTTGGACTAAACCGGTTTTCAATAAAGTATCTACAACTCGCGCGTTGACGTTCTCTTGGTTAAATCCAAAGAAAAAATACGATTTGAATACTAACACAAACGGAGAGCATAGAGCATTTGTATTAACAGGAAAATATGAAGAGGTTTTTCCTTTAGATATTTATCCAATGCAGATTTTGAAAGCATGTATGTATCAAGATTTAGATGAAATGGAAGCTTTAGGAATGTATGAAGTTGCACCTGAAGATTTTGCTTTAACAGAATTTGTATGTGTTTCTAAACAGCCTCATCAAGAAATTATAAGAAAAGGGTTGGATTTAATGCTTAAAGAAATAGGTTAAAACATAAACCTTGGTCACTGAGCGTAGTCGAAGTGAGTTGAGAGTTTAAACATATATAAAATGGGATTAAAACAGAATTTACATAATTTTAAAGAAAAGAATAAAGACAAAAAGTGGTTGCCACTTTTTAGCGCTTTTCATACTTTTTTATACGCACCAAATGAGGTTACTCATAATGGTACACATATAAAAGGAGCCGATGATTTAAAGAGAACAATGAATACCGTTATTATGGCGTTGGTTCCTTGTTTGATTTTCGGAATGTTTAATGCAGGTTACCAACATTATCTTGCGATCGGAGAAATAAACAGTGTTTCAGGCGGCTTTTTTAGTCCAGAATTTTGGAACGCTGCCAATTTTTGGGTAGGATTTTTCAAAATACTTCCATTAGTACTTGTTTCTTATGGTGTAGGACTTGGAATCGAGTTTATATTCGCTATCAAAAACGGACACGAAGTAGAAGAAGGATATTTGGTTACAGGAATGTTAGTTCCATTAATTGTTCCTGTTGATATTCCACTTTGGATGTTAGCAGTTGCTGTTATATTTGGAGTTGTTCTTGGAAAAGAAGTTTTTGGAGGTACAGGAATGAATATCTTAAATCCAGCATTATTAATTCGTGCATTCTTATTCTTTGCATATCCAACTTGGATGAGTGGAGATAAAGTTTGGGTACACGGTGCTGTAGAAAGAACAAATGAGATTGCTGCAGGTTCATCTGCAGATGTAATTTCTGGAGAAACAATCTTAGGGACATTGGCACAAGGAAAAGAAGTCGTAGACTCAGTTTGGGATATGTTTTATGGCTTTATTCCAGGATCAGTAGGAGAAACATCTACTTTGTTAATTTTATTAGGAGGCTTATTCTTGATTTTTTCAAAAATCGGAAGCTGGAGAATTATGCTGTCAGCAGTTGCTGGAGCATTGGTTATGGGATTAATATTTAACTTTGCAGTAGATGCAGAATGGATAACTGGAAGTAGTAAATTTTATGGGTTGATGAGTACCACTTTTTGGCATCACTTATTAATTGGTGGTTTTGCATTTGGTGTTGTATATATGGCAACAGATCCTGTAACAGCGAGTCAAACCAACAAAGGAAAATGGATTTATGGTTTCTTAATAGGATTTATATCAATTTTAATTAGAGTATTCAATCCTGCATATCCAGAAGGAGTAATGCTTGCAATCTTATTGATGAATGTATTTGCACCAACAATTGACCATTATGTGGTTCAAGGAAATGTAAAAATGAGAGCAAAACGTCTAAAAGCAAAAACTGCATAACGATGGAAAAAAGAACAGATAAAAATTCATATACAATACTATTCGCAGTGCTTATGGTATTAGTTGTAGGTGCAATATTAGCCTATTTAGCATCCGCGTTGAAACCAACAATTGATGTAAATAAACAACTTGAAAAACAGCAAAATATTTTATACGCTTTAGGTGTAAACGAAAATGACGAAAAAAGTGTTGCTTTTGTTTCTACTGATAAAGTTGCAGATGAGTTTGATAAATACATTGTAAAACAACTGGTAATTCAAGGAGATGATGTAAGAGTTGATGACACAGCATATTTAATTGATATCAAAAAAGAACAAGCAAGCGCAAAAAATCCTTCATACAAAAGACAACTACCGTTATTTCTTGGAGTGAAAGACAACAAATTATCATATATCGTTCCTATAAGAGGAAAAGGATTATGGGACGCAGTTTGGGGTTATGTAGCAATGGATGAAAACATGACTGTAACTGGAATTTTCTTTGACCATAAAGCAGAAACTCCTGGGCTTGGAGCAAATATAAATCAACGATTTTTTATGGATGATTTTATCGGCGAAAATCTTTTAGATACTTCTGGAAAATTTGCAGGAGTTGATATTTCTAAATCAAATGCAGACCCAATAAATATAGATAAATTGGACAACGAAGTAGATGCAATTGCAGGAGCAACAATTACAGGAGACGGTGTATCGGCGATGATACGATCAGAATTGAAAGTATATTCGTCTTACTTTATAAATTTAAAAAAGAATTAATATGGGACTTTTTAAAGATAGCAACTTAATAACAGATCCATTAGCAGATAACAATCCAATTACAATTCAAGTATTGGGAATCTGTTCGGCATTAGCAATTACTGCTGAATTAGAAGCTTCAATAGTAATGTCAATCGCAGTATTATTTGTGCTAGGAGTTGGAAACGTAGTAATATCATTAATGCGTAATATCATTCCATCAAAAATTAGAATTATAGTACAATTGATTGTTGTAGCGACATTGGTAATTATAGTAGATTTAGTGTTGAAAGCCTTCGCTTACCAATTGAGTAAAACACTTTCGGTATTTGTTGGATTGATTATCACCAACTGTATTATTATGGGACGTTTTGAAGCATTTGCTTTGGCAAACAGACCTTGGCGCTCTTTCCTTGACGGAATTGGGAACTCTTTAGGATATGCAATGATATTAATTATTGTTGGGTTTTTTAGAGAATTGTTAGGGTCAGGAACATTATTGGGAATGGAAGTATTAGGAAATCCTATTGATAAAACAGGTGTGTATGCATTTGGATATGAAAATAATGGATTCATGTTATTGGCACCAATGGCATTAGTGACTGTTGGAATTATTATTTGGGTACAACGTAGTAGAAACGAAGCATTAATCGAGGATTAAATAAGTCAGCAGTATTCCAGTCAGCGGTATGCAGTCAAAACTGCCAACTGAAGACTGAGAACTGAAAACTAAAAGAATATGGAACATTTAGAATTATTTTTCAAATCAATATTTATAGACAACATGGTATTTGCTACATTCCTTGGGATGTGTTCTTACCTTGCAGTATCTAAAAAAGTATCAACAGCCGTTGGTCTTGGAGCAGCAGTTATATTTGTAATGGCAATTACAGTACCTTTAAACTGGTTGTTAGACACATATTTATTACAAGACGGAGCATTGGCTTGGCTTGGAGAGGAGTATGCTCAATACGATTTAAGTTTCTTGTCATTTATCATGTTCATTGCAACCATTGCAACAATGGTACAATTGGTAGAAATTATAGTTGAGAAATTTTCACCATCATTATACAATTCATTAGGAATATTTTTACCACTGATAGCCGTAAACTGTGCTATTTTAGGTGGTTCATTGTTTATGCAATCTCGTGAAATACCATCATTAGGTTTGGCGCTTAATTATGGAGTTAGTTCTGGAATTGGATGGTTTTTAGCAATATTAGCAATTGCGGCAATCCGTGAAAAAATTAGATATTCTAATGTGCCTCCTGCATTAAGAGGATTAGGAATTACATTTATCATTACAGGATTAATGGCAATTGGCTTTATGAGTTTTGGAGGAATGTTGACTGGAGGAGCAGATAGCGGAAAGAGCGAAGTAATTTCTCAAGAAGCGATTCAAAAAATAGAAAAAGAAGTAGAAGGAATAGTAAATAATTCAAATAATTAATTGAATAAGATGATATTAGCAGCAAGTACAAGCGGAACAATAATGGTGACAATCGTTGCCTTTCTTCTGATTACATTAGCGTTGGTTGGACTTTTATTAGTTGTAAAACAAAAACTATCGCCTTCAGGACCTGTAAAGATTACAATTAATGGAGAAAGAGTTATAGAAGTCTCTTCTGGAGATAGTTTATTAACAACTTTAAGTGCAGAAAAAATATTTTTACCATCTGCTTGTGGTGGTGGTGGAACTTGTATTCAATGTGAATGCCATGTAAATTCTGGAGGAGGTGAAGCATTACCTACAGAAACACCTCATTTTAGCAGAAAAGAATTAAAAGAAGGAGTTCGTTTATCATGTCAAGTGAAAGTGAAACAAGATATGGATATTTCTATTCCAGAAGAAATATTTGGAATTAAAAAGTGGGATGCAGTTGTTGTAAGAAATTACAATGTTGCTACTTTTATTAAGGAATTTGTTGTTGAAATTCCAGAAGATATGGGTTACAAAGCTGGAGGATATATTCAAATTGAAATTCCTAATACTGTTGTAAAGTATGAAGATATGGATGTTACAGCACATCCAGAAGAGCATCCAGGAGAACCGGATAAATTTAAAGGAGATTGGGATAAGTTTAAACTTTGGCCTCTAGTAATGAAAAATACTGAAACTGTTGAGCGTGCATATTCAATGGCCTCTTATCCTGCAGAAGGAAGAGAAATCATGTTAAATGTTCGTATTGCAACACCTCCTTTTGATAGAGAAAAAGGTGGATGGATGGATGTAAATCCAGGAGTAGCATCATCATATATCTTTAACTTAAAGAAAGGTGATAAATGTGTTATTTCAGGTCCTTATGGTGAATTCTTTATTAATGAAAGTGAGTCAGAAATGCTATATGTTGGTGGTGGAGCAGGAATGGCACCAATGCGTTCACATTTATATGAATTATTTAGAACTCTTAAAACAGGGAGAAAAGTTACATATTGGTATGGAGGACGTTCTAAAGCAGAATTATTTTATATTGAGCACTTTAGAGCATTAGAAAAAGATTTTCCAAATTTCAAATTCTTTATTGCTTTGTCTGACCCTTCAGAGGCAGATAATTGGAAAGTGAAAAAAGATATTAATGATGAGGCAGGAGATGGTTTTGTTGGGTTTATTCATAACTGTGTTATAGAGAATTATCTAGACCTTCATGAAGCACCAGAAGATTTAGAATTATATTTCTGTGGACCACCCTTAATGAACCAAGCCGTTCAAAAAATGGGAGAAGACTTTGGAATTCCAGATGAACATATTCGATTTGATGACTTTGGAGGATAGTAAAAAGACATTTTAATTTATTTTTAAAAACCGAAGCGAAAGTTTCGGTTTTTTTTATTAAATAATAATTTGATTCACATAGTTTTATAAAATTATAAATAAACACTATCTTTACACTTTACACAAAACTTTAAACCTCAAGGATATGAAAGCAATTTACTCAAAATCAAATAATTTAGTTTTTATTTTTTTACTCCTTCCAATGATAATTTTTTCACAGAAAACTGAATCAATGTGGAAGAAAACATCAAAAATTGATTTCCCTTCCTCAGAAAAAATTTTAAGAAAAACGGAGCCTAATGTTGCGTCTTATTATCAATTAGATATAGAGAGTTTAAAAAAATCTTTAAAGGACACGCCAAAAAGGGGAACTTCAAGTAAATCAAATGTAATTGTTGATTTTCCACATGCAGATGGTAAACTCTATTCATATAGTGTTATGGAAGCATCTGTATTTCATCCTGATCTTCAAGCAAAATATCCAAATATCAGATCTTATGTAGGTCAAGGAATTGAAAACCCTTCAACTATCATTAGATTTAGTGTTACACCACAAGGGTTACATGCAATGTTATTGTCAACTGATCAAGGAACTCAATATATTGATCCTTATTCTAAAAACGGGAATGATTATATAACCTATGCTAGAAAAAATTTACCAGTATTAGATGAAAAGTTTATTTGCGAGTTTATAGATGATGAAGTATTAGTTGATAGTGGTAAAGAAGTTAATTCTTTTAAAAATGCTGATGATGGGCAATTAAGAAAATTTAGATTAGCAGTTGCTGGAACAAATGAGTATTCTTCTTTTCATTGGATGGCTGCTGGTGTAGCAGCAGGTGATTCTGACGCTGCAAAAAAAGCGGCAGTATTAACAGCGATGGGTGTTACCATGACAAGAGTTAATGGTATTTATGAAAGGGATTTAGCTATCACGATGGAAATTATACCTACAAATGAGAATGTAATTTTTGTAGATGTTTCTGTTGATGATGGGCTCACTGATGATAATGCAAGTGCAATGTTAAATGAAATCACAGGTGTATTAAATTCAGGTTCTGGTGTAGGGTCTGCTAGTTATGATATTGGCCATGTATTTAGTACAAGTGGTGGAGGTGTAGCAATACTTAATTCCCCTTGTACAGGCAATAAAGCACGAGGAGTTACAGGATTAGGTTCACCAGTAGGTGATCCTTATGATATAGACTATGTAGCACATGAGATGGGACATCAATTTGGTGCACCACATACATTTAATAGTAGTGTAGCAAGCTGCTTAGCACAAAGGACAGCATCAAATGCTTATGAAGTAGGTAGTGGTTCAACAATTATGGCATATGCTGGTATATGTACTCCTCAAAATGTGCAGTCAAATAGTGATGCTTATTTTCATCAAAAAAGTATAGAAATGATTTGGGATAATATAACTCCTGGAGGAGCTGTTAGTAATAGTATTTGTGCAGCACAGTCAGCATTGACATCAAACCCAAATGCACCAACATCTATTGCAGGTGGTGATTATACAATTCCAATCTCAACACCATATGTGTTAACAGGATCTTCTACAGATAATGATGGAACAGCAAGTCATACATTTACTTGGGAACAATTTGATCTAGGTCCAGCAGGAGTGCCAACTGAAACTACTGCAACAGGTCCATTAGTACGTTCTTTTGAAGGAACATCTAATCCGATTAGGTTTATTCCTCGAATGCAAGATTTATTATTAGCTCCTGGATCTACAGATTGGGAAAAGTTAGTGTCGATTAGTAGAGATATAGATTTTCTACTTACCGTAAGAGATAATGGAATTGGTGGAGGACAAACAGCAATGGATGGTATGACAGTTACAACATCTGACACTTCTGGTCCATTCGTTGTTACATCACAATCTGCGCTTTCTTCATGGATTCAAAACACAACAGAAACTATAACTTGGGATATTGCAGGAACAAATACAGGAGCAGTTAACACTCCAAACGTTGATATTTTGCTTTCAATAGATGGAGGGATGACCTATCCTACAGTTTTGGCTTCAACAGTGCCTAATGATGGGACTCATGATATCACAGTACCTAATATATCAGAAGAAAACTGTAGAATTATGGTAAAAGGTGCTAATAATATTTTCTTTAATATCAATGCTGCTCAAATAGGAATTGGTTATTCTTTAGTTGCCGGTGAAGTGTGCGAAACATATGATTTTACTGTTAATCAAACTTTAACTCCAAATGCAGGAGTCTTTGAAACAGTAGATACTGGGAATGTTTCAGATTTTGGAGCAATAACAGACATTAACTTTAAATTTGATATAACTTCTCCTGAATTAGGACAATTACATCTTAGATTGATAGGTCCTACGGGAGCTGTTTCCTACCCAATTAATGGAGGTTGTTCAGGAAATGCTGATATGGAAGTCTTGTGGGATGATGAAGCAGGTTCAGCGGTCGTTTGTGCATCTCCTACAACTGGTTCGGCTACACCTAGAACAGGACAAGAATTGTCGGTTTTTGATGGTACAAGTATGAATGGAAATTGGTCGTTTAGTTGTGCTAATACTGGATCTACAAATATGGTACTTAATACTGTAAGTCTAGAGATATGTAAAGATGGAGTAATTGCTACAGTATTGTCTGTTGAAGAGAATATTTTTGATGTATTTAATATTTACCCAAACCCATCAAACGGTACTGTAAATATTTCTTTAAGTTCTATTGACGATGTTCAAGTATCTTTATATGATATTAGAGGAAGACTAATTTCTTCTGAAGTACATGCTAATAATTCAGGAACTTTTAAAAAGGAGTTAAATTTCGGAACAGTATCCTCAGGAGTTTATTTATTGAACGTGAAAAGCGGAAATAAAACAGCAACTAAGAAATTGATAATTCAATAAAAGAATTTTAAATTTATTAACGACCCAACACTTTGTGTTGGGTTTTTTGTTTAGGATTATCCTTTTTTATTCATCAAGTCCAATAATTCTTGAGTTTCGACTTTAATTTCGTTCATCAATAAAGTACTCCCTTTTGCTAAATCTTTTCTGAAGTTTACTAAGTTAATAAGCCGGAGTTTGTTTTCCTCTTTTTGAAGAATTTTATTAGAAATTTTAACCAATTCTGTTGATTGTGGCATTTTGCCATTATTGAAATAAATCAACTTAAGAATGTCTGAAAAATAAATTTGATCATTTAGATGAATATTATTGTTGTTATTGATTTTTTCAATTAGTTCAACATTTTGGTAGTATTCAATGAGTTTGTTTTTAAATTCAGTATTTTTTATAATGTCAATGTTTCCAGAAGAAATTAAATCAGTATAAGTTGGATCAGTTCTTACAAATGTTTTTCGCTCTGTAGCAATCGATAAATCTCTTGAGATTGTTGAGTCTAGTTTTACTATTGAGTGTTTATAAAAATAGTCTAAAAATGGTTGAACTTTATCTAAATATTTCTGTTCGTGTTCTAACTGTAGCTCAATAGAGACTAATTGATGTTGTAAATCACGTTTTATGTTAGTTAAATAGACATATTCCTTATCTTGTTCAATTCTTTGTTGATTCCAATTATTAATCTGTAGTGCAATCAAAATTCCAATAACTACTAGTACAATTTCACCAATAGCATATTTAAAATACTTACCTGTTTTATTTTCCATAAGTAGGTTTTGACGTATTTTTCTGAAAAATTTAATCATTTAATTTCTTTTAAATGATTATCAATATTTACAATTAATGTTTTGGCATTGGTTACATAATTTTCAAGATCGGTTATATAAATACGATAAATGAAATATAATGTAGCAATTCTACTTTTTATTGTTGGCTCATTATAAAAACTATCTATGAAGCCATCAGTTTTATGCTGCATTAAAAAGGATGCATACCAATCAAAATTTTGAAAATAAATATAGTTCCTTGTAAATTGTTCGCCTAACTCGTCAGTTCCTGTATTAAATTCTAAAATGTGTTTAGTGTAAAACTTATTTATGTCTGAAGTAAGCCCTTCTTCTAAATTATTAGAAAACCCAGATAATTTTTTCAGTTGGTCAATACCACGTTTACTGATTGCTAAATCTTCATATCCCTTCATAACTTCTAAATAACTAGGGTTATTTTCCCAATCTTCTCTAGTCAGTTCTTTATTTAGTACAGCTTCAAATGCAGGCTTTTTTGACTTATTATATTCGTAAATGAACGACTCAAATCCTGAAATGTCAGTTTCTAAATCTTCTTTTACAATGAGGTAAATTGCGTTTTGTGTATTAATTTGTTTTCTAGTCTCATTCCAATTATTAATCTGCAACGCAATCAAAATACCTATAACCACAAGAACAATTTCACCAATAGCATATTTAAAATATTTGCCTGTTTTATTTTCCATAAGTAGGTTTTGACGAATTTTTCTGAAGAATTTAATCATAGCGGATTAAAAAAGAGTTGGTTAGTAGTTTATAAAAATAAGCAATTATAACTAAACGTTTAAATTAGTTAATGCGAACTCCTAACTCAATATTCAAAATTCACTACTCAAATTCAAAATAACCGTACCTTTGCACAAAATATTTAGTAAATGAGCACTTTCGAAGATTTAAACCTGTCAAAACAACTGCACTATGCAATTGATGATTTAGGTTTTACACAACCTACACCTATTCAAGAGCAGTCCTTTCCTATAATTCTATCGGGAAAAGATATGGTTGGTGTTGCGCAAACTGGTACAGGAAAAACATTTGCTTATATGTTGCCTATCCTTCGTGATTTAAAATTCTCAAAACAAGTAACTCCAAGAGTATTGATAATGGTTCCTACTCGAGAATTGGTTTTACAAGTTGTTGAAGAGATAGAAAAACTCGCAGAGTATATCAATGTACGTGTACTTGGAGTGTATGGAGGTACAAACATAAACACTCAAAAAAGAGCCATTCTACAAGGTACAGATATTATTGTTGCAACTCCTGGAAGGTTATATGATTTAGCATTGAGTAGAGCCATCAAAATGAAATCTATCCAAAAATTGGTGATTGATGAGGTTGATGTTATGCTTGATTTAGGTTTCCGTTTTCAACTGATGAATATCTTTGAGGTTTTACCAAAAAAGAGGCAAAATATTATGTTTTCTGCAACTATGACTGATGATGTTGAAGCTTTGATAAACGATTATTTTAAGAATCCATCTAAAGTGTCAATTGCAGTTAGTGGAACACCTCTTGATAATATTTCTCAGCAATGTTATGAAGTCGAAAATTTTTATACTAAGGTAAATTTACTTTCACACTTATTAAAAGACAAAGCAGCATTTAGCAAAGTATTGGTATTTGTATCAAACAAAAAAAGTGCTGATAGATTGTTTTTAAAGCTAGATGAAATATATAACGAAGAGTTATGTGTGATTCACTCTAATAAAACACAGAATTACAGAATCCGTTCTATAAAACAATTTGATGAAGGTGAAAATAGAATTTTGGTCGCTACTGATGTAATGGCTCGTGGATTAGATTTAGACGAGATTAGTCATGTTGTGAATTTTGATACGCCAAACTTCCCTGAAAATTATATGCACAGAATAGGAAGGACTGGTAGAGCAGAACACGAAGGAAAATCCATCCTTTTTTATACTGATAAGGAAACAGCTGCAAAAGAAGCAATTGAGAAATTGATGAAAATTGAGATTCCTAAAATAGAATTTCCATCAGAAGTTGAAATTTCTGAAGAATTAACTCCAGATGAAAGACCAGAAGAAGTAGAGATAAATAATCCTCATAAAAAAGGAGTAGAAGATGAAAGAGGTGCTGCATTTCACGAAAAAAGCGAAAAGAATAGCCAAGTCAATGAGGGTGGCTCTTATCGCAGATTGATCGCTAAAAAATATAAGAAGCCAAGAACTCGTGGTGATAAAAACTACAACAAACGAAATAAGAAGAAATAGCACATGTTACAGCCTTTAACTGAACAAGAACTTCACAATCTTGGAATGAACATAATAGGTGAACACTTGCAAGAACTGGGTTATGAGTTTGTTGCTATCAACAGTGAATTAAAAAAGCATCCGCAGTTTGTACTTTATAAAAAAGGAGAGCCTACTACTTTTGTGTTAGTTAAAGTCTCTAACAATATCCACCAACCAGAATCTTATGATGTTATTTGGATGGAAACATTTAAACAACATGCTATCAAACAAAACGCCAAAGTTTGGTTTGCAGCAATTGGTTTAGCCAATGCTGAAAGTGTTGAATTACCTGTGTTTAAAGATCAACCTTATTATGTGGCTTTTGAAGATTTTGAGAAGATAATCGCATAGATAGAAACTTTTTGTGTTTTCAAGAATATACTTAAAAAAGCTTCAAGCCAGATTAACTTAGGAACTCCTAAGAGAAGTTTTTTAGCATTATTTTTTATTAAAATGATGACTTTTAATCGATTATAAAAAAAAATGTATCTTGCAGTATAAACAAATTGCATAGTGAAATATTTCCCCTGATTTTTTTCTATAAGACTATTAAGTTATATTTTCATATGAAAGAAGCGATACATTCTTACTTTTTGACAAGTAATGGAAGTAAATATAAAATCACAATTCCTCCTAAAAACATTTTATTTTATTTCGTATTATTTATTGCATGTTTAAACCCGAACTTTCTTTTAGCTCAAACTTCACAATCTAATAATGAGATTCTTTTAGAATCACTTCAAAACTGGATTGAAGAACACATAGAAATTCCTAAAGACTCAATCGAAGTACTTGATAAAGCGCACAAACTTAGAGGGTTGTCTCATGATATTGATAATGTTCAATGGCAAGCAAAATCCTATAGTAATATTGCTAAGTATTACATGCGTTATACACCTTTAGATTCAACGTTACATTATTTACATCTAGCAAAAGACATTTATACCGATACCGATACTGAGAATGAACTAGAACTCGCAAAGACATATTTAGAACTAAAGGCTTATTACAATTTAAAAGCAGCATATTCTAAATCTATGGAAAATGTATATGCAGCACTTGAAATTTATGAGAAAAACGATAATCAACAAGGAATAGCTCTTTGTTTTACTCATTTATGTGATTTATTATATTATCAAAACGATTATGTAGGTGGAATAAGTTATTGTGATAAGGCAATTGCAATTCAAGAGCAATTAAACTTTCAAAAAGATTTAGCGACTTCTTATTTTTATAAAGCATGCAATCAACTTTTTTCTGGAGATGATTTAGTTAATGCATTGATTACAATAAATAAATCAATGGATTTAAATAAAAAAATAGAAGCGGTAGGGAAGCCATTACTTGCATCAAGAAATACAAAAGGAAACATATTAAAATATATGAATCGTTATGATGAGGCTATTGCTACTTATCAGAAAAATTATGAGGAATCAAAACGATTAAAATACGATCGATATTTGTCTTCTTCTATAGCAAATATTGGGCATGTGTATGTTCTACAAGGGAAGTATCAAGAAGCTTTACCTTATAATCTTAAAGCAATTGATATTATAATAAAAACCGGTAAAACTCGAAACCTATGGGAAAATTATATGCATGTTTCAAATTCATATGAAGAAATTGGGGATTATAAAAAAGCATTAGAATACCATCATTTATATGCAGAAGAATACGATCAATTTCAAGAAACGATGGTTCAGCGCCTAGAAAGCGAGATTCAAGTTAAATATGAAACAGGTAAAAAGAATGCAACTATTTATTTTCAAGATGTTAAAATAACCAAACAAAACAAGGAAAAAACATTATATATCAGTATTGCAAGTTTATTAACAATTAGTTTATTGGGAATGTATTTTACAATCAAGAATATTAGAAAGAAAAGGAAGGAATTACAATTGTTAAATACTGAATTGGATGTAAAAAACAAGCAAAACGTATTGTTGCTCAAAGAAATTCATCACAGAGTAAAAAACAACTTAGAGATGGTGAAAAGTTTGATTGCTTTGCAATCTGCACAATTAGATGATGAGGCAAGTAAAGAAGCAATGTTGGCGAGTCAAAATAGAGTTCAGTCAATGGGAATAATTCATCAAAAACTGTATCAAGGAGATAACTTGGGAAGTATTGAAATGAAAGATTATTTTATCAATTTGGGCGAAGGTATTTTAGACACTTTTAATGCTGATGATAAAGTGAAAATTGAATGCGCAATGGACAATCTAGAGTTAGACGTTGATACTGCTGTTCCAATTGGATTGATTGTAAATGAATTGCTCACAAATGCATTAAAATATGCTTTTCCAGAAGATCAAAAAGGAAATATTGAAATTTGTTTGGCGCAAGATACACCTGAAATATTGACATTAAAAGTAGTAGATAATGGTATTGGTAAAATAAAAGGGCAAGCTCCTAAGGGTACAGGTTTTGGAACTCAATTAATTCAATTATTAACGCAACAACTCAACGGCAAAATGACAGAAATTATTAAAGAAGGAACTTCTATCTTTTTTCAATTCAAACTTAACTCAACAATCTAATTATGGCACAACCGATAAAAATATTTATTGTAGAAGACGAAATGATTATTGCAGCTAATATCTCTTTGCAACTTACAGATTTGGGTTATGAAGTGACAGGAATTGTACCGCGAGGAGAAGATGCGTTAATACATGTTCAAGAAAACAAACCTGATATTGTTTTGATTGACATCAATTTAAAAGGAAATATTGATGGTATTGAAACTGTAGAACTTATGCAAAAAGATTATTCTATTCCTGTTATTTATTTAACGGCAAATGCTGATGAGGAGCATTTTAATAGAGCTAAAAAAACAAATCCACAAGCATTTATATCAAAACCATTTAAGAAATTAGATTTACAACGAGCAATTGAACTCACAGTAAATAGATTGCAAGCCAATCAAGGAATACTTGAAGTTGAAGAAGATAATTCTACGTCATTTATTTTAAGTGATTGCATTTTTGTGAAGCATCATGAAAAGATGGTGAAAATTGTAATTGAAGATATTCTTTATATAGAGGCTGATAGAAATTATAGTTGCATTCATTCTAAAGGTAAAGATTATCTATTGGTTACAACGCTCAAAAATATTGATATGAAATTACCTGCAGCACATTTCATGCGTGTTCATAGATCTTTTATTGTCAATATTTCTCAAATAGATGAAGTTGGCTCAACTCACATTGTTATTGCTAAAAAAGCAATTCCAATAAGTAAACATTTGAGAGGAGATTTAATGAAACGCTTTCAGACAATTTAATATTTCTTCTTTTATATTAATGTCACTTCGGTAAAAAAAACGGCACTTTCGGACAAGAAACTACTTATTTCGTCCTAAATTATTTTTATAACAATAAGATTTTCAATACCTTCGAGATATTATTAACCTAAAATTTTATAATTATGAAAAAATTTAACAACCTTTTTATGGTATTGTTAGTATGCAGTTTTATGTGTACAACAGTAACTTTTGGGCAAGAAAAAGAACCAGAAGAATTTAAATCAATGTATCTTGTTGTTACTACATTGCATTGGAGTTCTGATGCTGACGCTGATTTCTCTGATTGGAAGAAAACAGAACAAGAGTATTTTGATAAAGTTACAAGCAAGAATGATTTGATTGCTGGATCAGGATATTACACTCATTATTTTACACCTGATAATTCAGAACTCGTTTTAGTCTCTCTCTACAAATCGTGGGAAGATATTGAAAAAGCAGATGAAGTTACCGATAAACTTATAGATGCTGGCTGGCCTGATGAAGATGCTAGAACAGCATTTTTTGAAAAACAAGGCAGTTATTATAGCGCTAAACATAGTGATGAGATTTATACAACCTATCCGTTCACCAAAGAAGTTAATACAGAATCTACTGAGCCGTTACTGTTTTATGTAAGAAAAAATATAGCAAGTGGTTTAGGAGGAAAAGGATATAAAGAGTTCTTTGAAAATATAGTTATGAAAAATAAATATATCAAAGGATTTTATACTCATGGTCATCGTTGGGGAGCAGATGCAAGAGATAGATTTGAAGTCGGAGTTTATGATAGTTTGGGAGATATAGAGAGAGCTTTTGATGAAAATGAAAGACTAGTTAAAGCCCATTGGCCAGATGAAGAAAAGAGAAAAGCATTCTTTAAAGAATATAACAAAATATTTTCTGGACATGGAGATTATATTTATACAAGTGTTCCAAGTTTGTCGAAATAATTAAGATTGTAGTTTTATTATTTTTAGTCATTTGAACGAGATGAAATATTAATTTAGGTTACTATTTTACTTTGTTCAAATGGCTTTTTCTTATGATAATCTAGGTTGAAAAATAATGAATATTAAAAAAGCCTTTCAATTGAAAGGCTTTTTTAATATTCTAAAGAGTTTTGAAATCAAGGTTTTTGCTCCAAAATATCAAAGAATTCTTCCAACTTAGGTAAAATCACAATCCTTGTTCTACGGTTAGTTGCTCTACCTGCAGCAGTGTCATTGCTTTCTAAAGGTACATATTCACTACGTCCAGCAGCAATTAATCTTTTTGGATCAATGCTAAAGTCACTTTGTAAAACTCTCACAACTGATGTTGCACGAGCAGTACTCAAGTCCCAATTATCTTTCATAGTAGCAGTAGAAATTGATACATTATCTGTATAACCCTCAACTTGTACTTCCATTTCTGGTCTAGATGAGATTACAGTTGCAACTTTACCTAAAACTGCTTTTGCTTTTTCAGAAACTATTGCGCTACCACTTTTAAATAATAATTTATCAGCAATAGAAATATAAACAACTGTTTTTTCAACTTCTACAATAATGTCTTCATCCTGAATTCCTGCAGCCAATTCTTTGGTCAATTGATACTTAATCGCCAAATTGATAGAATCTTTTTGTGTCATTGCGGTACGAATTCCATTGATGTATTTGTCTTTTTCGCTTAATTGAGCAATCACAGTTTTAATATTATCAGAAGAAGACTGCGTTAGAACAGTTAAGTTTTCAACCTGTTTAAGAGCTGATTTTTTATCTTCTTTTAAAGATGCTATTTGATCTTCCATTGATTGAACTTTCGCTTCAGTTGAAATAACTTTATTAGAATTTCTGTCTTTTTCAATCAGACATTCTTGTAAACTTGCCTTAGCGCTTACCAATTCTTTTTTTGTAGAGCTATAGCTACTTTCCAAATCTGTAAATTGTTTCTTTGAAACGCAAGAAGACAGGAAAACAGCTGTTAGTGATACTAAAAATATTTTTTTCATATTATATGATGTTTTAGAGTTACACAAATATATTAAAAAAGGTTTGTTTAACATAGCATTAAAATATTTTGTGATGCATTTAACAGAGATTTAATTGTAAATTTGTTTTAACAATGATGAACATTTAAATGCAAAAAACTATTCTCCTCTTTTTCTTTCTGATATTTTTTTCTTGTACGGATGATACAGCAACATATAAAAAAATAAAAGGAAATGCTTTTGGGACTACATTCGATATTTTATATCAAAATACTTATAATCAGGATTTTACAAAACAAATTGATAGTTTGATATATGTAGTAAATAAATCCCTTTCAACATATATTCCCAATTCTGATATATCAAAAATCAATAACGGCGATTCTACTATTGTTGTTGATGAGATGTTTGTAGAGGTTTTTCAAAAATCAAATAGAATATATAAGGAAAGTAATGGTCTGTATGACCCAACAGTTGGAGTTTTAGTTAATGCTTGGGGTTTTGGACCAGAAAAACCAATTAATGAGATGGATTCTGTTAAGGTAAAGGAGTTACTTGAGTTTGTCGGTTTTGACAAGGTAAAAATCATCAATAATAAAATAGAAAAGCTGCATTCAAAAATTCGTTTTGATTTTAATTCGATTGCTAAAGGATATGGATTGGATATTATAGGGAGATTTTTTGAATCTAAAGGATGTGAAAATTACCGTATAGAACTTGGAGGTGAAGTGCGAGCAAAAGGAGTTGACCCAACAAATAAACTTTGGAGAGTTTGGCTTGAAGACCCAAATACTGATGGAACTCGTTCATTTAATAAATCTATCCAATTAGACAATCAATCTATGGCAAGTTCTGGAAATTATCGAAAATTTAAAATTGATAAAAATGGACGAAAATATGTGCATACAATCAATGCAAAAACTGGCTTTGCGACCGAAAGTAATCTTTTAGCTGCAACAGTAATTTCTTCTTTAGATTGTGCTGATGTAGATGCTTATGCTACTGCTTTTATGGCGATGGGTTTTGAAAAAACAAAAGTATTTTTAGAAAATCATCAAGAATTACAAGTCTATTTGATATATGTTGATAATGATGGAGAAACTAAAATATATCAAAGTGAAGACTTGATAGTTAAGCATAAGCTTTAGAAACTCTAATTATGATTTCAGAAACTTATGTAATTGTGTAAATTAGTAAAAGTGTATTTTTGAATTATAATCAATTACAGTTGATAAGAAAACTAATTTTTAGTGTATTTTTTAGTGTGTCAGTTTTTGTTTTTTCTCAAGAACCTATTTCTATTCATCTATCTGAAAAAGAAGGACTTCCAGATATAGAATTCTATAATATGCTAGAGGATAGCAAAGGCTTTATGTGGTTGGCTTCGGACAAAGGCTTTTTCCGTTATGACGGAAAAGAGTTTAAAAATTATTCAAATTCAAAACAACGTGGACTATCGGTCTTTGGACCAGTAGAAGATCATTTAGGTCGCATTTGGTGTAACAATATTTCTGGTCAATTTTTTTATGTAGAAAAAGAGGAATTAACAACTTTTATTGACCTTGGAAACATTTTAAGTGGTGAATTAGCAAATTTTAGTGTCACAAAAAATGCACTTTTGGTTTTTACAACTACTTATGTTTATAGCGTAGATTTAGTTACAAAAAAGATTGACAAAGAGAACTATAATACTTCACATTTTGGAACTCCATTTGTTGCCAACGATACAATAATTATAACAACAAAAAATCATATATTATTAAAAACTAATGATAGTTTGAAGAGTTTTGTTAAACTACAAATCTCAATCGCAGATAAAACAGGTAAATCAAGGGTGTTTAAATTAAGGTCTAAATTTTTTTATACACAAAATAAAAATAAAAAAAATGCTTTCTTTCAATTTGATTTAAAAAATAAATTTTTTCATAATGTACAAGGATTAGAACGTATTGAAAGTAGAAGAATCATTTCTATCTTTGATAATGATCATGAAGTATGGTTTGCTACGGATAATGGTATTTGGGTATATCAGTTTATAGATGGGCGATTTAAGTATAAAAAGCAATTTTTAAAAAAAGAATTTGTTACAAAAATTGTAAAAGATAAGGATGAAAATTATTGGGTAACTACATTAACAAATGGAATTTTTATTATTCCAAATATCAATATTGAAAGCCTTTCTATTTCTGAAGAAAATAAAAATATAAGTTGTCTAGAAAAAATTGATGAAACTACGTTGCTTTTTGGAACTAATAATGGAAATGTAGTGTTGTATAATATTGAAACAGATACTGAAAAGATACTTAGCATTCCTGTGTCCTCTAGAGTCTCGGCATTAAAATATCACCCAAAAAAGAAGATTAGTTATATCAGTAAAGACCTTGCGTCATTCTACTTTGATAATGTTTCTCAAAAAGAAATTCAAAACAATGATTTTATAACAGTTAAGAATTTTTCTGTTTTAGGTAATGGAGACGTTTTATATGTAAGTAATAAAAAGGTCAGTGTCTTAAAAGAAAAAGACAAGGGAGAAGTTAATATAAGCATTGGAAAACGAGGATATACTTCGTATTATAGTAGTGACAAAGAAGAAGTTTATATTGCTTATGTTGATGGTTTAGTGAGTTATGATAGTAATTGGATAGCAACAGAAATAAGAAACGGAAACCAACCTGTTTTAGCAATTTCTATAGACGAAACAGATGATGGAACGATATGGGTTGCAACATTTAAAGATGGCGTTTTTGGTATTCAAAATAAAAAAGTTATTTATAATAATAATATAGGTAATGGATTGATTTCTAATAAAATAAGAAAAATAAAAGCAGATGGAGATGATTTGTGGATCGCAACAGATAAAGGTATTCATCAGTTTAACACTATTAATGAAACGTATAAAACTTTAACAAAAAGTGATGGCGTACTTTCTTATGCAATAACGGGTATTGAAATTCTAAAAAACAAAGTTATATTTTCTTCTAACAAGGGTTTGTTTAGTGTAGAAAAGGAAATGTCATTTAAACAACAATCAAATCCTGAGATTTATTTTACAGGAGTTGAGGTTAATGAAAAAGATATACAAATTAACACACATTATGATTTAAGTTATGATCAGAATGCGATAAAATTTAATTTTAATGTAAATGGATTTCAATACAACCAAAAAGGAACATATCAATATCGATTGCTAGGTTTTAATGATGATTGGTTAACTACTGATATTAACACTGGAAATGTAAAATATAATAGTCTTCCAGCAGGAAATTATACTTTTCAAGTAAAGCCTTCAATCACAAGTTATTTAAATGAAAATAGTTTTAAAGCAATAACGCTATCAATTAAAAACCCGTTTTGGAAAACCTTAAAGTTTATTATTGGGAGCAGTTTGTTTTTTATAATGATGATTGCCTTATATTATCGAAAAATAATCAGAGAAAAAGAAAGAGAACGCCAACAACAAGTGAAAAAATTGTCATTAGATAATGAATTGATTTCCCTAAAGTTAGAGAATTTACGATCGCAAATGAATCCGCATTTTATTTTCAATGCCTTAAATTCCATACAAGAATATATAGTGTTGAATCAAAAAAAGTTAGCAAGTGAGTATTTGGGTAAATTTGCCGATTTAATTAGAACCTATTTAAATCACAGCACTAAAGGAGATATCACACTTCAAGAAGAAATAGATTGTTTAGAAATGTATTTAGAATTAGAGAAACTTCGTTTTGAAGACAAGTTACATTATGCTATTACAACTTCTGGAAGTTTAAATCCAGATCAGATACGAATTCCAACAATGCTTGTTCAACCTTATGTAGAAAACGCATTGAAACACGGTTTGTTACATCGTAAGACAGATAGAGATTTAAAAATAAATTTCTTTATAGACGAAGGTTTTAAAATCGTTAAATGTATTATTTTAGATAACGGTGTTGGTAGAGATAAAGCAGAAGAGTATAAGTCTAGAAGCCATAAAAATCATAAATCTTTTGCTACAAAAGCAACACAGGATAGATTAGATTTATTAAACTATGGAAAACAAAAAGAAGTAGGTGTAACTACTACAGATTTGTTTGAAAAAGGCGAGCCAATAGGAACACAAGTAGATATTTCAATTCCATTTATAACAGGTAAAGATGAAAGTAATAATTATTGACGATGAACCAAAGGCAAGAAAGTTATTAGAGATTTTAGTAGTAGAAAACTGCCCAAAAGTAACTAGTGTTTTTAGCGCTGAAGATTTATTAAGCGGTATTGAAATGATAAAAGAAGAACAACCAGAAATTGTTTTTTTAGACATTGAAATGCCTGTACACTCTGGTTTAGAGATATTAGATTTTATAGATAAGGATCAGTATAATTTCGAAATTATTTTCACAACAGCATATAGCGAATATGCCATACAAGCATTCGATTTATCTGCAATAGATTATTTATTAAAACCTATAAGAGGAGAAAAAATAAAAGAAGCGGTAGAGAAAGCTATAGTAAATATTGGAAAATCTCAAATTAATATTAAACTTGAAGAATTACGTAAAAACCTAAATAGTTCTAACTTCAATAAAATAGCACTACCAGTTGCAGATGGGATTAAATTTGTTAATTTCAATGACATTATTATGCTAAAAGCAGATGGTATGTACACAGCCATTTCTTTACATTCAAAACCTGAAATTTTAATAAGTAAGCCGCTAAAACACTTTGTAGAATTACTCGATAAAATTCCCGTTTTTTACAAGCCTCATCGCTCTTATTTAATTAATCTTAAGTACATACAAGAATACTCTAAAAAAGATGGAGGTTACATAATTATGGATAATAATGAGAGTGTTTCTATTTCAAAAGACAAGAAAGAAGAGTTTTTAACCATTGTTCAAAATATAGGTTAGTTTTTTTAGAAGTCCAAAATCACATTTCAGAAATTTGCTACTAAACAAGACCTTGTTTAGTAGCATTTTTGTTTTATAATAATAATAATAATAATAATAATTCATGAAAAAAATAATTCTATCGGTTGTTTTACTTTTTGTAGCAACCATAACACAAGCACAAAACAGTTTATTTAACAATATTTCTACTACAGATCAATATGATGAATATTGGAGTATACAAGATCCAGATGGCGATGGAAATTATTTAATTAAAGAAAAACGATTTATAGTAAAATTTGAAACAAAGTTTCTTCCAACAGGAGAAGGATATGCACTCTCTGTAACGGTAGATGAGGGGAGCAGTAAAGGACACGGAATGTTTAATCCAGATGCAGTGGAAAGAGACTATCTATGTAGTGGCTATCCTTATGAAAGTTTTTTGAAGGATAAACGCGAAAGAAGTGCATTTGTAGCCATAGGTGACTACATATTCATAATTAGAAATATTTCTAAAGACGGGACTTCTTTTGATGGAATAGATAATGTATTTATTAAAAGAAGTGCCTCAACTACAAAAACTACTGGCGGTAAAAAGAAGAAAATGTCTTTTAGAGAAAAATTGAAGGCATTAAAAAATGCTTCATCAGGCAAATCTAATTATGGTGAAGCTCATAAACAATTACAAAGTAAAAATTTAGATAAATTTATTACAGATTATTTGGTTACTATGAAAGCAAAACAAGATGGAAGAATAGCTGCTGAAAAACAACAAGATAAAAATATAGAAAATGCTAAAGCTTTATATGATTCTGACTTAAATGCATATAATGATAAGATTAGGGCTTCTCCTGAGTATCAAAAAATGAAAGCGCATCAAGCCCGTATGAAAGAAATGGAGAATGGTGAGAGCAAGAAAATGGTTACTATTTATAATAAAACAGGTAAAGATATTTATATCTATCAAGATGGAGCTAGAAATGGAACTCGTATAAACGCTAATAGCAGTACAAAGGTAGATTGTTCATCTAATTACACCTATAAGTTTGATTCAAACTCAAATGGTAGTGGTTCTAGGTGTTATTCTGCTAACTCTGGTTGCGAAAGAAGCGTTACCGTAAAATAATTATACTAAGTGACTTTTAAGATGATTAAAGTTTACAGTCTCATCAATCATTTTAAAAGTCACTTATTGTCACATATTAAGAATATATGAAAACATTTTTAAAGTTTCTTGTCGTATTACTGACTCCATCTTTACTTTTTTCACAGAATGAAATCCCTACAGAAGCCATTAACGGAACATACCACTTGTTGGAAGCAGAAAGAGGCGTAGGTAACAAACAAACCCAAACTAAAATTTTTCAATATGGATTGTTTGGCGATACAAAAGTATTGGCAATTGCAGCTTGTGGGAAATGCATGCCAGCAATATATACGTATAAAGAAGCCGAAAGTAAAGAACTTGGAATTCATTTTTTTTATAACGACATCGGACTTTTTGTTATTACTTATGATAACGAGAGTTTTGTAATGCTGAAGCTATCAAATAAAGAGAGTGTAGATTTCACAGATTTTTCATTCAGTAATTTTTATAGTAAAAACAAAACTAAAGTTGATGCGATGACGCAACAGAAAATTAAAGAATACATTCTAAGCATTTAAAAATAAATTACAAATTGCTTTTAGCAATTCAAACCCATTACTCAGAAGTTAGTCACTTAAATGTATGTAATAAAACAACATTTTTGCAATAGAAATTTATAATTAAAATAAAAATTAAAACCCATGAAAAATTTAAAATCAATTTTACAACTTAGTATTTTAGCAACGCTATTTTTAACCTCTTGTTCAAAAGATGATGATAGTCCTATTATAACTGTAACGGATTATGCTACCTCTATTGAAGAAAACGTACCGACAGCGACTTCTTTAGGAACTGTAAATGCTGCGTCTAATAATAATGCTACTTTAAGTTACAGTATTGCGTCTCAAGTTCCAACTGGTGCTGTAACAATTAATAGCACCACAGGAGAGTTGACTGTAAGTGATGCTACAATTTTCGACTTTGAAACCAACCCAGAAATAACAGGGGTTATAAATATTACTACTAATGGCGCTTCAGAATCTATTAATTTCACAATTACTTTACTTGATGTGGTTGCTAAAAAAGTTTTAGTTTTAGGGGCAGATGATTCTTCTTGGCTAGAAGATGTTGGTCAGAAAATTGAAGATACAAACTTCTTTGATACTGTAGATATTCATAACTCTAAAGACTCTCTTGTAAGTTCAGCAAAATTAATGAATTACGATGCTGTTTTGGTTTATACAAATAATGGTCCGATAAGCGCTTCTGAATTTGGAGATAATTTAGCTGTGTTTATAGATAATGGAGGTGGTGTTGTAGAATCAACCTTTGGAGGGAACGTAACAATTACTGGAGGTTACAATAGTTATAAGGTTTATGACACTTCTAATAGTATAGGTCAATCAAGTGGGACGGTTAGAACTTTAGGTGCTGTTTTGGATAGTAATCATCCTATTATGGATGGTGTGAGTACTTTTGATGGAGGATCATCTTCATATTATAACACTGGAATTGTTGCTGTCACTGGAGCTGCTAAAATTGCTGAATATGATAACGGAGAACCGTTAATCGTTGTAAAGAATCAAGTAGGTCAAAAAGGTGTTCCTGGAGTTTTTGTTAACTTTTTTCCACCATCTAAAGATGTTCGAAATGATTTTTGGGATGCAACTACAAATGGAGATTTAATTTTAGGAAATTCTTTAAAATGGGTAGGAAATAAATAATCAAAATAAATACTTAAATTTTAAGAGAGGGAATTATGTTTAATAATTCTCTCTTTTTTATTTATAACAAACAGGTAAAATCTCACCTTTTGTCAAGCAATATTCAGTAATTTCTTCTTCTGATAATTTTGAAGTGTAGTCAACTTCATCAACTTTAAAACCTATAGAACGCAATTTGTCAAAATAGTCTTTCCCATAAATACGTACGTGATCATATTGCCCAAAAATTTTGGCTCTTTCTTTTCTATCAGTTATAGAATCATCTTCAAAAGTTGTTGCTCTTGATAAATCTTGCGGAATTTGAAGCATAGCCATTCCTCCTTTTTTTAAGACTCTATATAATTCTTGCATTGCTTTGGTATCATCTGAAATATGCTCTAACACATGATTACAGAAGATAATATCAAACTCATCATCAGCAAATGGAAGATCACAAATATCTGCCTTCACATCTGCAATTGGAGATTCTAAATCTGTAGTTGTATAATTCCAGTTTTTCAATGCTCTAAATCGTTTTAAAAAACATTGTTCTGGAGCAAAATGTAGCACCTTTTTATCAGTAGTAAAGAAATCAGTTTCGTTTTTTAAGTACAACCATAATAGCCTATGGCGTTCTAATGAAAGTGTAGAGGGAGATAATACATTTGAACGCTGTGTTTCGTATCCGTAAGGAAGAAATTTTCGAAAACTCTTTCCGTCAATAGGATCGGTAAATGTGTTTCCTTTTAAATAAATTGCCATCAATGGACGAACCCAATAACTTAGTTTTATTAAAATAGGACGAGGAATTGTATTTAATATGGTTTTGAATAAATTCATTTAAAATTTATTTTACTCTAAACTCATCTTCTTCATTGCTTTTTATTCCAAGCGCTTCATAAACATAATCAAACGTTGAAAGTAGTTGAGGTTTACCATCAACAATAGCAACATCGTGTTCAAAATGTGCGCTCATTTTATTGTCTTCTGTGGTGATTGTCCAACCGTCATTATGGTGTTTTATTTTCTGTGTTCCCATATTTATCATAGGCTCAATAGCTACAACCATTCCGTTTTTAAATTTTTTACCTCTTCCTCTTTTGCCGTAATTTGGCATTTCTGGATCTTCGTGCATCACGCGTCCTAATCCATGACCAACCAATTCTCGTACGACTCCGTAACCAAAAGATTCACAATAATTTTGAATAGCAAAACCTACATCTCCAACACGATTTCCGGCCTTAAACTCACGAATACCTTTGTACAAACTTTCTTTGGTTACATCTAATAATTGTTGAATTTCAGGTGCAATTTCACCAACAGCAAATGTGTATGCGTGATCACCATAAAACCCATTTTTGATAGCACCACAATCAATAGAAATAATATCACCTTCAACCAAAGGAGTTTTATTCGGAAATCCATGAACAACTTGTTCGTTTGGACTCATACATAGTGTGTTAGGGAAATCATACAATCCCAAAAAACCAGGAATAGCATCTTGACTTCTAATGTATTCTTCTGCCATTTTATCTAACTGTAGTGTTGTAACTCCAGGTTTTACCTCTTTGGCTAACATTCCTAAAGTTCTTGAAACGACCAATGCACTTTCACGCATCAATTCAATTTCTTCTAATGTTTTAATTTTTATCATGGATTTTTATTGCAAATTTTGGTGTCAAAGATACTTAAAAAAAATAAATTGAAAACATGACTTTTAGCATGTTTTTAATTGATTTCTGATTGTAAATTTGCATTGGAATTTAAACAAAAAGTTATGTACAAACCAGTAAGTGCAGAAGAAGCAGTAAAAGTAATTAAATCTAACGATAGAGTATATATACAAGCCGCAGCTGCAGCGCCTCAAGAATTGATAAACGCAATGTCTGCAAGGCATGAAGAATTGAGAAATGTTGAGGTTTGTCATTTGCATATTGAAGGTGAAACACCTTATGCAAATCCAAAATATATAAATAGTTTTCATGTAAATTCGTTTTTTATTGGCAAAAATATTCGCCATACTTTAAAAGCAGGTAACGGATCATATACGCCAGTTTTTTTAAGTGAATTACCAACTTTATTCAAGAGAAATATTCTTCCATTGGATGTCGCTTTGATTCAAGTTTCACCTCCAGATAAGCATGGTTATTGCTCTTTGGGAGTTTCAGTAGAAGGAACAATAGCGGCAATTGAAAACGCAAAATGTATCATTGCACAAGTAAATCCTCAAATGCCGAGAGTACACGGAGAAGGAATTATTCATATTTCTGAGTTAACTACTTTGGTCGATGTTGATACACCAATTCATGAGCATTTTATGCCTAAGCCAACAATAGTTGAGCAAAAAATTGGTGATTATATTGCAGAATTGATTGAGGATAGAAGTACGCTGCAAATGGGAATTGGAAACATACCAAATGCCGTTTTATCAAGATTGGGAAATCATAAAGATTTAGGATTACATACCGAAATGTTTTCAGACGGAGTCATAGATTTGATATTAAAAGATGTAATTACAAATAACTATAAAGGAATAAATGCTGGACGTGCTTTGGCAACTTTTCTTATTGGTACAAAAAAATTATATGATTATGTAGATGACAATCCGTTTATAGAAATGCGTGCTTCTGATTATGTAAATGATGTTGCCAATATTAGAATGAACCCAAAAATGGTTGCAATCAATTCGGCAATAGAAATAGATTTAACAGGACAAATTTGTGCAGATTCTATTGGCACAAAAATGTATTCTGGAGTAGGAGGGCAAATGGATTTTATGAGAGGTGCATCTTTGAGTAAAGGAGGGAAACCGATTATTGCAATGCCGTCCATTACCAATAAAGGCGTGAGTAAAATTGTGCCGTTTTTAAAACAAGGAGCAGGAGTTGTAACTACAAGAGCACATGTTCAGTATATTGTTACTGAGTATGGAGTAGCAAATTTATACGGAAAAACAATCAAACAGCGTGTTAAAGAATTGGTGAATATTGCACATCCAGATCATAGAGAACATCTTGATCGTGCTTATTTTGATGCGTTATAATGGAGATAAATTACGTCAGTTCGAATGAGATTTTGATAAAAATTTTTTATCGAGAATTTTTTCATGTAAAACTATTCTCGATACTATTTTTATTCGCTTCACTCATAAAAATCACTCGAATTGACTTTTTTTAAACAAGCAACAAGTTTAAACTAACGACTTTCTTGTCATTGCTTTTGGTTGCTGTATTCCCATTAATTTTAAAATAGTGGGAGCAATATCGCTTAATACACCGTTTTTAATTGCTGTTAAATCTTTATCAATCAAGATAATCGGAACAGGATTCGTAGTGTGTGCTGTGTGAGGTGTTCCATCAGGATTTATCATTGTTTCACAGTTTCCATGATCGGCAATTAAAATGGTTGAATAATCGTTTTTTAATGCTGATGTTATAACATATTTTACACATTCATCAACAACTTCGCAAGCTTTTATTGCGGCTTCCATAACTCCTGTATGACCTACCATATCTCCGTTTGCGAAGTTTAAACACACAAAATCTGTTTCTCCTTTTTCTAATTCAGGAATCAATGCATCGCGTAATTCATACGCACTCATTTCTGGTTTTAAATCATAAGTTGCAACTTTTGGAGAGTTTCTAAGGATTCTTTTTTCTCCTTCAAATGGCTCTTCTTGACCTCCAGAAAAGAAGAAAGTTACATGAGGATATTTCTCTGTTTCTGCAATTCTGATTTGTTTTTTATTATTTTCTGATAGTACTTCGCCTAAAGTTTCTGTTAAGTTTTCTTTATTGAAAACGACTTTGATTCCTTTAAATGACTCATCATAATTGGTCATTGTGACATAGTACAAATCGAGTTTATGTGTATTGTATTCGTGAAAATGTTTTTGACTTAACATTTCTGTTAATTCGCGACCTCGATCAGTTCTAAAATTAAAAAAGACAATAACATCATCATCTTTTATAGTTGTTATAGGTTTGTTGTTTTCATCTACTCTAACAATAGGCATTATAAATTCATCGGTTACGCTATTCGTATAACTAGCTTGTATTGCAGCATTAATATCCTTCACCTTTAACCCTTCACCATTCACCAATAAATCATAAGCCAGTTTTACTCGTTCCCAACGTTTATCTCTATCCATAGCATAATAGCGTCCAATAACTGTTGCTATTTTTGTGTCGGTTTTTGAGATATGCTTTTCTAGATCAGCAATAAAATGAATTCCAGATTTTGGATCAACGTCACGACCATCAGTAAACGCATGAATAAAAGAATTTTGAACTCCATAATCGTTTGCAGCATCAATCAAACCCTTTAAATGATTGATATGAGAGTGAACTCCTCCATTACTGACCAATCCTAAAAAATGAAGATTTTTATTATTTTCTTTTGCGTATTTAAAAGCATCAATCAACACTTTTTCTTGTGATAATGTGTTGTTTTTTATTGCTAAATTAATCTTTGCCAAATCTTGATATACAATCCGTCCAGCACCCAAATTCATATGACCAACTTCACTATTTCCCATTTGGCCTTCAGGTAAACCAACATGTAAACCATCGGTTCTTAAAGCAGCATTTGGATAGTTTTTGTAAAGCGAATCTATAAATGGAGTTTCAGCATTATCAATTGCAGATACTTTTGGGTCAGGCGATGTTCCCCAACCATCGAGTATCATCAAGATTACTTTTTTATTCATAGTTTATAGCAAGTGAAATGCAAAGGTAAGGAATACTGATGTTTGTTTAAATCCTTTGAAGTTTAATTTTGTTATTAAAATTTATAAAAAAGTTATTTCATATCTTGATAAGAGTATGGAAGTTATAGACAAAAAACTAGATTCAGATTTATTAATATCTATCGCCTATACTTTCGTATTGCCTCTTTAATCATCTCAATCCTGTTTTCAGGATCAGGATGTGTAGATTGAAATTCTGGAGTGCGATTAGGACCTGCAGCAGTTTTTAAGATTCTCATTACGCCAATCATTTCTTCTGGTTCATAACCTGCATCTATCATAAATTTTACACCAAGATCGTCGCTTTCTAACTCATCTTCTCGACCAAATTTCATATTAGTAACATTAGAAATCATTCCAGCCATTTGACCTGCAGCATCACCACCACCAACCATAACACCAGAAACAATTCCCTGCCAAAGCCCTTGGTTTGACATTCGTTCAGCAGAATGCCGACCTACAACATGTCCAATTTCATGACCTAATACACCAGCAAGTTGATCTTCGTTTTCCAATTTTGAAAAGAGCGCATAGGTAATAAATATTTGACCTCCAGGAAGTGCAAAAGCATTGATGGCTTTAGGGTCTCGCAATAAATGAAAATCATATCGATATGGAGTTTGCCGTGCAATACTGTTATTTACCAAAGAATTACCAACTCTGTCAACCAAGTCTTGTGCTTCTTGACTTGGATATAAGCCTCCATGTTGCTGTGCCATTGAAGGTGCACTGCGTAAACCTATTGCAATTTCATCTTCGACAGATAAAGTAATGCTTTGTTTTTTTCCTGTGTATTGGTTTGTTTCTCTGTTAGAATAATACTTAAAGAGGGAAAATAAGATAATTCCTGCACCAATTAATAACCGTATTTTTAAATTTCCTCTTCTCATAGTATTAGTTTTTTAGAGATTTAACGTCTAAATATACGAATATTTTTCTTTTTTACTATTTAGTAATTTAACAGTTCGTGAATTTTTCTTTTCACTTTTTCAGTCGAAGGAATCATAGTTTCTTCTAAAGTTGAATTTAATGGAATTGCTGGCATATTTTCACTTCCAATGGTCATTACTGGCGCATCCAAATGTTTAAAACATTCTTCTTGTATTTTTCCTGACAATGCTCTTGCAAAGCTATTATTACTTGGTTCTTCAGTTACAACCAAACATTTTCCAGTTTTTTTGACAGATTTCATTACAGTATCTTCATCAAGAGGAAAGAGTGTACGAAGGTCAATAATTTCGACTTGATCTCGCATGTTTTTTGTCGCATTATACGCCCAATGAACTCCCATTCCGTAAGTAACAATCGTCAAAGTTTCAACATCCTCTTGTTTCCATATTTCTTGTAAAACCCACGCTTTTCCAAATGGCAAGATATAATCTTCACTTGGCTCTACTGAAGTTGCTCCTTTTGTCCCTGGAACTTTAGACCAATACAAACCTTTATGTTCCAATATCACAACTGGATTTGGATCATAATAAGCTGCTTTTATCAATCCTTTTAAATCTGCACCATTACTTGGATAGGCAATTTTTATTCCTCTAATGTTGGTAATAACACTTTCAACAGAAGACGAATGATATGGTCCACCACTTCCATACGCGCCAATAGGAACACGTAGAATCATAGATACAGGCCATTTTCCGTTTGACAAATAACAACTACGACTTACCTCTGTAAATAATTGATTTAATCCAGGCCAAATATAATCGGCAAATTGAACTTCAACAATTGGTTTCAAGCCAACAGCACTCATTCCAACTGTAGAACCTACGATAAATGCTTCTTGAATGGGTGTATTGAAAACTCTATCATCGCCAAATTTTTGCGCAAGAGTTGCTGCTTCTCTAAAAACTCCTCCTAATCTTCCTCCAACATCTTGTCCGTAGAGTAAACATTCTTTATGTTTTCTCATCAATTCTTCAACTGCAAATAATGCACAGTCAACCATCACTACTTTTTCTGAACCTTCTGGAGTTCTTTCGCCAACTTCTTCAGTGATTGGAGTAGGAGCAAAGTCGTGTGTAAATAAATCTTCAGGTTTAGGGTCTTCAGCAATTAAAGCCTTTTCAAAATCTTCGGCAACTTTATTTTTTGCACTTTTTTCTATTTCTTTTATTTCATCAGAAGTGAATCCAGCATCGAGCAACTGTTGTTTTAAAACAGGATATGGATCACGAGAACGTGCTTCTTCAAGATCATCACGATACCATTCCATTCGTACACCAGAAGTATGATGATTTAAAAGCGGAACTTTAGCATGAACTAAAAAAGGACGTCTTTCTGTTCGAATTGTTTTTATTACTTTCTCTATTGCATTATAACTTTCTGTAAAGTTTGCACCATCAATAGAAATGGCTTCCAATCCATGAAATCCTTGTGCGTATTCGTACGCATTTTGAGCACGTGTTTCTGCTGCATTTGCTGAAATATCCCAACCATTATCTTGTACTAAATATAGGATTGGCATTTGTTTTAAAGCAGCCATTTGAAATGCTTCTGCAATTTCACCTTCAGTTACTGATGCATCTCCTAGTGAACAAACTGTTATAGGTTTGAGACCTCTTGACTCCGCTCGAGGTGACAATATTGCTGCCTGATCTTCAATGCCTTGTAATTCTTTATACTGCATTCCCATGGCAACGCCTGTTGCAGGGATTGCTTGCATTCCTGTTGCAGACGATTGATGAGGTATTTTTGGCTTATCGTCATCCTTTAAACTTGGATGGCAATAATAGGTTCTTCCACCAGAAAAAGGGTCTTCTTTTTTTGCCATTAACTGCAGCATTAGATCATAAGGTTTCAATCCAAATGATAATAACATGGCATCATCTCTATAATAAGGAAAAGCATAATCTTGCGGAAGTAATTGCATTCCTAAAGCAATTTGTACAGCCTCGTGACCTCTAGATGTTGCATGAACATATTTAGAAACCTGCTTGAAATTGGTTTCATAAAGCTCAGCCATTGATTTTGCTGTGCAAAGATTCGAAAATGCTTTTTCTAAAATATTTTTCTTCATACTTGTCATTCCTGCGTAGGCAGGAATCTCTTTATTAAATTCTCTTTTATTCTGGATTCCGCATCTTGTGCAGAATGACAGAAAACTATCTAACTAGTTGCTTCTGCGTTAATGATTACTCGTTCATTCTTATTTGATAAATAAGAACTCGTGATTTCTCAGCTGTTGCAGCGACATCCTTTTACTTTTCTTGTAAAAGATAAATCGGAAATCATAACCTCCAATTAAGTTGGAGAAATGCCCAAAAACCTTTAAGCCAATTCTTTTCCAATTTTCACCATCCAATTGAATGTGTCTTCAATCTTTCCTGTTTTGATGTCGTTTAGCATGTCATTTACTTCAAGTCCAACAGGACTTTTATCAGAAACATGAATACGCTCATTTTGAGTCCCAATCTCTTGTATATATGCAATTCCAACGGCAGTTCCGGTTCCAAAAGCCTCTTCAAGAGTATTGTTTTTAGACGCTTCAATAACTTCGTCAATTGTTATGGGTCTTTCAGTAACTTCGTACCCTTTGTGCTTTAAAATATCGATAACACTCATGCGAGTAATTCCATCCAAAATAGAGCCATCACGTAATGGCGTGATAAATTTCCCGTCAATTTTAAAGAAGATATTCATTGTTCCAACTTCCTGAATATACTTATGTTCGATAGCATCTAACCATAAAACTTGATCGTAACCTTTTGCTTTAGCCAATTCTGTTGGGCGAATTGCAGCAGCATAATTTCCTGCGGCTTTTGCTTCTCCAGTTCCGCCATTAGCGGCTCTGATATATTTAGTCTCAGCATATAATTTTATTGGTTTGCTAAAAAAAGGCCCTGAAGGCGAAGCCATAATTATAAACTTATAGTGTGTTGCAGCACGCATGCCAATAAAAGGTTCATCAGCATACATGAAAGGTCTTAAGTATAGTGCGCTTCCATCCATTGGAGGAATCCAATTTTGTTCCAGCGCAACCAATTGCTTTAATCCTTCAACAAATAAATCTTCAGGAAAATCAGGCATTCCCATTCTATCTGCACTGAAATTTAATCTTGCAGCATTTTTAGAAGGTCTAAAAAGCATAGGATTTCCATCAGTATCAATTGTTGCTTTCATCCCTTCAAATATGGCTTGTCCGTAATGTAATGCCATTGCTGCTGGATGTGTAGGGATCAATTCTAAAGGTTCTATTCTTGGGTTTGTCCATGCGCCATTTTCATAATCACAGATAAACATATGATCAGTAAAAGTTGTTCCTAAAGGAATATTATTAAAGTCAATTGTTGAAACTTTTGACTCATTTATTTTAGTAATATGTATGTTGTGCGACATGTTTATATTGTTCTTTTGGTATCAAACTGTTCTAAATAATCTGCAATTTTCCTTAAAAATGAGCCTCCTAAATATCCATCAACTGCTCTATGGTCAAACGACAGTGATAAGTACATCATACTTCGAATTGCAATTTCATCGCCGTTTTCTGTTTCCATCACTTCGGCTCTTTTCTTAATAATTCCGAGTGCTAAAATGGCTACTTCTGGTTGGTTGATGATTGGTGTTCCCATCAAACTACCAAAAGTCCCGACATTGGAAATTGTGAAAGTACTTCCTTGAATATCATCTGCATTTAAGTTGTTCTCTCGTGCTTTTTTTGATAAATTATTTACACTAACTGCTAATTCATGAAGATTTTTATTATCAGCGTTTTTAACAACAGGAACGATTAAATTTCCTGATGGTAAGGCTGTTGCCATTCCTATATTGATGTCTTTTTTTACAATGATATTATCTTCATCGATAGATACATTTATCATTGGAAAATCTTTGACGGCTTTTGCAACTGCTTCAATAAATAAAGGTGTAAAAGTTAATTTACAATGGTGTTTTTCTTGAAATGGAATTTTGTTTTTGTTTCTCCATTTCACCATTTCTGTTAAATCTGCTTCTACATATGCTGTAACATGAGGAGAAGTATGTTTTGAATACACCATATGATCTGCAATCATTTTGCGCATTCTATCCATTTTCACTATTTCACCAGTTCCTTTATCAAGTTTTAATTGTGGAATCCTATATGCTGTTGGATCGTGTTCAATTGTTGGTTGTACAAATTGAAATGGTCTCCCTTCTTTTATATATTGAAAAATATCACTCTTTCTTAGTCTTCCATCATTTCCTGTTGCTGGAATTCTTGCTAATTCTTCATAACTAATATGTTGTTCTTTGGCAATTGAGATAATCAAAGGTGAAAAGAACGTATTGTTGTTTTGTTTTGCTGAAACTAATTTTTTTGGAATTGATTTCTTTTGTTTGACTTCTTTTTTTTCTGTCTTCGATTCAGGTTTTGAATCTTTTTTTACAGATTTTGAAGCGCTTCCATTAGTATTAATAATAGCAATAGTTTCGCCAATTTTTATAACCTCATTTGCTTGAAATAAAATTTCTTCTACTATACCTGAAACAGTTGATGGGACTTCAGCATCTACTTTGTCAGTTGCAACTTCTAACAACATTTCATCTTCACCAATGGTATCACCAACGTTTTTAAACCATGTAATTATGGCTGCTTCTGTAATACTTTCGCCTAGCTTAGGCATTTTAAATTCGAATTTCGACATTATATTAACTAATGTTTGTTAGTTTATTTTTTCATAAAATCTTGAAGGGTGTCATAGACACCTTTTTGTAATATTCTCTCTTTTGGCATTTGACGTAAAGGCTCGACTTCTTTCAAACTCTCATGACATTCTGCTGGTAATTGCTGGTACAATTGTGTGCCTTTAGTTTTCCAAGCAATCATTTCATCGCTTACTTCTTTGATCACTTTTGCAGGATTACCAACGACTAAACTTCGTCTTGGAATTTTAGTTTCTGCTTTCACAAATGCCATTGCTCCAATAATGCTTTCGTCACCTATTTCAGCATCGTCCATAATGACTGTATTCATTCCAATAAGGCAGTTTTTACCCAAATTGGCACCGTGAATAATGGCTCCATGACCTATATGTGCACTCTCCTTAAGCGTTATAGACTTTCCAGGAAACATGTGAACAGTACAATTTTCTTGTACATTTACTCCGTCTTCCAGAATGATTTGTCCCCAATCTCCACGAATTGCTGCTCCAGGACCTATATAACAATTTTTGCCAATAATAACATTGCCAGTTATAGCCGCTAAAGGATGCACAAAACTACTTTCGTGAACTACTGGTGTATATCCTTTGAAACTGTAAATCATAATTATAGATATTTGTCATTGCGAGCGAAGCGTGGCAATCTCATTAAACAGACTCCTTCACTTTGATTGGAATGATGTTTTTATTTAAACCCTTTTAATTTTTCTTTTGTAAAATCACTTAAAACTAACCTTCCACTTGTTTGAGCACGTTTTGCCAATAATGAATCCCAATCTTCAGTTCCTTTCCAAAAAACAGATTTCATTTCTTTCATTGCTTCAGTGTTATAAGTACATAAATGTTCTGCTGCAGTTTTTACGGCTTCATCTAATTCTTCATTAGATTCAAAAACATGAGTAAACAACCCTTTTTGTTTTGCCCATTCTGCAGGATAAAAGGAATTTGCATCAATAGCAATCTGTGACATTCCACTTAATCCTATTTTACGTTCAATTGCTGGTCCTACTACAAATGGTCCAATACCAATATTTAATTCACTTAGTTTGATTGATGCGAATTTCGATGCCATACAATAATCTGTTGAGGCTGCTAATCCAACTCCACCACCTACAGTTTTCCCTTGAATACGTCCAATAATAAACTTTGGACATTTACGCATCGCATTTATCACATTAGCAAATCCAGAAAAGAAAACTTTTCCTGTTGCTTCATCATTAATGTTGATTAATTCTTTAAAACTTGCTCCAGCACAAAACGTTCTATCTTTTCCGCTTTTCAAAACAATTACTTTGATAGCGTCATTATTTCCAGCATCAGTAATAGTTTGTGCTAATTCTGCCAAGATATTTCCTGGTAAAGAGTTGTGTGCAGGATGAAAAAACTCTATATATCCTACTTCGTTTTTGATGTCTAATTTAACGTATGGTGTACTCATTTTCTTATTATGTCAATGCGCACTTGTTGCGCATTCGTATTAATCTTTGTTTTTTATATACTTTGAAAGATCCCAATCCAAACTTAAATCAACCCAATCAGGATTCATTTCTGTTATTTGATTTATCTTCCATTCTCTTTTCCATTTCTTAATAGTTTTCTCTCTTCTTATTGCAATTCTAATATCTGAATGCTCTTCGAAGTAAACTAATTTCTTTATATTATAGCGTCCAACGTGTGTTCCGAAAGTTGCATTTTGATGCTCACTTATTCTTCTTTCAATATTATTAGTTACTCCAACATAAAAGATGTGATTTCTTTCATGTGTTAGAATATATGTGTAATATTTTTTTGACATTTAGTTTCATTCAACCGACTGCGCAATAAATGCGCAGTGACAATTCTACAACAACCCGAACTGTTCAAAGTGATGATTCAAATGTTTCCTTTCCTGTAAATACCATTCGTATTTATTTAATTCTCCAAAGACTATATTATTTAATTTTGCATCAGGATTTTCTTTAAAAAACGCTAAATATTCTGCTCTTGCTTCATTCATTTTCTCTTTAGCAGTTGACAAATCAGGATGATTTAATTTTGCTAATTTATCTTTCTCTAATAATGGAAATTCAGAATTCTTCGGGAATGGTCTGTAATTATACAGGCTATTATGTACTTTTTCTAGAATTTTTTCTGGTGTTGCAATTTCAAAATCTTGAATTTCTCCTGAAGCAATTCTATAAGTATGTTCCAAGTACTCAATCATATGTTGAGGTGTCATAATTCCCCATTTTGGTTTAGCATCTTCAGTTAACTTCGTTAAACATTCTTGAATTTTTTCGCTTGTCATTTCAACAAAGACTTCTTGCTTCTTTTGAACCATAGTTAAGATTGTTGCTATAGCAACTAACTCGTCTTCAGCATCAAAAACTTCAACAAACCATTTTACAATTCCACTTGGATGCTCTGCAGATGCAACATCTCTATCAACTTTTTGTTTACAAGTCAATCTAACATAAACTGTGTCATTGTGATATAAAGGACGTAAAAATCGACATTCTTCTAAACCGTAGTTTGCAGAAACTGGCCCTTTATTAGGATATACAAATAATCCTGCCGCAGCAGAAATAATGAAATAGCCATGTGCTGTTCTTTTTTCGAAAATACTTCCCTCTAAAGATGTGATATCTGTATGCGCATAGAAATGATCCCAAGTAACATTGGCAAAATTGATAATATCAGTATCGGTAAACGTACGTTTGTGAGTCTTCAGTGACATTCCTGGCTGAATGTCTTCCCAATGATATTTAAACGGATGTTGTTCTGCCTCTTTATATTTTGCATTCGGCTGGTAAATACCAGTAATTTCGGTTAATGTTGTTGGCGAACCTTGAATGGCAGTACGTTGTAAATAATGTTTTATTCCACGTATTCCACCCATTTCTTCTCCACCTCCAGCACGTCCTGGACCACCATGAACCAAACTTGGTAATGGCGAACCATGACCTGTACTTTCTTTAGCCATATCACGATTAATCACCATAATTCTTCCGTGATGACTTGCAGCATTTATAACATATTCTTTAGCAATTTTATCATCATTTGTTGCAATTGAAGAGACCAAAGATCCTTTACCCATTTGTGCTAATAAAATAGCCTCGTCTAAATTTTTATAAGGCATAATAGTACTTACTGGACCAAATGCTTCTCGTTCGTGAATTGCTGTATTTTGAAAAGGATTGTCTGCTCTTAATAAAATAGGGCTTATAAAAGCTCCTTTTTTAGCATCCGCACCAATGGTTTCTATTTTGTCTAAACTTCCATAAACAATTTGTGCTTCTTTTGCTAAATCATTAACAGAATCTCTAACTGCTTGTACTTGTTGATGACTTATTAAAGATCCCATTCTCACTTCTTTCAGTCTTGGATCTCCAATTGTCACTTTGTCTAATGCTTTTCCTAATGAAATTTGAACATCTTCAATTAAGTTTTCTGGAACGATAATTCTCCTTATTGCAGTACATTTTTGACCTGCTTTTACAGTTATTTCTTTTCTTACTTCTTTGATAAATAAATCAAATTCTGGCGTTCCTGGAACTGCATCTTCACCTAAAATAGAAGCGTTTAAAGAATCGGCTTCCATCGTAAAAGGAACTGCTTCTTGAATAATTCGTGGATGTGCTTTTAATATTCTTCCTATTGCTGCAGAACCTGTAAAAGTTACAACATCTTGAGACTCTACTGTATCTAAAATTGTTTTAACGGTTCCGTTTATTATTTGTAGCGCACCTTCTGGTAAAATTCCAGATGCGATAATTTCTTTTGCAACTGCTTCTGCTAAATAAGAGGATGATGGTGCTGGTAACACCACAGCAGGAACTCCAGCCATCCAATTAACAGCACATTTTTCTAACATTCCCCAAACTGGGAAATTGAAAGCATTTATATGTACAGCAACTCCTTTTTTAGGTACCATGATGTGATGTGCCATAAAGCGTCCACCACGAGATAAATCAATAGCATCACCTTCTACATGGTAGGACTGATTTGGAAATAATTTCCTTAAAGATGCATTGGCAAATAAATTTCCAAAACCACCTTCTATATCGATCCAACTATCAACTTTGGTTGCTCCAGTCCTATAACTTAATTCGTAGAAATCATTCTTTCGTTTTGTAAGATATAATGCTAATTTCTTAAGCATGTTCCCACGTTCTTGAAAAGTCATTTTTCGAAGGACTTCACCTCCTTTTGTTCTTCCGTAGTTTAAGATTTCAGGAATGTCTAATCCTTCAATAGCAACACTTGTAAATGCTTCGCCTGTGATTGCATCCAATACTGGAATTCCTTCTTCTTTTCCTTCAGTCCATTGACCTTGAACGTAATGTTGTATTTTTTTCATAATTTTATTTTGTCATTCCTGCGAAGGCAGGAATCTATTCAATTTATTATGGATTCCGCATCAAGTGCGGAATGACAGTTTGTATTAAACTTTTTTCAATGTTTTACATTGATGTTGTTTTATTCTCGATTTGCGTTAAGGATTGAGGCTTTGTTGAAGCTCTTTTTTTTTTTTCAAAAAAAGCGACTGCCGAAAGCCTGACCCTTTTGGGTAACGCCCAAATTCTATTTACTTACATTTTCAATCACACAAGCATACCCTTGACCAACTCCAATACACATTGTAATTAATGCATATTTTTTATTTTGTTCTTGTAATTCTAATGCTGCTGAATATGCAACTCTTGCTCCTGTAACACCTAATGGATGACCAATTGCTATAGCGCCTCCATTTGGATTTAATCTTGGATCGTTATCTACCAATCCCCAAGCGCGAGTACACGCTAATGCTTGTGCTGCGAATGCTTCGTTTAATTCTATCACATCCATATCATCCATGGTCAAACCTGCTTTTTCTAATGCTTTATTAGAAGCTTGAACTGGACCAATTCCCATGATTCTTGGCTCTACACCAACAACAGCAGAATTTACAATTCTTGCTAATGGTTTTAGATTGTATTTTTTAACGGCATCTTCTGAAGCAATAATAGTTGCTGCTGCTCCGTCATTTAATCCGGATGAGTTTCCTGCAGTTACACTTCCACCTTCTTTTTTGAATGCTGGACGTAATTTCCCTAAAATTTCTAAAGATGTTGTTGGTTTTACAAATTCGTCTTTTGAAAACAGAATTGGATCTTTTTTACGCTGCGGAATTTCAACAGTTACTATTTCTTTTGCTAGTCGTCCATTCTCTTGTGCTTTGGTTGCTTTCATTTGGCTCCAATAAGCGAACTTATCTTGGTCTTCGCGAGAAATATTATATTTTTCTACAAGATTTTCAGCAGTATTTCCCATTCCGTCAGTTCCATATAATTTTTGCATTTTCGGATTGATAAAACGCCAGCCGAATGTAGAATCATACATTTTAGAATCTCCGCCAAACCCTGTTGATGGTTTTCCAATAACATAGGGTCCACGAGTCATATTTTCTACTCCTCCAGAAATAAACAAGTCTCCATCTCCTGCTTTTATAGCACGATTGGCATGAATAATTGCTGACAATCCCGAACTACATAATCTATTTACGGTTTCTCCGGGAACTGTAAATGGTAATCCAGCCAATAATGATGACATTCTTGCAACATTACGATTGTCTTCTCCTGCTTGATTTGCACAACCCATGATAACATCGTCGTACGCTTCTTTTGGGATGTTTGGATTTCTTTTTACTAATTCTTCAATTACAATGGCTCCTAAGTCATCAGTGCGAACAGCAGATAAAGTTCCTTTGTAACTTCCTATTGGAGTTCTGATTCCGTCTATGATATATGCTTCTTTCATATCTATGCCTGCGAAAGCAGGTATCTGTTAATTTTACCTTTTATTTTATTTTGGATTCTGCATCAAGTGCGGAATGACAAATCCTTACTGTTTTTATGCAAAGACTAAAATTAGTCTCTATTTATTGTGAGATTCCTGCCTTCGTAGGAATTTATTCCCAATCTTTTTGAGTACGATATACAACACCTTTAAAAAGTGCTACTAATTCATCACCTCGTTTAACTTCTACGATATTAAAACCTAATCTGTTATTTACTTTTTCAATGACACATTCTGCAACTAAATAATCACCTTCATTTAACGCTTCAATATGATTTATGCTTGTTTCTATTGAAACAGCGTACTTTCCATGTGTATTAGATGTGAACCCAAAAGCAGTATCTGCAAGTGAATAACTAATTCCTCCATGTGCTTTTTTCATGCTATTCAACATTTCTTTACGAATAGTCATGCCGACTTTTACACGACCAATTTTGCTTTCTAAAATTTCGATTCCTAGCCAAGTGCTATACGCATCTTGACTTAACATTTTATATGGAATTTGTTCTCCTTTCATATTTATTTCCCACAAAAGTGGGAGTCTTATTGTTTTTAATTATGAGACCTTTCGACTACGCTCAAGGTGACATTTAAGTTTTAATTTGTCATTGCGAGGAATGAAATGACATGGCAATCTTATCATTTGTTATGCGATGCTGAAACAAGTTCAGCATGACGCTATTAATTAATAGAACTTTAAGTTCTCTCTATTCATTTTTCTTAATAGTGGACTACAACGATATCTATCTTCATGATATTCGTTATATAATTCATCCAGTTTCGATACACACCAATCTACTCCTTTTTCATCTGCCCAAGCCAATAATCCTTTTGGATAATTAACGCCTTTAGTCATAGCATTGTCAATGTCTTCTGCGGAAGCAATATTTAAGAACAAAGCATCTGCAGCTTCGTTGATTAGCATTGCTAAAACTCTGTCAAAAATTTGATTTGATAACTCACTGTTATGAGATCCTGAAACAAGTTCAGAATGACGTGCAATCAATTTTCCGTTCTCATCATAATTATAATACCCTTTTCCAGACTTTCGCCCTAAATATCCTGCTTCTGAAAAACGTTTTTGAGTAAATGCTGGTTTGTACCTTGGGTCAAAATAGAATGCTGTAAATACTGTTTCTGTTACTGTATAATTGACATCATTACCAATGAAATCCATTAATTCAAAAGGTCCCATTCTGAAACCTCCCAATGTTTTTAAACTCCAGTCAATAGTCGCAAAATCCGCCAACCCTTCTTCATAAATTCGTAAAGATTCACCATAGAATGGTCGTGCAACTCTATTTACGATAAATCCAGGAGTGTCTTTGGCAACAGCTACAACTTTTTTCCAGTCAGAAATAATTTGAGTTGATTTATCTAAAACTTCTTTTGATGTTTGAATCGCAGGAATGACTTCAACCAATTTCATTAGGGGTGCTGGATTGAAAAAGTGAATTCCAATACAGCGTTCTGGTTTTTGTAATGATGCGGCGATTGACGCAATTGACAAACTTGAAGTGTTTGAGGCTATAATACAATCGTCAGAAACATAACTTTCTAATTCAGCAAATACTTTTTTCTTTATGTCTAAATTTTCAATAATCGCTTCAACCGTTAAATTTGAATCGGCTAAATCCTTTAAGTTATTTACGTAGGAGATATTAGACTGAATTCTAACTTTTTCATCAGAATCAATACGTCCTTTTTCAATTAATCTAGACAATACTTTTTCTAATGCGACTTTAGACTTGTCCAATGCCGCTTGATTGGTATCGTATAACTTTACTTTACAACCAGATGTAGCCGCAACTTGTGCGATGCCACTTCCCATTGTTCCAGAACCAATTATTCCTATGTTCATCATTTACTTTTTCTTTATGAATTTCTCTTTATCACCAATCAATTTGTTGTTTCTAATTTTAAAGTTTTTATTAGTAAAAAATTGGTAGTATTCAAAATCAGGATTTTTTTCGTTAAGCTCAATAGCTAAATAATCACTTTTTAAATTATTTAATGGAATACTGGCGTAATCATAACCAATAAAAGATATACCCAAACTATCAGCGTCAACTTTAGGAATTTTAGCAAAACCATAATTATCAGACTCTGTTACATAAATTAAACTATCACCATTTATTAAAATACAAGTAGCATAATTTAAAGTAATTCCATTTTTCTCTAAAACTCTAATTTTTATAGAATCTAAGTTTTTATTTTCACTTTCAAGGATTCTATATTTATTTTGAAACTCTTCACTTTCAGGTTGAAATTCACTATTTAGAATAATTTTATTATTGTTAATCACATATTTTCCTTTAGTAATACCATTTATAAGTCCAGTTACCCATTCGTACTCAAATGAATTATTTCCTTTAATTTTTATACTAGACCCAATTCCATAAAAATTATCATCCAAAATATATTCTCCTTGAATCTTTTTTGGATTTAAGTTTGAAGTCGATGAACACGAAATCAAAAAAAGAAATAGAATTAAGTAAATAAATTTCATTTAGTTTCCTTTAAAATTCGGTTTTCTTTTTTCAATAAATGCTGCAACGCCTTCTGCATAATCATTACTCTGTGCTGCTTCTATTTGTAATTTAGATTCTAGTGCTAATTGATCTTCCAAAGTATTACTCATTGATTTATTGAATAATTCTTTAATCATTCCTAATGCTTTGGTTGGCATATTTGCCATTTTTATAGCCAATTTATTTACTTCTTCTTCAAAATTATCAAGCGGAATCATCTTGTAAATCATTCCCATTCGTTCTGCTTCTTCAGCAGATATTTTGTCACCTAGCATTGCTAATGCCAATGCTTTTTGAAACCCAATGAGTCGAGGTAAAAAGAAAGTTCCAGCGCTATCAGGCACTAAACCTATTAGACTAAATGCTTGTATAAAACTTACTTTTTCGTGTGCAACTATAACATCACAAGCCAAAGCAATATTGGCTCCTGCACCTGCAGCAACACCATTAATCGCTCCAATAATTGGTTTTTTTATAGAACGAATCCGTGTAATTATTGGGTTATAATGCTCTTCTAATATTTTTTTAAATCCTGGATTCAAATCTGGATCAGTTACTTCTTTTAAATCTTGACCTGCACAAAATGCCTTTCCGTTTCCAGTAAGCACAATTGCTCGCACATCATCATTTTTCTCACAAGCGTCTAAAGTATCATGTAGTAAAAATGCCATTTCACGATTGAAACTGTTAAACACTTCAGGTCTATTTAATGTGATATATGCTACTTTATTTTCTATTTTTAATTCTATTGAATTACTCATATTTATTTTTTGTTGTCATTGCGAGGAGGAAGGACGTGGCAATCTTTTGATAAGATTCCTTCACTTCGTTCGGAATGACGTTTTATTTCAAACATTTAAAATAATCAAATGGTTCTTGGCAGTCATCGCACTGAAACTGCGCTTTACATGCTGTTGATCCAAATTGACTTACTAATCTTGTATTGGTTGAAGTGCAATTAGTACATTTCACTAATCTTTTACCTTCAAGCAATACCCCTTTATCTGCTTCAGCATCCAGAGGTGCTGCAATTCCGTAATCTTCCAATGCTTTTCTCCCTTTTGGTGTAATCCAGTCAGTTGTCCAAGCAGGAGCTAGGATTAATTCTATTTCCGAATTGTATCCAGTATCCAATAATGCTTTTTTTATATCATCACCAATGACATCCATAGCTGGACAGCCACTATAAGTTGGTGTAATTTGAACTTTTACAATATCGTTTTCAAGAACTGCTGAACGTACAACTCCCATATCCATGATAGATAATACCGGAATTTCAGGATCTGATACCTGCTCCAGAATTGGGAAGAGTTTTTGATCGATATGTTGTTCAGCTGTTACCATTCCATATTCGGATATGTGCGTTGCATGTATTGCAAATCACTTAATAAATATCCTAAATGCTCAGTATGGATACCTTCTTTACCACCTTTTTGGAACCATTTAGATTCAGGAGTTTTCAAAGTTGCTTCTTGTAATAATTCTGAAACCTTACTGTAATAAGTCTCTTTTAAATTTGTTACATCTACGCCAATTCCTTCTGAAACAATTATTTTATCTGCATCTGTTTGATGAAATAATTCATCAGTATATGTCCACAATCCATCAATTGCATCTTGCATTTTTTGATGACTTTCTGCTGTTCCATCACCTAAACGTTTTACCCAATCTGACGAAAAACGTTGATGGTAACTCACTTCTTTTATTGATTTGACAGCAATCGCAGAAAGCATTAAATCATTGCTTTTTTGCAATTCATTTAAAAATAATAAATGATACACATCGAATAAAAATTGACGACCAATTGTATAAGCAAAATCTGTATTTGGTTGTTCAACCAATAGAACATTTACATACTCGCGTTCTTTACGAAGCATTGCAATATCATCTTCAGATTTTCCATTACCAGTAATTTTCGCAGCATATTGATAATAACTTCTTACTTGACCAAATAAATCTAACGAGATATTAGTACAAGCAATATCAGTTTCTAAACTTGGACCATGACCACATAATTCACCTAATCGTTGTCCAAGAATTAAGGAATTGTCTGCGATTCCTAGGATGTATTTGTATAAATTGTTATTCATAGTTTCTCTTTATGAGATTCCTGCCTTTGCAGGAATGACAATTATTACATATGTTTTACTTCGTCTGGTAAATCGTAAAATGTTGGATGACGATAAATTTTATCCTGTGCAGGTTCAAACATCTCTCCATTATTTTCTGGATTTGATGCAGTAATATTTTTTGATTCTACAACCCAAATACTCACACCTTCATTTCGTCTGGTATACACATCGCGTGCATTTTCTAAAGCCATTTCAGCATCTGCTGCATGAAGGCTTCCAAAATGCCTGTGTTCTAATCCGTTTTTACTTCTTACGAAGACTTCCCAAAGTGGCCAATTCTTACTCATATTTTTAATGCCTGCGAAAGCAGGTATCTTATTAATTAAACCTAAAATTTACTTTCTAATTTTATTAAAATTTAAATTCCAGTTGATACTTAAATCTGACCAACTTGGATTCATTTCTTCTATTAATTCAATTTTCCAATCTCTTTTCCATTTTTTGAATTGTCTTTCCCTTTTTTCAGCATCTCTACCATTTTCAAACTCTTCAAAATAAATCAATTTATCACAATTATATTTTGCTGTGAATGCTTTCGGAAATATTTTTAATCTGTGCTCTTTTACTCTTTCTTCAATATTATCAGTTACACCAATATAAATTACTCCATTACGCTTATTTGCCATAATATAGACATACCAATGGTTCATTTTATTTACTATGAGACCTCTTTTTTCAAAGAGGTTTGTTTCTTTTCTGCGTGTGCCATTGCCGCATCACGAACCCATTCTCCACGTTCCCAAGCGCCAACTCTGGCTTTCATACGTTCTTTATTGCAAGGTCCATGACCTTTTACTACTTGCCAAAATTCATCCCAATTTATTTCTCCAAAATCATAACTCTTCTTTTCTTCATTCCATTTTAAATCTGGATCTGGAATAGTCAAGCCTATTAATTCTGCTTGAGGAACCGTTTGGTCGATAAATTGCTGACGTAAGTCATCATTTGATTTACGTTTCAATTTCCATTTCATAGATTGTTCTGTATGTACAGATTCTGCATCTGTTGGTCCGAGCATCATAAGTGATGGCCACCACCAACGGTTCAATGCATCTTGTGCCAATTCTTTTTGCTCAGGAGTTCCGTTTGTCAATTTTATCATGATTTCATAGCCTTGGCGTTGATGAAAACTTTCTTCCTTACATACTCTTACCATTGCGCGTGCATATGGTCCGTAAGAAGTGTTACATAAAGGGACTTGATTGATGATTGCTGCTCCATCTACCAACCAGCCAATCGCTCCCATATCTGCCCAAGTAATAGTTGGGTAATTAAAAATACTTGAATATTTTGCTTTTCCTGAGTGAAGTTGTTCATATAATTCATCACGAGAAATCCCTAAAGTTTCACAAGCAGAATACAAGTATAACCCATGACCTGCTTCGTCTTGAACTTTGGCTAATAAAGCCACTTTCCGTCTTAATGAAGGCGCTCTAGTAATCCAATTTCCTTCTGGAAGCATCCCTACAATTTCAGAATGCGCATGTTGTGACATTTGCCTGATATGTGTCTTTCGATACTTTTCTGGCATCCAATCTTTAGGTTCAATTTTTTCGTCACGAGCAATTCGTGCTTCAAATTGTTCTTCTAGACTTCGACTACGCTCAGTCTCCATATTTAATTGTTCTTCACTCATAATTTTGAGTTTTATTTTTATACGTCGAAATCAACAACTACTTTTTCCGTAGTTGGAACTGATTGACAACTTAATACCAAGTTCTGTGATACTTCTTTTTCATCTAATGCATAGTTGATTTTCATTTCAACAGAACCTTCAATTACTCTACATTTACAAGTGCTACACACTCCGCCTTTACATGCGAAAGGCAAGTCTGCGCCTGCCGCCAATGCTCCGTCAAGAATATTATCATATTCATCTTCCATAATAAAATGAAATTCTTTTCCACCATCTACAATGGTAACATCAGTTCCTTCAACTTTATGTTCTAATGCTTCTGCAATATGTTTATTATCATCAGGATTTCCAGAAAAGAAGAGCTCATAATGGATTTTATTTTTATCTAATCCTTTTTCTTCTAAATGATCTCTAATTAAGAAAATCATGTCTTGAGGTCCGCAGATAAAAGCATGATTAGTATCTTCTATATCAATGAATGTTTTGGTTAAAACACTTAATTTTTCAGTATCAAAACGTCCATTCAGAAAAGGGATATCTCGTTGTTCTTTTGTCAAAAAATAAAATACCTGAAACCGACCAAAGAACTGATTTTTTAATTGTTCAATTTCTTCTTTAAAGATAATAGATTTTACTGTGCGATTTAAATAGAATAATTTGAATGTACTATTTGGTTCAGAAAGTAAATGTGTTTTAATGATTGATAGCATTGGTGTTATTCCACTTCCTGCAGCAAAAGCAATATGGTTTTTTGATGATTCTGGCTCAATATCAATATAGAAATTTCCAGAAGGCTGCATTAAATCTATAGTATCTCCAATTTTCAATTTGGTATTGGCATAAGAAGAAAAAACGCCTCCAGGAATTTGTTTAATTGCAACTTTCCATTTCTTGTCCAATGGACTTGAGCATAATGAATAAGAGCGTCGCACGTCTTCGTCGTTTATAATTTTACGAAGTGTCAGATGCTGACCTTGAATGAAACTAAAATTGTCTTGAAGATGTTTTGGTATATCAAATTCTACGACAACAGTATCTTTTGTTTCTTTATAGATATCTGCAATTCTTACCGAATGAAAATCTGCCATGTATAAATTAATCAATTTACGAAACTAACAACCGTTAGTTTAGATTACAAATTTACAAAAAAAATACTTTAAAAATTAAATTTTAACACCATTTATCAGTACATCACTAAGGCTATTGGCTAGTTCATTAATATCTTTTTGATTTGGTGTCCAAAGATATAACGACCTAAGAGTTGAAAGCATTGAGAAAAGCATAATTTCAGAATTTGAATTAGAAATTTCTTTTTTTGAAATACCTTCATTAATAATTTCTCTAAAATCTTCTTCATATTTATGTCTGAGAGATAAATAATAGTCTAATTTTTCTTCAAGATGCATCCAATCATTGTTTAATGAGGCCATGCCGTTAGTGTTTTCACTAGTTATTTTTACATGTAAAGAAATTATTTCTTTAAGTTTGTCAATAGAATTTAAGTCAGATTTTAAAATATTATTCATTTCATCAGTAAATTCTTCTGCAAGAGAAATAATAATATTGGTCAATATTTCTTGTTTAGAATTGATGTGATTGTAAAGACTTGCAGCTTTTATTCCCATTGATTTAGCAATGTCTCTCATAGTTACAGCACTATATCCCTTTTTTTTGAATAATTTGGTTGCAGTATGAATTATTTCGTCTTTTCTATTTTCTTGTTTCATTTAATAAAAAGAGTATTATTATAGTTTATTCAAAAATAATTAAAATCCATTTGATTTAGAGTTATTGTGAAATTCTTTTTTATTTTTATCAAAAATTTTGAAATGATGTTTTTTAATTTATTTAAAAAGAAAAATACTATGAATGATATTCAAGAATATCTAAAGAGAGGTGCAGTCGTAGTTGATGTGAGAACACAAGCAGAATGGGATGAAGGACACGTAGAAGGGTCTAGAAGAATTGAATTAGGATTGATTCCTATAAAGTTAGATGAAATAAAAGCATATAATAAACCTGTAATTGTAGTTTGTAGAAGTGGAACACGTAGTGGTCAAGCAATGCAACACTTATCAAAATACGGAATTGACGTTATAAATGGAGGAGCGTGGCAAAACCTTTTATAACTACTTGCTTTATTACAATACTAACTTTAGGCTTGTGGGTTTTTTAGTTCGAATAATAATGGGTTTGAAATGAATAGTAATTCTATCAATGTCCGAATTAAAATTAAAAGTATTGCAACAATAAAAACACCTGAAGAGAAGATGATGAAAAAGCCACCTAAAATTACTGCGAATTGCTGAATAATAATTCGAACATAAGGCTGAGAGAATATTTCTCGGACTCGAGCTTTTTTATAGACTTGAGTTTGAATAAAATTAAGATAATAGTCTGCAAGATTGTAAATCAATATCGATATTAAAACGATAATCATTCCTTTCAAACTCATTACATAACTGATATTGTGGATGAGGTTAAAACCACTTGTGATGTTGCTGTCGTTCATTTCTAAGAAACTAAATACAAAGATCAATTGAATGGCTACAAAAAAAAGATAATGCACCAGAAAAAAGAGGATAGTACTGTACGATTCTTTTGATGAAGGGTTACTAGAAATAATGGTAAACATTTTAAAAGCATGCACAATACCAATAATAATGGTTTCGAGAAAGTAAGCAATGACAATTGTCAAGGCATCTGTTTTGTCAAAAATAAGTAAGCCAATTAAAAAAACAGCATTGAGCCAAACAAAGAGATTTTGCTTATTAATTGTAAATATATTTGTAGTGATGATATCATTTAATTTTATTTCAGAACGACTTTTATACATAATACTATAAGTTAGGAAGTAGGTTGTCTGGAATACTTGAAGGATTAGATGTTCCTTTTTTAAATTATTAATTCACCATTTTTCCATGAAGATAATTTCGGGTATCTCTTTGTACACCTCTTACATAGATTTTCCATTCGCCAGATTTTTTATCATCAACATAATTTCCTTCTCTCTCTATTTTACCACTGAATCCATAAAACTTCCATTGGCCAGATTTTTTTCCGTTTAAATAATTCCCTGTTTTTAGTAACTCACCACTTGTGTGGTAATATTTCCATTCACCATTTGCTTTTTTATTGGTAATGTGTCCGGCATACATTAATGTTTTGTCTTCATAATACCCTTTTTTAGGACCAACCCTTTCTCCTTTAACATAATCTTGAGTATATTCTAAAACACCTTCTTTATCGTATTTTTCATGTAAACCATTAAAGACACCATTAAGAAAAATGAATTTTGCATCAATTTTGCCATTTTCATGGTAAAACTTCCATTCTCCAGATGCTTTTTCATTCTCATCAAAAAAACCTTCTTGCTTTAAATTACCATTATCATAATATTTAGTATGTTTTTTTTGTGCATAAATATTTGTTGAAATGTAAACTATTAATAGAATTGCAAATGTGTTTCTAAGTGTTTTCATGATGTGTTTTTTATATTAAATTATGTTTTCTACCTTTTATCACAGCCTCCATCTTATTGTGAACTTGCAATTTCCGGTATATATTTTCAATATGTTTTCTCACTGTTCCTGAAGAAATAATCAAATTATCTGCAATTGCATTGTAGTTTAAACCTTTGCTTAAATGCTCTAAAATTTCTGTTTCGCGTTTGCTCAATTCTACTTTTTCTTTATCTATGTTGTCTTTTATTTCTATTGGATTTCGCAATAAATTTAATGTCTTTAAAGCAATACTTGGAGACATTGGTGCGCCACCATTAACAACTTCTAGAATGCATTTGTGTAAACTTTCAGGATCTATTTCTTTTAATAAATAACCATTTGCACCTGCTTTAATGGCGTTAAAAATGTTTTCGTCATCATCAAAAACAGTCAACATAATTACTTTGATATGCGGATATTTATTTTTTACAATTTCAGTTGCCTTGATGCCGTCCATTTCTGGCATTTGTATATCCATTAAAATAACATCAAGATTGTGATTTTCTTCAAGTTTCCCAATCAATTCAGCACCATTTGATGCTTTGTACTTATAATTTAAGTCATCAAAAAAGGATAATTTTTCAATGACTGCTTTTGCCAAAAAACTATTGTCTTCTGCGATGGCTATTTTTAAATTCATATCAATTGTTGTTTGTTTGCTATCTATTCTAAAAATATCTGTAGCGTTTCTAATGCTATAACTGGTCATATTATAATATTGTTTTTTCAAAATTACATTGATGAATAGTTATTTCCTATACGGCATTTGTCGTATTTTTATCTAAACGAATATGTATAGAAGTACCTTGGTTTATAGTTGAGGTTAGATCGATCTTACCGTTGATTTCTTCAATACGTTTTTGCATATTATTGAGACCGTTACCAAATTCAACCGTAGTGATATCAAATCCTTTTCCATTATCTTTTATAAGTATGTTAAAGGTGTTTTTTTCTTCAGAAAAATCAATATCTATTTGTGAAGCCTCAGCATACTTTAGTGTATTATTGATGCTTTCTTGTATTACTCTAAAGATGTTTATTCCAATAACAGAAGAAAAAATAATATTGGATTTGACATTGTTTTTAAGGTTAAATTTAACATCATTTTTTGCAAGTTTGGTTTTTTCAATAAGCCCTAAAACGCGTCCATAAAAATCTTGATACGTAATTTCATTTTTATTCATTGCCCAAATTGTATCTCGAAGTTGAGAAATAGTTGAAGTAGCAAAGTTATTGATATTGGATAATTTATCTTTTAACTTACTATCGGATGTTTTAGTTAAAAACTTTAGGTTATCAATCGAAGAAATGATGAATGTTAGTTGTGAGCCTATGTTGTCGTGTAAATCACGCGAAATTCTTAAACGTTGCTCTTGTAACTTATTTTGTGTTTTAGTTTGTGAGAGTTCGTCTTTTAAAACCAATTGCGCTCTTAACTGTTTGCGTTTATTTTTTTGATATTTATAAACCCCAAATGAAAGTAAACAAACAAGTAATAATCCTGATCCAAGTGCGGTATTAAAGAGGTTTTTATTTTTTATTTGAAGTTCTTGTTCTAGTATTTCTTCTTTTTGTACTGCAATTTCTTTTTCTTTCTTTTCAGTTTCAAACTCTATTTGTAATTCTGCAACACGGCTATTTGTTTGAGCATTTAATGTGCTGTCTTTGAGAGATTGATAAATTGTATTGTATTGAAATGCTTTTTTGTAATTGTTAAGTTTTCTGTATGACGATGTTATCTTTTCAGCACAATACTTTTGTAGATTATAAAATTTATTTTCTTTAGATAAATCAAATCCTTTTATAAAATAATCAATTGATTTTAAGTGATCTTCTTGTTCAAAATATAAGTCCCCATAATATGCGTAAACATCTGCTATGCCATAAATGTCATTTCGTTTTTTGCGTATTACGTATGAGCTGTCAATATATTTCTTAGCGATATCAAAGTTTTTTTGAATAATATTAACTGTAGCTATATGTGCGTAACCATAAGGGATACCAATACTGTCATTATTTGCTTTTTTAAGCATAAGAGACTTGTTATGATAATAAATTGCGCTATCAAAATTTTCTAAGATTGCTTGTAAAATTCCGTAGTTGTCATAAAGAGCATCAATTTTTGATGATTTGGAGTTTTTAATTAGTCTGATGCCTTTTCTCATATATAATAACGCATCGTCTATATTTTCATGTTTTAGCATAAAGCCTAGTTCTCCATAAGAATTTCCGGCCATATCAAATTCTTCTAATTTTTCAAAAACAGTTATAGCCTTTAAACTGTATAATATTTTTTTCTCTCGTTTGTCTTTATAAGTATAGATTAAAGATAATTTTGAATATGCTTGGGCTAGTGAAAGAGAATCATTTAACTCAACAGCAATTTCTACAGCTTTGTTGGTGAGTATTTCTGATTTAGAAATATTGCCAATAAACTTATCGTATGGTATTTTTAATATTTCTTCAAGTTGTTTCTCTTTAGACAATTTTTTGATAGATACATCAAGGCTATCTACATAAGAATTTTCTTGTGAAAATGCGGTGCTTGATAAAAATAATAATAGTAAATAATAGTTTACTTTCATTTATTAAGTATTGCTATTGAGAGGCTTGACTAAAATACAAAAAAAACCAACGTTTACAAATTTGTAAACGTTGGTTTCGCATTAAACACAATTGCTCTCTTTCTTATAGCAATATTATTTTACTGCTTTATCATCTTTATACATACCTTCAAAAGTTAGTTTTCCTTCTAAATTATAAAATTTTCCTAATCCTTGGCGTAGATCATCTTTAAATTCTCCTATGTATTTACCATCTGTATAATACTTTGCTCCTTGTCCATTTTTCTTTCCATTTTCAAAATTACCTTCATATGCTTTTTTTCCATCTTTATAATAATATGTTCCTTGTCCTTGCCGCTGACCATTTTTATAATTGCCGTCATGAAATTTTACTCCATCAATATCATACGAAACTCCTTTTCCATTTATTTTACCATTTTCAAAATCGCCTTCATACTTTAATTCAGTATTTTTGTAGTAAATTTTTCCAAAACCATTTCTTTTATCTTTTTTCCAATTACCTATATATTTGCTTTCGTTCTTGTAATAATAAGTTCCTAATCCTTCAAACATGTTATTTATATAATTACCTTCATAAAATAGCAAGCCATTTTCATCATATTCTTTTCCAAAACCATGAAATTTATTGTCTTTATATTCTCCAATATATTTACTTCCTTTAGCATAAGTAAAAGTTCCTTGACCGTTTCTTTTGCTGTTTTTATACTCTCCAACATATTTATTTCCACTTTCCCAAATATGAGTTCCAAAGCCTTCTGTTTTGTTTTTAACAAAATCACCTTCATATGAATCTCCACTTGCCCAAGTATATTTACCTTTACCTGTTCTAAAATCATCTACAGATTCTCCATCATATTTATCTCCAATTTTCCAAAGAAACAGACCCTTTCCATTTCTTTTGTCATTTTTATATTCTCCATCATAACTGTTGCCATTACTCCAAGCATACTTTCCTTTTCCAGAACGTTCGCCATTTTTAAATTCCCCTTCATAAATAGCATCTGTGTATTGTTTTTTTCCTTTACCATTTTTGCGGTTTCCAGAAATACAAGGGTCAGGTTTTGGAAAAGTTAATGTCATTCCTGAACTATACTTGCTTACATATAATTCAACATCATTATATTTATAACGAGAATCTTTAGTAGGAATTAGTTTTTTACAACTATTACAAGCTTCTATTAATTCTTCATAAACTAAAGTTGGTTTACCTTCTTTTTTGTCAGGGAAAAAAAAGTGAATTTTTTCATTGCCAGTAAAATTATCAGCATAGGAGTCGGTTTTTAGATTAAACTGATTTAAAAAATGCTTTTCTAAAGTAATGCTCGATGAATTTTTCCCTTTAACAAGTTCACGCCTCTCTTTTTTGTTAAGTTTTGCTAAAGCAATGATTTCTTTGCAAAAATCTGTTTGACTAAATTCAAATTTTAAAGGGTCTTGATACACATCATCTATCCACTTTCCAAAAACTCTCTTATTACTTTTATCAGTAAAGATTCCAGCACCATTTTTTTTGCCATCTTTAAAATAACCTAAAAAATATTCATTATTGTTCAGATATTTTATTTGGCCATAACCATTTGGAATATTGTTTTTTATTTCACCATCATAGAGGTAATCTTTACTTTGAATATTCCCTAAAATTATATTTTTGTCTTTAAAAATCCCTGTAAAATATATACTGTCTTTATCTATTAATTGGCCAATACCTTCAATACAATTTCCAGTACAATTTTTTGGATTGTTTGTTGGAGAAGTAGAACTCAATGAATTTGAAATTTTCCCATCAGCCCACAGTCCTGCAGACTGAATTCCGCCGTTTACCTTTTTTTGAATTCCTAATCCAGATTGTAATCCATTTTTCCAACTTCCAATATAGGTTTCGCCAGTTTTCCATTTATAATAACCGTAACCGTTAAATGTATTGTCTTTATATTCTCCATGATAAAGCCTTTTATCATTATAAAACATCAACCCTAAACCATCAAATTTTCCTTCAGCATAATTTCCTTCATAAGTAGCGTCAGAATATTTCATAATACTAAAACCATTCTTACAATCTCCTTTTTGACATTGTGCAATTGTGTAATTTGTTACTAGTAATAACCCGAAAATTAAAATTATTTTTCTCATACTATTATGTTTAATACTCTCTATAAAATTCAATTAATTCAAGTGCTTTTAACTCCTTACCCTTTGGAATTGGTATACGCGTTTCATCATTTGTATTTCCATTTCTTGTTTTCCATTCAACAGTAAATTCTAATAATTTAAAATTATCATTGGTTTCAATAATTTTCATATCCTTTAACCATTTTTTCTTTCCGTATAAGTCTATTTTTTTACTATTGATAGTTAAATGTTCATGGTAAATTTCAATAATTGATTCTTTGGATGCATCCTTTAAATGTGGATTGCTAAACTTCATTCTCAACCAAGGAATCAAAAGTGCAAGAGGAGCTGAAAATAGAAGTGCAGTTAAAAAAGAAGTGCTTCTTAATATCATTAAACCAGGAGTACAGAGTACTAATATTCCTATTCCAAAATAAATATTGTCTTCTCTTTTAATGCGTTTTTCAATAGCCACAAATCGATTCCATTCACCTGCAGTGAATGACCAAGTATCGAGTATGTTTGATTGTTCTAAAAACATAATCATGTTAAATATAAAAAAAACTGCGCAAGAATTAAGGAAACAGCACAGTTTCTTAATTACACTTATTTGTTTAATTTGTAGGCGTTTATCGTATTTCCTTTTGACTTGAAATATAAAATTCCTTCAACATCATCAATTTCATACATTGGTTTTTTGTCTTTTACCAAAATCTCATCAAGAGTTTCACCACTATCTTTATCAACTTTTATAAGTCCGACTCCTCCATCAATTTTTGTTAATATAAAAGAAGCATTTTCAGTTGCTTTTGTTGCTTTAAATCGTTTTGCCATTTCTGTAAAAGCAGCGTCTCCTATAGCTGCAGCATTAGCAGCATTTGTTTCGTGTTGGCGAACTGTTGAGTTGTATGATGGTACTCCAGAGCCTTTCATGTATCCTGCTGTCGCACTTTCACTAACCGCAACAGTAGTTGCTGCAATAGCAAGGGCGCCCATAAATATTGCTCCAACTGCACTTTTTCCAGGAGGTCTGTGATATATTTCCCAGCCTTTATCACCATTAAAATTAAGCATTTGTAAATTTTGATCAGAAGACAAAAGAATTCCATTATCTCGAACATGAATTCCTGTTGGAGCTTCTTTTCCTTCAAACTTAATGTCACCATTTATTAAATTATACTCACCATTATTACCATCAATCTCATAGACACCGTCTTTACAAGAAAGTAAAAAACGATCTCTGTTAGAGTCATAAGTTGAAGTAACAGCTTTTGATCTCTTATATTTCAAGGCTTTTCCAAAAACAGATTCTCCAGTATTTATATCTAATATATCAGTATCTGTCTCTGATATGTATAGCAACCCTTTAGGTACTGTTGCTAACACTTGAATTGAAGGGCCAGTTTTGTGTGGTTTTTTCCATAAAGGAGTTCCGTCAAATGCGAGTTTATTAATCCCGCCAGATGCAACACCAAAAATGATTCCATCATCTTCAATATAAAAATGATTAATGATCCCTTTTGTTTTAGGAGATTTTTCCCACATATCTGCACCAGAATTTAGATCTAATAAATACACTTTAGAAGTTCCTGAACCTTTGGCTTTATTAGCAATTTTCCCAACCAATCCTTTTTTTCCTGAACCCAAAATATTAGTCACTATTGCAAGACCATGATCTGTAAATTTTATATTATTTATAGCTCCCTTTAGCTTGTTGCCTTCTGCCCATAATAAACTACCACTAGTTGCATTTACTTTATATACAACAGTATTTGTCCCTTTAGTTCTAAAAGCATAAACTTCTTTTGTTATATCATTGGTCATAATGCTAGTAGCGTTTTTAATATCAGTACTCCATTTTACAGTTCCAGTACTTATTGAATAACATTCAATATTTTTTACTCCAGGAATTATAATATTATCGCCCATAATGTCAGGTCTTCCTGTCATTGGATTAGAACTTTTTCTTTCAAATATTCTCACAAGTTCTCCTGTTTTTAAATCATATAATCCAACACCTTGTTTGAATTGACCAAGCCCTTTTTCTTTATGCATACCATTAACAACGAGCATCATATTTGGTTGTATGACATGTCTGCTTGTTACACCTCCTTGCCATTTTTCTTTTTTAGAATCAAAAACAATTTTCCCTTTTATCAAATCAATAACAGAAATATGACCTTGATTCAACATTCCTTTTGGAACAACAATCAAATATGGTGTATTAGGAATAGGTTCTAAATTTTCTTCTTTAACTTTTTTTAAACTTTCAAATTTGAATAAAAAGTCATTTGTATTTGGTTTTATTCCAACCAATGCTTCACCTGTAGAGGCCAATACAGTTCCGGTATGAGTTAGTAACATCCATTTTACTTGACCATCAAAAGTGTATTGAAAATCAGGTGTTTGTTGCGCTTTTACATTAATTATAACTAATAGCGTAAAAAGTATTACTGCTGTTTTTTTTTGTAATAATTTAAAACTTAAAGTTTTCATAAGTATTATTTTTATAAGATTTATATGAGACAAAAATCTTAATTATACTTATGTGAGTCAATACGCAGAATGTCGTATTTTTTAAAAAGTGATTTTGTGATTTTCTTGTAATTTATTGATTTTCAATTGTAAACCTTCAATAAATTGCTGGTGCTGTACAGAATTTTCATTAAAAGGACGATGCTCTAATCCCTTTTGAATGCTGTCGATTTCAGCTATTAAATCAATTGAATTTGTATCAATCCAAGTGTTTTTAAATTGTTGCCAAATGTATGCGATAGCAGTTTCATTTGGGTGAATCATATCATTTTTATAAAAACGATACTCGCGCAAATCATCCATCATAATTTCATAAGAAGGAAAATAATGTGTGTGATTTCTTGGCTCAATAACGTTGTGAATTGCAGAAATTAAATGTGCTTTACTTAACATGTTTTCTGTAAAGCCATCTTTGAGATGCCTTACAGGAGAAACTGTAAATAAGATTTCAATTTTTGGATTCACACTTTTTATCAAACTAATAATAGCTTCTAAACTTGAAGAAATTTCAGTTACAGTCAATAACTCTTTTAAGAATTTTTTTTGTGGAATCTTATGACAATTAGCAACAATTGTATCACTTTCTATAAAACGATATATCCATGAAGTACCTAAAGTAATTATTAGATGTGTTGATTCGAGGAGTTGTTTATTTGTTGAAGAAATTCGAAAATTCAAATTCTTAATTAATTCTTCTTTCGATGAACTGCTCAACTCAGAATGCGCTTCAAAACAATGCCAACGTTCGTTTTGAAAGAAAATATCCTTTTCTGTATATTCTTTCTTATTGGTAGCACTTGTAATGAGGTTTTCTATTGCCTTCGGATGAAATAATATTCCAAAAGGGTTAACCGTATTTTGAAACTTAAAGTAATTGAGTTTGTCACCAATATTTTCGGTAAAACAAGAGCCAAATAATAATATTTTGGACCTGTGGTCTATTAGATTATTAGACTTGTTTTTTATTGATATTTGAGTTCTGAAATTCACTATTCAATATAACTTTTCACTCTCTCTAATACTTTAGGTATTCCTCCAGGACTTTTACCTCCAGCAGTTGCAAAGAAAGGTTGTCCGCCTCCGCCTCCGTGAATTAATTTACCTAATTCGCGAACTACTTTTCCTGCATCTAAACCTTTTTCTTGCACTAAATTTTTAGCGATATAACAAGTTAGCGTCGCCTTGTCTTTTGCTTGTGAAGTAGCAACAAAAAAGAATAAGTTTTCTATTTCGCTTCCAAGTTCAAAGGCTAAATCTTTAATGTTATTTTGCTCTAAATCTATTTTTTTAGCAATAAAATTAATGCCATTAATTTCTTTAACTTCTGCTTTTAAAGCAGTTTTTAAACTTTTAGATTTATCTTTTAAAAGACTCTCAATTTGTTTTTTTAAAACGCTATTCTCATCTTGTAATTGCTCAATTGCTTTTACGGTGTCTTGAGGATTTTTTAAAGTAGATTTTACTAAATTAAATTCCTTGTTTTGATTTGAATAATAGTTTTTGGTAGCATCAGAAGTAATCGCTTCAATACGTCTAATTCCAGAGGCAATTGCACTTTCAGAAGTTATTTTAAAGTGCCAAATATCGCTTGTATTATTCACATGTGTTCCGCCACATAATTCCATTGATTTTCCGAACTGAACCATACGAACTGTATCTCCATATTTCTCGCCAAATAATGCTATTGCACCTTTATCCAACGCTTTTTTCATGGTGATATTTCTGTGTTCTTTTAAGTCCAATTTTCCACGAATTCTTGCATTTACAAAGTCTTCAACTTCTTGTATTTGTTCTGTTGTTACTTTAGAGAAATGAGAAAAATCAAAACGTAAATATTTCGAATGAACTGCACTTCCTTTTTGTTCCACATGAGTCCCTAAAACTGTACGTAATGCTTGATGTAGTAAATGCGTTGCAGTATGATTACATTCTGTTCTAAAACGTTGTTTCTCATCTACTCTTATCTTGAAAGTTTCTTTCGGTTTTCTAGGTAAGTTTTTTGTAAAATGAATAATTAAGTTGTTCTCTTTTTTAGTATCAATAATATAAATAGCATCACCATTTGGCATTTCTAAATATCCTTTATCACCAACTTGTCCTCCGCCTTCTGGATAAAAAGGAGTAATATTAAAGACCAATTGGTGCATTTCACCATCCTTTTTGGAAGTAACTTTACGGTAACGTGTTATTTTTACGACTGCTTCTAAGGTGTCATATCCAATAAATTCTTCTTCGTCATCTTCAAATAAAACTTGCCAATCATCAGTTGCTACAGCAGTTGCTTGACGTCCTCGTTCTTTTTGTTTTTCTAATTCTGATTTGAATTCATCTACATCATAAGTTAAATCATTTTCACGTAAAATTAGATCAGTCAAATCTTCAGGAAAACCAAATGTATCTTTTAATTGGAATACTTTCTTCCCTGATATTTTTGCATCGTTATTATTTGAGATAATAGCATCCAATAAGTTCAATCCTTGATCTAATGTTCTTAAAAAAGCTTGTTCTTCTTCTTTTATTACATTTTCAATTAATTGTTTTTGAATTTTTATTTCAGGAAATGTTTTGCTCATATGACGGCTCAAAACATTAACCAATCTATATATGAATGCTTCCTTTTGATTTAAAAATGTAAATCCGTAACGAATAGCTCTTCGTAAAATTCTACGAATTACATATCCTGCACCATTATTACTAGGTAATTGACCATCAGCAATAGCAAAAGCAACAGCACGAATATGATCTGCAATTACTCTAATAGCAACATCTTCTATTTTATCAGTTGCTGTGTATTTAGAGTTTGTAATTGTTTCAATTTCACGAATAATTGGAGTAAAAACATCAGTATCATAATTAGATTGAACTCCTTGTACAACCATGCAAAGACGTTCAAATCCCATTCCAGTATCTACATGTTGATTTGGTAATTTTTCAAGTGATCCATCTGCTTTACGGTTAAATTCCATAAAGACCAAGTTCCATATTTCTATTACTTGTGGATGGTCCATATTGACCAACGTCTTTCCGTCAATTTTCGCTTTATCTTCATCAGAACGTATATCTACGTGAATTTCAGAGCAAGGGCCACAAGGTCCTTGAGCACCCATTTCCCAAAAATTATCTGCTTTATTCCCGTTTAATATTCTGTCTTCTGGAACAATCTTTTTCCAATAATCATATGCTTCTTGGTCAAAAGAGAGTTTGTCTTTTTTGTCACCTTCAAAAACAGTTACATACATGCTGTTTTTGTCAATCTTATAAACTTCAGTTAATAGTTCCCAAGCCCAAGCAATTGCTTCTTTTTTGAAATAATCACCAAAACTCCAGTTCCCAAGCATTTCAAACATTGTATGGTGATAGGTGTCAATACCAACTTCTTCTAAATCATTGTGTTTTCCAGAAACACGCAAACATTTTTGAGTATCAGAAACACGGGAATTAGTAATTTTTTTTTGTCCTAAAAAATATTCTTTAAAAGGTACCATTCCTGCATTAACAAACATTAATGTTGGATCGTTTTTTAAAACTAAAGGAGCAGAAGGAACAATTGAATGTTCTTTATTCTTGAAAAAATCTAAAAACTGTTGACGTATTTCTTGTGATGTCATAAAATGTTAATTTATTTCTAAAAAACCGTTCAAATAGAAACGATATAGAAACATTTTGTAAATTTGTGTTTTGGCGGTTACAATATTTGTAATTAAGTATCCGTTTAAGATGCAAATTTAACATATTTATACTAATGGCGAAAGTTAAATACTATTACGATTCAGAAACATTGTCTTATAAAAAAGTAGAAAAGAAAAAAGGAGTCTTTTTAAAAAAGTTTTTGTTTGGAATTTCAACATTCGCCTTGGCAATGGTTGTTGGTTTTGTAGTGCTGTATAATTTCTTTGAAACACCTAATGAAAAAGCGCTTAAACGAGAGAATGAATATCTAAAATTAAATGAAGAACTTCATAAAAAAAGGATAGTTCAGTTTGAAAAAGTATTGGAAGATTTACAAGAAAGAGATAATAATATTTACAGAACATTTTTTGAGTTAAATCCTATTCCAGAAGAGCAAAGAACTGCAGGTTTTGGAGGTGTAAATAGATATAAATCATTGGAAGGATTTGACAATTCAGAAATGATTATTGATGTTACTAAGAATATGGATATTCTTTCAAAACAACTATATGTTCAATCAAAATCATTGGATGAAATTGTACGATTGGCTGAAAATAAAGAAGAGTTATTAGCTGCAATTCCTGCAATTCAACCAGTAAAAAATGAAGATTTAACACGTATGGCTTCAGGATTTGGGTGGCGTACAGATCCGTTCTTAAAAACCCGTAAAAAACATTATGGAATGGATTTTACCGCTCCAAGAGGAACTAAAATATATGCTACAGGTCCAGGAAAAATAATTCGAGCAGATGCAAGTGCGTCAGGGTTTGGAAAGCATATAAGAATTGATCACGGATTTGGATATATTTCATTGTATGCCCATTTAAGCAAGTATAATGTGAGAAAAGGGCAACGTGTAAAACGAGGAGATTTGATAGGTTTCGTTGGAAATACAGGGCGTTCTCAAGCGCCGCATCTTCATTATGAAATCAGAAAAAATAAAGAAAAAATCAATCCTATAAACTTCTATTATGGGAATTTATCTCCCAAAGAATTTGAAGCGATGCAAAAAGCAGCACAAATTGAAGGTCAATCGCTTGATTAGTGTTTCAATTTTATAAAAAGAACATACGATTTACTTTTATTTTTGTATATTCGTATTTGCTTGAAAACAGGAATAATGTTTATTGATTTACCAGAAAAAAGATATTATAGAATAGGAGAGGTTGCCAAAGCTTTTGGTGTAAACACGTCTCTTATCCGTTTTTGGGAAAACGAATTTGATGTTTTAAAGCCAAAAAAAAACAAAAAAGGCAATCGTCTTTTTACTTCTACAGATTTACAAAACTTAAAATTAATCTTTTCTCTTGTTAAAGAAAAAGGATATACATTAGATGGTGCAAGAAAGAAAATGAAGGGAAATCCTAAAGGAATAATGGATAAACAAGAAACAATTACAAACTTAGAAAACATAAAACAAGAATTAATTAACATTAAAAATCAACTATCATGAAAAAAGTTCTAATGCCATTAATAATATTTGCCATAATTGGATTTGGTATCTTTAAATGGGGCGTAGGGGTAAACAATGAAATAATAGAGCAGGAAGGTTTAGCATTGGCACAATGGGCAAATGTTGAAAGTTCGTATCAACGTAGGGCAGATTTGATTCCAAATATTGTTGCGACAGTTAAAGGATATGCAGCACATGAAAAAGAAACACTCGAAGGTGTTATTAAGGCACGTTCTGAAGCAACAAAAACAACTATAAATGCTGGAGATTTGACACCAGAAAAAATGGCAGCATTTCAAAAAGCGCAAAGTGGATTATCAGGAGCGTTGCAAAAATTGATGGTTGTTGTAGAGCGTTATCCAGATTTAAAAGCAGATCAAGGCTTCCTTAAGTCACAAGATCAGTTAGAAGGTACTGAAAATAGAATTAATACTGAACGTAATCGCTTTAATGGTTTAGCAGGAGCGTACAATATATTTATTGCTAAATTCCCAACTAACCTTGTTGCAAACTATATAAATAAGAGCGGAATGTCATTGTTTAAATCTGCTGAGGGAAGCGATGTTGCTCCAGTTGTTGAGTATTAAAAAAATATAAATGACATCCAAACTTGAAGATTTTTTAACTGCCAGAGAAGAGCAACAAATTATTGCTGCCATAAAATCTGCTGAAAAAAATACTTCAGGAGAAATACGTGTACATATTGAAAAATCTACTGAAAAACCTCCTTTGGAACGTGCAAAGGAGGTTTTTTGGCTTCTAAAAATGGACCAAACAAAGTTGCAAAACGGTGTGTTATTTTACGTAGCGGTTGATTGTAAACAATTTGCTATATATGGAGATAGAGGAATTTATCACCAAACAACACCAGACTTTTGGAATGCTGAAAAAGAATTGGTATTGAATCACTTTTCTAAAAGACAAAATGTAGAAGGTCTTGTTTTAGCAATAGAGCAAGTAGGGGAAAAACTTCAAAAACTATTCCCTTTCACTTCTGATGATACTGACGAATTATCTAACGAAATTTCTAAAGGATAACGTGCAAAACATCAAAGTAAAAAATATAAAAACTTTCTTATTCATACTTTGTATGATGTTGAGTTTTGTTGGTTTTTCTCAAGAAATTCCTGCAGTTCCTTCAAAACAAACAAGTGTTTATGATGACGCAAACTTGTTGACTGGTTTTGAGAAATCATCCCTCGAAAAAAAACTAATAAATTATGCAGATTCTACATCAACTCAAATAGTTGTTGCTACAGTTAATACAATTGGGAATAATGATATTTCTATGTATGCAACGGAATGGGCACACAAATGGAAGATTGGTCAAGAAAAGGAAGATAATGGTGTTTTTTTATTGATAGCCAAAGACGATCGTAAAATGACTATTAGAACTGGTTATGGAACGGAACATTTATTGACTGATGCACTTTCAGGACGAATTATTAGAAACGTTTTAGCGCCAAATTTTAGAGAAGGAAACTATTATAAAGGTATTGATGACGCAACAGATGTTATCATAGCAGCACTAAATGGCGAATATAAAAATGACAATCAAAACCAATCAAAAAGTAGTGGAATTCCTATAGGAGTGATACTGTTTATTGTATTTTTTATCTTGATGATTATTTTGTCTAAACGGAATAGAGGAGGAGGTAATTCTAATAATCGTGGTGGAAAAAGAAGTTCTGCTGCTGCAAGCATTTTGGAGTCTATTATCTTAAGTAATGCTGGAAGAAGTGGGAGTTTCGGTAGAGGTGGTTTTGGAAGTGGTTCTTCTGGAGGTGGTTTTGGCGGAGGCTTTGGTGGAGGTTTCGGTGGCGGAGGCTTCGGAGGAGGTGGAGCGTCTGGAGGATGGTAACTAAAACCTAATCAAAAATTGTAATAATGAATACTTTTAAAGATAGAATTTCTAAACTTAAAGAAAGTGTTAAAGGTTTTGCTAAGTTAGAGCGAATTCTCGCAGTCATTTGTATTTTTATTCCATTGATTTTGTTGATTTTTGATAGTTGGACTCTGAGGGAAAGTATTAGCAAGTATGCCGATATGAACAATAATCATATCTATGTTTTTTTGTTGTCAATTGCAGGAATGATGTTTGTTGTGAATGGCACAATCAACAACAAGAAATGGTATAATATTGTCTTGGGTATTTCTTTAATGGGAGTTGCCTTATTCCACTGGAAAGATTTTGAATGGACTCATATAATTTTTGCTGGAATTTTCTTTTTAGGAAGTGCTATTGTGATAAGTTATTATACTTCTAAAAAACAATATTGGATTGCATGTACTATTGCAATTATAATTGTACTGTCTTTGTTAGCGCATTTTTGGTTACATTGGATTTCTTTGTTTGCTGCAGAATGGATTGCACTTGGAATTATTGGAATACAATATCTTCTAGAATCTTATGGTGTGTTAGATTAAAAATATTAATCTTCACTAACCTTTAGCACCAATTTTCCTGTTTTTTCTCCAGAAAATAGACGCAAGAACGTTTCATGAAAGTTTTCAATACCTTCATAAATATCTTCTTTAGAAATCAATTTTCCTTGTTGCATCCATTGTCCCATTTGTTGGGTTGCAATATGATAGTTTTCAGCATAATCAAAAACAACCATTCCTTTCATAGATGCTCTATTAACAAGTAAAGATAAATAGTTTGAAGGACCTTTTACAGGAGTTGTATTGTTGTATTGAGATATTGCTCCACAGATGACAATTCTTGCATGTAATGCTAATCTGCTTAGCGCAAATTCTAATATATCTCCACCAACGTTGTCAAAATATACATCAATTCCTTTCGAAAAATATTCTTTTAATTTGTTAGAAATATCATCGTTTTTGTAATCTATTGCACCATCAAATCCTAGTGTATCAATAAGGTATTGACACTTTTCTTTTCCTCCAGCAATACCAATAACTTTACAGTTTTTAATTTTTGCTATTTGACCAACAACACTTCCTACAGCACCAGCAGCTCCAGAAACTAAAACGGCATCACCTTCTTTGAGTTCTCCAACTTCAAGAATTCCAAAATATGCTGTCATTCCAGTCATTCCCAGCGTTCCAGTGTATATTGGCAATGGAGCTAATTTTGGATCAACTTTATGATAACCAGTTCCGTCAGTTACAATATATTGTTGTGCACCAGTTTGACCATACACATGGTCTCCTATATTAAATTTTGGGTGATTTGAGGCGATAATTTCTCCTACGCCTCCTGCTCTCATCACAGCATCTATCTGAACTGGAGGAATATATGATCTACGGTCATCTAACCATCCTCTCATAGCAGGATCTAAAGAAATATACTCACATTTTACTAAGAATTCTCCGTCTTTTAGTTGCGGAATATCAGTTTTTACTAATTCCCAAGTGTCTTCTGTTGGTAATCCGAAAGGTCTTTTTCTAAGTAATATTTGTTTGTTTTGAGTCATGACTAAATTTTAGATGCTCAAAAATACAACATTTATTTCTGCCTAAAATATATAATAATAAAACCCTATCTGATTTTAAAATTTTAGTCAAAAAAATGTTAAAACATTTGGCAAGTAGTTTTTTTTTTTTTTGTAAGTTAGCAAAGTGAAAAAATAAAATTGCTATTTGAATAATTGCTACATTCAATAAAAACTTATTAAAAAACAGTGTACTGTCATTCTGATGCGCCTTTGGCGTAGAAGAATCTCATTATATAACAGCATAAAAAATTAACAGAAGTTTGGTTCTAAATCTTGTCATTCTGAATGAAATGAAGAACCTAAAAAAAACCTCTGTTTGTATAATCTTAAGAACAGTTAACGCGAATTAAATGTTTAACCTAAAACCAATAACTATGACATAGCTACTAAACACAAACAGAGGAGTTGTTGCAAAGATAACAAACCTCGTAGGATTATAAAAAATAATAAACGAGCAATTTTGCTCAAATCAATTAATTAAAATTTTACGATTATGAAAAATATTAAAGGAATAATTTTAGGAATGGTATTTGTATTTGGAATGTCATATACCGCAGATGCTAATGCAACTACAATTTTAGAAATGGATGATTGTGCTATTTCTGCGATTGAAAGTTTAGAGAGTTTTCAAGATATGGGCGCACTTCAAGATTCGGAATCAGCAGGTAATTATTTAAATGACTTTTACGCAGATTGTATAGGGTAAAATCAATAAATTACAGTTCCGCTTATTAAAGCGGAACTGTATTAAAATAAAAAAGACATGAAAGAAAAAACGATTTTTATAATTTTTGTAATATTTACTGTAAATTTTTACGGTCAAACATTTAAAGGAAAGGTAACTTATAATGTTGAAAATATAAATATAGGTTCTACAAAATTAAAACAAGAAACTCCTAAACAAAAAAAAATATTTGCTCATGTTATTGGTACGTTTGAATTAATAAAAAAATTACAATTACAATTATTATTTGATGATAAGAATTCATATTTTCATAGTATTGATGAATTAATAAAAGATGGTGAGAATGAATTTCTTTATAAGACAGCAAGACTTGTGTCAAAAACAAAAAGCAATTATTTTTACTCTAAGAACGATATGCAGTTGATTGAGAAAAAAGAAAGTTTCGGGGAAATTTTCCTTATTTCTAAAAAGATAGATGTTAGAGATTGGGAATTAGTTAATGAAACAAAAAAGATAGGGAAGTACTTGTGTTATAAAGCAAAGAGAATAGTAACTATTATTACACGACAAGGAGATAAGGATGTTAACCAAACAGTTTGGTACTCTCCAGAAATACCAATTTCTTTTGGACCTAAAGAGTTTGTTGGATTTCCAGGGCTAGTACTCCAAGTATTAGATGGAAATATTCAATATACCGCCACAGAAATTGCGTTAAATCCAGTAGAAAAAATTGAAATAAAAGCAATTAGAGGTAAAGTTATAAGTGAGAGAGAGTATAGAAAGGCAACACAAAAGTCAATAGATAATACAAATTCTTTTTTTAAGAAATAAATTATGTCAGTAAGAAAATATTTTTTTCTAATTGGTCTTTTTGTATTCTGTAACGTTTTCTCCCAAACAACCATAAAAGGCACGGTAAAAGACAGTTTACAAGTGCCTTTAAGTTATGCCAATGTTATTACAAAACCACAAGACTCGCTAAAAAATTTACAGTTTTCTATCACAGACGAGCAAGGGCGTTATAAAATTGAATTAGCAGAAGGCAGTTATACCATTACAGCAAGTTACTTGGGATATAATGCGTATAGTTTTGAGTATGATGCAATAGAAGATACTACAAAAGAAATTGTTTTAAAAGAACAAGAAGATAGGTTAGATGAAGTGGTAATTGAACTACCAGTTACGGTAAAACAAGATACGATAATCTATGACACCAAAAGGTTTGTAACAGGTGATGAGCGCAAACTAAAAAACGTACTTAAAAAATTACCAGGAGTTGAGGTTGATAAAGACGGTACAGTAACCGTACAAGGAAAGAAAATAACCACAATGCTGGTAGAAGGTAAGAAGTTCTTTGGTGGAGGCTCAAAACTCGCCGTAGAGAATATTCCTGCAGGTGCTATTGACAAGATTGAGGTAATTGATAATTATAATGAAATTGCCTTTCTCAAAAACCTCTCTGATAGTGATGAAATGGCAATGAATATAAAACTAAAAGAAGATAAAAAAAATTTTGTTTTTGGTGACGTAAAAGCGGGAAAAGGGAATCAAGATTTTTATCGCACACACAGCAACTTGTTTTACTACAGCCCAAAAACGAATCTTAATTTTATAGAAAACCTTAACAACACAGCAGAAAAGACATTTACCTTCAAAGATTATATGAATTTTCAAGGAGGAATAAATGCTGTTTTTAAAAGAGGAAGCTCTGTTTTTAAAACATCTAATAGTGATTTTTCACAGTTTTTAAACAGTCGTGACTTAACAAAAAGTCAAAATAGATTTGGTGCACTGAATATTACACAAGAAATCAATAGCAAACTTGATATTTCTGGTTATGGAATTTTTTCTCACTCCAAAGAAGAAACCTTCGAAGAATCGTTTAATCAATACGATATTTTTAACGAAACAAAAGACGCTAAAACCAGCACAAAAAATACACTAGGAATTGGGAAAATAACGTTGGATTATACACCAAACTCTAAAGAACAATGGTATTTTAAAACACAGTTTAAAAAGACGGTTAATGACAACAACAATACTATAAATTCATTAGTAGATGCCGCAAACAACACTTTTTTAACGACCAAAGATATCAATGCTACATATTTCAATCAAAATATAGAATGGCATAAGAAAGCATCAAACAAACACACGTTCTCTTTTGTTGCTGATGTTACGTTTGACAAAAACAATCCAACTACTTTTTGGGAAAGTACCAATCCTATTTTGCAAGGCTTAATTCCTATTGATGATACTGAACCCGTTTTTAAACTAACGCAGTTAAAAGAAACAAAAAACACGAATTACGATGCTGTTTTTAAGCATTTTTGGGTGCTAAATAGAAATAATCATATTTATTCAACTGTTGGAAACACCAATTTAAAACAATCTTTTTTTACAGATGATAGTCAAGAATTGGTAAACGGTACAATTAACAATTTTAACACTTCTGGTTTTGGAAACGACTTAGATTTTAGGCTAAATGATTTGTTTTTTGGTGTTCATTATAAATTCAGAACAGGAATATTTACGTTTAAACAAGGTGTATTCATACATTCTTATAACTGGAAAGTTAATCAACAAACAAAAATATCAAAAAATAAAATAGTTGTGCTTCCAGATTTTTTAGCAAAAATAGAATTCAGCAAATCAAAAAAAATTCAACTTAATTATAATCTCAAAACTTCTTTTTCTGATGCTTCAAAATTTGCCAACCAATTTTATTTGCAATCGTATAATTCTGTTTTTAAAGGGAATGAAAATTTAGAAAACGAATTGTATCATTCTGCGAGATTGCGTTATAGTCGATTTAGTATGTATAGAGGTATAATGCTGTTTGCCAATGCGAGTTATACAAAAAAAGTAAAAGGTGTTCAGAATACAGTAAACTATCAAGATATTAACCAATATTTAAGTCCGATATTAATAGGTAATCCAGAAGAAAGATGGAGTTTAGACGGAAGCCTTAGAAAGAAAATAAAAAATATCAATTATAAAGTTGGTTTGAATTATAGCACCTCAAAATATCTTCAGAAAATAAATGACATTTTTGAAACCAATAAAAATAACAACACTTCATTTAAACTTTCAGCAAAAACATTATATGATGATTTTCCAACGATTGAAATAGGTTTTAAGCAAAGTATTGGTAATTATACTTCAAGTAATACAACTTCAAAATTTGTAACAAACGAACCTTTTGTAAATATCGATTATGATTTTTTAGATGGATTTATTTTTTCGTTTGATTACACAAAATACGACTATCAAAATAAAACATTCAACCAGAATAACAAATACGAATTGGCAAATGCATCATTATATTATAAAAATGAAGATAGCGCATGGAGTTTTAAGATAGATGCTCAAAACCTATTTGATGTAAATTTCAAAAACCGAAATAGTTTTTCCTCGTATATCATTTCTGATACCAAGACATATGTTTTACCAAGAATTATGATGTTTTCTATTGGTTATAACTTGTAAAAATTATTTTTGCCTAAAATAAATAATCACAGGAACACCATTGAAGTCATAAATTTCACGCAATTTATTTTTAATAAATCGTTTGTAAGGATCACGAACATATTGCGGTAAGTTACAGAAAAACACAAATTGCGGTGTTGCTGTTGGTAACTGCATACAGTATTTTACCTTCACAAATTTCCCTTTCCATGCTGGAGGAGGATTTTGTTTGATAATTTCCAACATCGTTTCATTAAGTTTACTTGTAGGAATTCGTTTTGAACGATTTTCAAATACTTTTACTGCAGTTTCTATTGCTTTAAAAATACGTTGTTTTGTTAATACTGAAACAAAGAGAATTGGCACATCGGTAAATGGCGCAATTTCTTTTCTTATCATTGCTTCATATTCTTTTACAGTGTTGGTTTCTTTGTTCTCTACCAGATCCCATTTGTTTACAAGAATTACCACACCTTTTTTATTCTTTTCAGCGAGCCAGAAAATACTTTGATCTTGTCCTTCAAATCCTCTTGTAGCATCAATCATTACAATAGCAACATCACACTGTTCAATTGTTCTTACAGCACGCATCACCGAATAAAACTCTAAATCTTCTTTAACTTTTGCTTTTCTACGAATTCCTGCAGTATCTACCAAATTAAAATCAAACCCAAAACGATTGTATTTAGTATCTATAGAATCTCTTGTAGTACCTGCAATGTCAGTTACAATATTTCTTTCTACGCCAATAAGCGCATTGATAAACGAAGATTTTCCTGCATTTGGGCGACCTACAACAGCAAATCGTGGCAATGCATCTTTTTCTTCTTCAGTATCTTCAGGAATTATATCAGTAATTGCATCTAATAATTCGCCAGTTCCACTTCCGTTGATTGATGAAATCGTATAATACTCATCTTTTAAACCAAGATTGTAAAATTCATATGCATCTTCTTGTCGCATCGAATTATCAACCTTATTAATAGTTAAAAAAACTGGTTTTTCAACTTTACGAAGCAGTTTTGCAACTTCAGTATCCATAGGTGTAATACCTTCAGTAACATCAACCACAAATACAATAATATCAGCTTCTTCAATGGCGAGTTGCACTTGTTTTCTAATTTCTCCTTCAAAAATATCATCAGAGCCAACAACATAACCTCCTGTGTCAATCACAGAAAAGTTTTTACCATTCCAATCAGATTTTCCATAATGGCGATCACGCGTAACGCCGCTTACAGAATCAACAATTGCTTCTCTGCTTTGAATCAATCGATTAAATAATGTTGATTTCCCAACATTCGGACGTCCAACTATGGCTATAATGGTATTCATTTCTGATAAATTTTGTGCAAAATTACGTCAATTTGAGTAATATTTCCCTAATAATGATTAGTAAGATTATGATTTCTAAAATAATAGTATATTTAAAATCTCAAATAGTATAAGAATGAAAGAGGAGAGGAGTAGTGAAATTCATTTACGGCCAAGATTTAGAATAGAATATGACGATAAAACCAAAGAGCAAATTTTGGAAAATTTTCGCGATAATTTACAAGATGATGATTGTAAATATTGCAGTAAAATTGTTGACGGACACGTAATAATTGATGTTCCTAAAGAGGATGATCATTTTTGGTCGCCACAATTAAACCTTGAAGTAGAAAAATTTGATGGCGAGGATACAGTTGTAAGAGGTTTGTTTGGGCCTAAGCCTCAAGTTTGGACGCTATTTATGTTTATCCATTTTGGAGTTGCAGTCGCATTTATTGGATTCTTGATTTTGTGGTATGTAAGATGGTCTTTAGGAGAAAGCACAACGTTTCCAATGATAATGACTATCGGATTGCCAATTTTTTGGTTAATTCTTTATTTTTTAGGAAGAATGGGTAAAAAAACAGGGCATCATCAGATGGATGAATTACACGCATTTATGATGGAGATATTGGAGAAAAAGTAGTATTGATAATTAGAATTTTGGAACACTTCGCTTTTAGATGTTTAGTTTATAAAAAGCCATTTACATCAAAAAAAGAAAAATTCATATCTAATAATCCAAGTATCTAAAAGTCTAACCTAATCTTTATATCCAAATCTACGCAGTTGATTTTTGTTATTACGCCAATCTTTATTGACTTTGACATACAATTCTAAATGTATTTTCTTTTGAAAGAATTTCTGTAAATCTTTACGAGCTTCGGTGCCTACACGTTTAAGAGCGGCTCCTTTATGACCAATAATTATCCCTTTTTGAGTGTTGCGTTCTACCATAATTATAGAGCGAATCTTGATAATTTTATCAGTTTCAATAAATTCTTCAGTTTCTATTTCTACAGAATATGGAATTTCCTTTTTATAATGCATTAATATTTTTTCTCTGATAGCTTCATTAACAAAAAATCGTTCAGGCTTATCTGTCAATTGATCTTTTGGATAAAAAGCAGGAGATTCAGGGAGTTTTTCAAGAATAGTATTAAAAACACCTTCAATATTAAATTTTTCTAAAGCCGAGATTAAAAACACTTCAGCATTCGGTACTTTATCTTGCCAATATGCTAATTTCTCTTCAACTTCTTCTTGAGTAGCTTTGTCTATTTTGTTGATCAGTAATAAAACAGGAATTTTTGCATTGGTTATTTTGTTAAAAAAGCGTTCGTCTTTCAACTCTTTTTCACCCATTTCTACCATATAAATCAATACATCTGCATCTTCAAAAGCTGACTTTACAAAATCCATCATAGATTCTTGCAACTCGTATGCAGGTTTTATGATTCCAGGAGTATCGGAAAATAAAATTTGAAAATCATCACCATTTACAATTCCTAAAATACGATGTCTTGTAGTTTGTGCTTTTGATGTAATGATAGATAAACGCTCGCCTACGAGTGAATTCATCAGTGTAGATTTGCCTACGTTTGGATTGCCAATAATATTTACATATCCTGCTTTATGTGTCATACTCAATAATTTGACTGCAAAGGTACGTTTTAATAGTAAAAATACTTTAGTAATTAAAAAATAGTTGTATCTTTGCAGTCCAAATCGCGGGATAGAGCAGTAGGTAGCTCGTCGGGCTCATAACCCGAAGGTCACTGGTTCGAGTCCAGTTCCCGCTACAAAGCTTAAGGCTAATAAAATCAACGGATTGTGTATTCACAATCCGTTTTTTTATGCCTGAGATTTCCTTATTTTTAAACTCAACACTCACTTTTGCCCAAAATATACACAGGAGGAATAGATGTTTTCGCATGGTCATCGCTATCAAAATCTGTTCAAAAAGAAGTTTTATCCAAGAAATGGCATAGTTATTATTTTTATACGGTGTTCCTTGGTCGTACTTTATTTAAATAGTTCATACTGCCCATTTAGTCTAATAGTAACGACAATATCTTCGTTGGTTTCGTTTCTAAAATACCAACCATGTTTCCCTTCAAAAGGAGCAGTTAGTGTTCCTGCCATATTGTTCGAATATGCAAGCGTATAACTCTCATAAAATACATTTTTTGGCTGATTCTCTTGTTTTACTTCACCATGAAAATCTATATAAACAATACCTTTATCTGTTGACCATTCATATTTGATGCTACCATATTTAAGGCTTTTAAATTTATATTCAATTCCTTTTTTAGCAGGTACAATAACCTCTATGGTATCTTCTCTTTCTAGATACTGAACTTCTGGAGACGGATTATCAGCCTCACTAGGTTTAGGTACACTTGTAGGTGAACCTATTTTCTCCATTTTTATTTTCTTAAAATTTAAACGAGAATAAGTATCATTCTTTTCTATTTGTTTATTCCCTTGATATAATTTAGTAAAACCAAAGAATTTACCCGTTCCTAAAGGGTCTATACCGTATTCAGCAGGTAAAACGGCAGTTATCAGTACAACTGTACCAATTATTAATGCAATGATTAGTGATTTTAATAATTGTCCTTTATTTAAGTTAGGTTGATTATTTGTCGTCATATTATAGTATTTATTAAGAAAGGTAATATCCTGTTAATTGATAGCCAAGCAATAAAAATCCTGCAGCCATTAAAAGTGAGTTGGTGAGTTTGGCGAATTTGAGATAACTACTGTACTGTCGCCAAAATGAAATAATTAAGAGTACAAATCCTAATGCTAAAAATTGACCAATTTCTACACCTAAGTTAAAGCCCAATAAATTAACAAAAAGCCCTTCTTTATCAAATTCAAACTCTTGTAATTTCGTTGCAAGTCCAAAACCATGAAATAATCCAAAAATTAGAACTGCTCCTTTGGTGTTGGGCTGTTTCCCAAATATTTTTTTAAATCCACCCAAATTATCAAAACCTTTATAGACTATAGATAAGCCAATTATGGCATCTATTATATAGGCATTTACATTTATATCTGCCATAACACCAAATAACAGCGTAGCACTATGGCCAATAGTAAAAAAACTTACATAGGTTATAATTTCTTTGGTTCGATATAAAAAAAAGATAACTCCAATTAAAAAAAGTAAATGATCGTAACCTGTAATCATATGTTTAGCACCGATATAAAGAAAAGGTCCAAAAGCAATACCTTTGTTTGTTGTTAAAAATGATTGAGTCTCTTCATCTACACCATGTGCATAGCCTGAAACAGAAATAAAACAGCACAGTATTAATATAATTGGAGTTGTTAGTTTTACTAATTTCATATCCTTTTAATTAGTGTGCATGTCCGTGCTCTTTTACCTGACGAATACTATCTAGCCTTCTTTTTTCGGCTTCATCAACATTGTCTTCAGTTGACGCTTTATTCCCTTCAGATATAATTTCTGTCTCAGGTTTTTCTTTAGCCTTTTTCTTGTCAGTACAGGCTGTGAATAAACCTATTGATAGTGATAAAGCAATAATTAATGTTCTAGTTTTCATATTTTAGTTTTTAATTCTGATTCCGATTCCTCAAACTTGCTGAAAAATCCGTTATGATTTTCATTCCGCATTTGAGTAATAATTCAATAAAGTTTAATTAAAGCAAGACAGTAAAGTATTTAGTGCTTTACTGTCTTGCTTTAATTAATTTTCCTCTCTTGAATGCTCATATTCATCATTGTTTGGATTTAATTGGTCAGAGTGATTGTCTAAATCAGCTTGGGTTGGGTCGCCTTTGAATCTTTTCATTTTTCAGATTATTTTAATTGAGTTAAACTTAAATTCACTATTAATTTATTACTAATATGTTGTTTTATTATCAATTTTTATTTTCCGCAAACTTGCTGGTCAATGAATGGTAACTAATTACATGTGAAACTAATATACTATTTATCCTCTATAATTTTGGAGTAAAAGAATATTTTGTTCCCGTTTTGTAGCTTGTTAAAAAAAGAGCGGTTTTTGTTTGTAGAATTTTTCATAGTAAACCAAAAGTACAACATAGTTTTAATTCTCATTAATAAAAACTGTTTAGATTAAAAAATTATTATTGATTTTGAAGTCAATTTTTTTCGATAATTTGCTTAGAGAGAAACTATAAAACGAATAATTAAATTAGTTGAAAACCATTGCGATCTTTTGTAATTTTTTTAGATAAACATCTTGTATTTGTGAAATACTGTCTTCACTGATATTGCTAAGAGTGAATTTAAGAATTGCAAATACTGTTTAGAATTAAAAACAATCCATTTAGAGTGCTTTAATAGCCGTTTGTAAACAAAGTTTTTTTTAAGATAAAAATCGATTAACTTGCGGCTATAATTAACCTATTATTGATGAATTAGTGTATGAAAAAATTAATAGTAGCCTTTGTTATTTGTGTTTTTTATTTTGCAATAGGATTTTCTCAAGATTCTATTGTAAATGGAATAACAGAAGTTAATGAGGCTGAAATTGAAAGATTGATTATTTCAAAGAAATTAGACTCCGCAAGAGCCCTTCTCTCAAAAACAAAAAGAACAAATTATGTAGATTTATTATCTAAAGTTACTAATAACAAAAAACTATCTTACAAAGAATATGACACGTTTATTACTAAGATTACAAGTAGTCATAAATTAGACTATGGGTTAATTTCCAACTTTATTAATGTTTATGTAAAACTGCCAATAGATAAAAGTATTATCAATTTAGATTATACAAGTATCAAATTCGCGCAAATAACAACATTAAGAAATAACGCAAACCTAGATGAAGCCTCTACTCAAAATGAAGTTTTAGAAAAATATATAGATCAATTTAATATAAACTCAAAAGAGGTTAAGATTGAAAAAGCTTATGTAAGTATTCATGGAGCAGTTATAAGTCTTATTGAAAGTGATTTAGAGAGGGGTAAAAAAATTCTAAATGAAAACTTAAAAGTAGCCAAACAGTATGATGACAAATTACTTGAGATTGCCTCTCTTTATTATTTGTCAGATTTCTTGGTAGCTGAGGGTAAATTAGATCGTTTTATTGAAGTGATTGAAAAGAGTTTAGCTCTTGAGGAACAATTGTCAAAGAAGAGTCCTTATTACGAATCCACAATTGAACATGCTATAAATGGATATACTTTTAAAGGTGGATATGACAAACGAGTACAAAGTTTACTTGAGGAATTGTACAATAGCCCAACCTCTAAAGTAAACAGTTATTCATTGTATGCTCAATACTTATCTAAATTAGATACCGATTCAAATGTAAAAAAAGAGATCTTTAAGAAGTTTGGTGTGTCAAATTCTAAAGAGTTTTGTAAACTAATCGAGGAAAAAACTAAATCACTATTGACTGATAACGATTTTTATTTTATTCTTATTGAAGCGTCAAATTTATTAGAACAAGATAATTACTTGAAAGAAGCGATTAGATATCAGGAGCGAGCTGTAAAATTAACCAGAAAAATATATGGAAAAGATCTCGCAATATCACTGGCTAATTATAATACACAGCAAGCCGTTAAAATTAAAGATATAGAAATTGAGCATCAAAAGAAGCGTTCTAATATTTTTATTACATCGGCTACAATAATAGGCTTACTGCTATTAATTTCTTTATTCTATTTAAGAGAATCAATAAAGCAATCTAAAAGACTGAAAGAGAAAAATAGAATCATTGATGAATCTCTAAAAGAAAAAAAATTACTTCTAAAAGAAGTTCATCATCGAGTAAAAAATAACTTTCAAATTATCTTTAGTTTACTAGAATTACAAAGTAAAGGTGTGGTGGATAAAAAAGCTTTAGAATTTGTAAATGAAGGAAAAAACAGAGTAAAGTCAATGGCTCTAATTCATCAAAAGTTATATCAAAACAACAACGGATTAATAGATTTTGAGGAGTACATTCAATTATTAGTTAGAGAGATAACCGCAGTATATGCTTCAAATAAAAAAGTAAAAATAAAAGTAGACTCGAAAGGTATGCAATTTGATGTGGATACTGCAATTCCGTTGGGTTTAATAATAAATGAAATAATTACGAATTCTTACAAGTACGCTTTTAATAAAATTGAAGGTAATGAGCTTAATATTTCGATTAAAAAATTAAAAAACACGCCTGATTACACCTTAACTATAGCAGATAATGGACCAGGATTAGACGAAAATATTAACCTAAGTAAAGTTAAGAGTTTAGGGTTAAGACTTATTACACGCTTGGTAAAACAACTACAAGGAAAGTTAGAGCAAACGAATGAAGATGGTTTAAAATTTGTAATTACTTTTAAAGATATTCATGCTAGAAAAGCAATAAGCTAATTATGTCTTTTGTTAAAAAAACAAAGAACAGTATTTCCCTCCTAATAAACTGGAAAGTGTTAATTTTGTAATTCGTAAATGTATAAAGAATGAATAGTGAAAGAATATTAGTGGTTGAAGATGAAATAATTATTGCTGATAATATTTGCGATACGTTAAATGATTTAGGATATGAAACATTAGAGCCTGCACTAAATTATACTGAAGCTCTAGAACGAATTGAAGAAGAAAAGCCAGATATCGCTATTTTAGACATTCAATTATCAGGAAGTAAAACAGGTATAGACCTTGCAAAAAAAATAAAAGAAGATTACGACTTTCCGTTTATATTTTTGACTTCCAATTCAGATATAGCTACTGTAACTGAAGTGAAAAAAATAATGCCTCCTGCTTACTTAATTAAGCCATTTGCAAAAGAAGAATTATACACTTCTATAGAAATAGCACTTTACAATTATTCTTCGAAAACAGGACTAATTAATGAAGAAAATTTAATTATTAAAGACGCTTTATTTGTAAAAGATAGAGGAGTGTTTTCAAAATTACTATTTCAAGATATTCTCTATTTAAAAAGCTCTCACGTATATGTAGAGATTGTTTTAAAAGATAATAAAACGCAAGTCTTACGAGTAAGTCTAAACGATATTATTAAAAAAATGAGTAAAAAGTTTATTCGTGTGCATCGTGGTTACATTATTAATTTAGACTATTTAGAACAAATTGATAATTCTTCATTGAGAATCAATAAAGAAGTCATTCCGATTGGAAAAAAATACAGAGAAAACCTTCTGAAGAAAATCAATTTAATTTAACTTTTTTATAACCAGTAAAATGGTCTTCACCTACTTAAACGTTTAATACTTAGATAAAACAATGTTTGGAACACTATTTCTCTAATTCAGAACATTTTATGTTTTTCTACTAGTTACATTATTTATTTTCGCCGACTAATTAAGTTAATTTAAAAACTTAATCCTACTAAATTATGTCCAGATTTATTAAAGCCAATCTATATTCAGAATGTACTTCTGTTCTTTTTAATGTTTTGCCTATGAAAACAATTTCCAAATTTTCGTTTCAATTAATTAATAGCATTTTATTTCTTATGCTATTTGTAGTTAATACAAATGTGCAAGCACAGCAAACTTTAAATTTTCAAAACCCAACAATTGTTAATGGAGGAGCAAATCTTGCGGTTGGTACACAATATCGTTTTCAAAATGTTACTATAGCTCCTGGAGGAATTGATGTAGACGCACTAGTTACCATTACAAATTCACTAGCGTGTTCTTTGACTACGCTTGATGATAATGGTTCAATTCTTGGTTCGGGAGTTTCAGATTTTAATCCAACAATTCAGTTAAATGGATCAACAATTGTCAATGGATCTGCTGATGGTGCTTATATCGAATTCTTTTTTGAATTTGTCTTAAATTCAAATAATTCTATTCCAATTAGTATTGAGTTAAATGCCTATGCATATGACGTTGATGGTAATAATGGAAACCTTAGGGAATATGTTGTTATTTCTAATTTTGGAAGTTATATAGTAAATAATCCTACAGAGCTAAATTACATTCCATCTGGTAGATTTGAATCTTCTACCGATCTAGTAAACCCTGGAATTACAGCTAATTCTAGATGGTTGGCACAAACTGAGTATTCTAGCATATCAAACTTTTTTTACAGGGCAGGAGTGCTGAGAGACTCTGGTAGCTCTACAACTGCTAGGTTTTGTGGATTAGCATTTCAACCTATATCTTTTACCAATCCTGTGTCAATTGATGCAGTAAATGATAATTTCACTTCAACGCCTTTTCAGGCAGGAATTGCAGGGAGTACTACTACTGTATTTGTAAATGACGAACTTAACGGAACAACTGTAACATCAAGTTCAGTAGATGTTTCTATTGTAAATGCAGATGGATCTGGTGCAACAATAAATAGTGATGGAACGATTAATATACCTAATACAGCAACACCAGGAACTTATAGCATTGAGTATAGAATCTGCGAAGCTGGCGATACAGCACTTTGTGATAATGCTATTGCAACAATACTAGTTGTACCTAATATCAATGCTGAGAATGATGACTTTACAGGAACGCCTATTCAGGCAGGAACTGCAGGAACAACACCAAGTGTGTTTCTAGATAATGGTTCTGGAACAGATACTGCAAATGGTAATGCAGCAACTAACTCTAATATTAACAATAATATAAGTATTTCTGCAAACGGTGGATTAACTGGTGTCACTATTAATAATAACGGAACTATCAATGTGCCATCAGGTGCTACTCCTGCAACATATAATGTTACTTATCAAATTTGCTTAACTACAGATAATACAGTTTGTACTACAGCTGTAGCAACAATCTTGATTTCAGGAAATTCTTGTACAGATGGAGCAACTGTAGGAATAGTTACTACAAATGATCCTGATGCTGATGGAATTAATAATAGTTGTGATGAAGATGATGATAATGATGGGATTACAGATGTTAATGAAGGATATTCTTGCGGTCAAACTGATAACTGGGGAACATCGCCTTGGCTTTGGACAACTGGTGTTGATAATGCAACCTTAATTAATATAGCGCCTGATACTAATGTAACAATTGATGTGTCTACGAGTGCATCTGGAGATATAAATGCTTTTGGTGGTACTCAAATTGATAATCAATATTTTGGAGGAATACCACAATTAGGTGTGTTCTTCGATCCTGATGCAAATCAAGGGACTTCTCTTGTAACAATAACAATTACATTTAGTAATCCAGTAGATAATTTTGAATTTTTAATTTCTGATATTGATGAAAGAGGTGGTAACATTGATAGGGTGATCATAACTTCAAATTCTGGAAATCCTACTATAGAGGTTGTTAACACTACATCTGCTACGGTTACAGCTTCTGGAAATGTTGCAGAATCGTATACTGGAGCAGGAAATTCATCTAATACAAATACTGGAGATGTAAAAGTTATTTTTACAGAACCAATAAGTGTTGTTACAATTAACTATGAAGAAATTGGTGGATTAGCAGATCCTACTGGTAGAGGAATAGGTGTTCTTGGAGGTATGGTTTTTTGTTCGGCACCAGATAGTGATGATGATGGAACTCAGGATTATTTAGATGAAGATTCTGATAATGATGGCTGTAATGATGCTATTGAAGCTGGTCATATTGATGCTAACAACGATGGTGAAGTCGACGGAACTGGATATAATAATACTAATGGACTCGTAACTGGAGCTTCAACAGCTTATACAGGGAATAATTCTGATGTAATAACCGTTGGACCAGATGCAGATAATGATGGTGTTGCTGATGCTTGTGACAACTGCCCAACAAGTGCAAACCCTGGACAAGAACCAGATGCCGATTGTGATGGTGTTCCAACAAGCGAAGATTGTGATGACAACGACGCTTCAAACACAAACTCAAACGTAAACGATGCAGATTGTGATGGTGTTCCAACTTCGGAAGACTGTGATGATAATGACGCTTCAAATACAAATTCAAACGTAAACGATGCAGATTGTGACGGTGTTCCAACAAGTGAAGATTGTGATGATAACGACGCTTCAAATACCAATTCAAACGTAAACGATGCAGATTGTGATGGTGTTCCAACAAGTGAAGATTGTGATGATAACGATGCTTCAAACACAAATTCAAACGTAAACGATGCAGATTGTGATGGTGTTCCAACAAGTGAAGATTGTGATGACAACGACGCTTCTAATACCAATTCAAATGTAAACGATGCCGATTGTGATGGTGTTCCAACAAGTGAAGATTGTGATGACAACGACGCTTCAAATACAAACTCTAATGTAAACGATGCCGATTGTGATGGTGTTCCAACAAGCGAAGATTGTGATGATAACGACGCTTCAAACACAAACTCAAACGTAAACGATGCC